>RFNS01000270.1 GCA_009927055.1 Alphaproteobacteria bacterium | reverse complement strand
TGCACCCCCTGCGATCCCTGGACACCACTACCTGTCGACCCCTGCACGCCTTGCGCACCTTGCACACCAGCAGCACCTTGCACACCTGCTGCTCCTTGCGCACCAACAGCACCCTGTGCACCTACAACACCTTGCGCTCCAATCGATCCCTGTACACCTTGCGCTCCTTGTACCCCCTGCGCACCTTGCACACCAGGCAAACCCTGAGATCCTTGCACACCTTGCGCACCTACAGCTCCCTGAACTCCTTGCGCTCCTATCGCACCTTGCACACCTTGATTTCCTGATAACCCTTGCGCTCCTTGCACACCTTGCGCACCAACAGATCCCTGCACACCTTGCGCACCAACTGCACCCTGTAAACCTTGCGCTCCTTGTGCACCATTGGCGCCAGTATCACCCTGAGCACCCTGTGATCCAGATAAACCTTGCGCTCCTTGCACACCTTGCGATCCACCTGCTCCTTGTACACCTTGCGCACCAATCGATCCTTGAGCACCAGCTAAACCTTGCGCTCCTTGTACACCTTGTGCTCCTTGTACACCAGCTGTTCCAGCAGCACCTTGTGCTCCAGACGCTCCTTGAGCCCCTGCTAAACCTTGTGCTCCTTGTACACCAGCTGTTCCAGCAGCACCTTGTGCTCCCGCTGATCCTTGAGCCCCTGCTAAACCTTGTGCTCCTTGTACACCTTGTGCTCCTTGAACTCCAGATGGTCCAGTTTCGTTGATATTGATCGTACCACCCATTGATGAATGGTATTGACAATAATAATAAAGAGTACTAGGTGCATTATAAGGAACTGCAAATGTGATGATACCATTATCAGTACCGTTATTTGTTACTCCAGTGTTGTAAATGTTTCCTGCACTGTATCCACCAGATACCGTTTGGATCCAAAATGGATGACCAGGAGCATTAACATTAAACGTATATGTGAACCCTTTGATCAATGTTAGTGTAGGATTAGATCCCCCATCAATCGTATAAGAACTAGCCCCACTATTTGTAACATTATAGGTTCTAGAACCAGAAGCACCTTGCGCTCCCTGCACACCTTGTGCTCCAGTAGCTCCCTGAACCCCTACTAAACCCTGTGCTCCTTGTACACCTTGTGCTCCTTGAACTCCTTGATTGCCCTGTGCTCCAACAGCACCTTGAGCTCCAGCAGCACCCTGAACACCTTGTGATCCAGCAGCACCCTGC
>RFNS01000176.1 GCA_009927055.1 Alphaproteobacteria bacterium | reverse complement strand
GGACGTTGACGGACCCGAGTTCAGACGAAGGCTTGTCGAGGCAATGTTTGCGGAACGGCACGATAAGTTTCCAGACATAGCAAGAAGAGCTTTCAGAGCAAACTTTAACTGGTGGAGAAAAAACCGTGCGAATTATATTGACGACGGAGAATGACCGCAGGACGGCTTTAGAGGCCGTGCAAGGCGCAGAACTCGGTCACATGATACAAGTTACCAAGCCACCTCGATCAGCGGCTCAGAATCGGTTTTACTGGGCTTTGCTCCAGGGATGTTCTGAACAACTAGCAGACGCTAAGTACGACCGCGACATCTGGCACGAATGGGCAAAAAACCGGTACTTGGTTGGTCGTGTTGTTGAGCTGCCCTGCGGATCAATAAAAGAACTCGAACCAACCACAACCGATCTGACCGTGAACGACTTTTCAGACTTCGTGGAGCAAGTCCTAGCCTACGCGCTCGAAAAGGGCTTGATTTGGACCGATGAAATGAAGGATGCCGAGCTGGATCTAAGGAAGATGAAGCGTGTATCGAAACAAGAAGCTGCTTGAGGTCTGCCGGTTTATTCCGTGCCAGCACTGCGGCACAGATGACGGAACTGTGGTCGCAGCTCATAGAAACGAAGGCAAAGGCATGGGCCTGAAGGTCTCTGATACTTTAGTTGCGTCTTTGTGCTTTCGATGTCATTCAGAATTAGACCAAGGCGCAAAACTGACTAGAGACGAACGTCGAGAACTTTGGGATGCAGCGCACTTGAGAACATTACACACACTGATCGAAAACGGACTTTTAGGGGTTACGAATGGAACAAAGAAGTGAAGAGTGGTTCAAAGAAAGGCTTGGTCATCTGACTGCGAGTCGGGCCTCGGATGCGATTGCGAAAGCAGGAACCGCAACAAGAAGAAACTACGCGATCCAACTCGTCACCGAAAGGCTGACCGGCTTGCAAACCGAATCGTTTACAAATGCGGCTATGCAGCGGGGTACAGAGCAAGAACCCATCGCCAGAGCCGCTTATGAGGCCCATACGGGCGTTTTTGTGGAGCAGACAGGGTTTCATAAGCACCCAACCATAAAATGGCTTGGAGCGTCTCCTGATGGCTTTGCAGGCAGCGGCCTGATCGAGATCAAATGTCCCAACTCAAATACCCATGTTGACTATCTTATTTCTAAGGAGGTTCCGGCTAAATACAAACCGCAAATGCTTACGCAGCTCATCGTTACAGGACGGACTTGGTGCGACTTTGTAAGTTTCGACCCAAGGCTTCCTGACCATCTACAGTTATTCATCGTTCGCTATGAACCGACCCAAAAGGACCTAAAGACCATCGAGATTCAGTTGGTAACTTTCTTGGCCGAGGTTG
>RFNS01000113.1 GCA_009927055.1 Alphaproteobacteria bacterium | reverse complement strand
ACGGTTATGCACGAGGTAGGCCACAAGTTTCTGCGTCACATCACACACTACAAGCGGCTGTTCAATGAGGATAGGGTGCTTGCGAACATGGCCGCAGACTTTGTCGTCAATGACATCATCGTACGTTGGAACACCCCAGACATTCTCATAGGTGAAGGCTGGCTTTGGAATCCCATGTTCCGTAATTGGAACGTGGTTCAGGTATTTGACTATCTGAAGAAAGAGAAAGACAAGCAAGAGAAAGAAGGCAACCAAGATGGTGGACAAGGTGACTGCCAAGATAGCGGTTCACGCCAAGGTGATAAGCAACTTAAAGGTCAGACAGATCCCACGCCAACCAACATCGAGGAAGCAATCAGGAACCGTAAGAACTTTGACGAGCATGACATCGAAGCGGGTGCAGGCTACGACGAGAAAGAAGTATCCGAAAAGATCGACGGTGCTCTGCGTCAAGGCGGTATCTTGGCTGGCATCTTGGGCGGGGACAAGCCACGTAACATCGACGAGCTGTTGAATCCTAAGATCAACTGGAAGGAAGCACTACTTGAGTTTGTCAATGCCGCGTGCAATGGTAAGCAAGAATATTCTTGGCGTAGATACAACCGTAGGATGGTTGCGAACGACATCTATGTTCCCTCGGCCATCAGCGAGACTATCGGGGATGTAGTTGTTGCCATCGACACGAGCGGGTCAATAGGTGCGGCAGAGCTGACTGAGTTCGCTACAGAACTGGTCTCTATCTGTGAAAGCGTCAATCCCGACAAAGTTCGCGTGGTCTGGTGGGATGCTCACGTTCATGGCGAACAAGTATTTTCAGGCAACTACACCGGACTGGAGCACATGCTCAAGCCGGTCGGTGGGGGTGGAACGAGAGTTTCATGCGTAAGTGAATACCTAATTAGCAAGAACACGAACGTGGATTGCGTGATTCTCTTTACTGACGGCCATGTCGAGTCACGTATCGATTGGAAGCATCAGTCGCCGCTGTTGTGGATGATTACGCATAACAAAGACCTTGAAGTGCCTGTCGGCAAAAAAGTATTCATGGAGAAATAATATGGCTTTCTTTGACATATATCCGCGTAAGAGCTACGAGGATTTTATTAAGCCTACGTTTGAAACACTGAAGCGATTGGGCTATTACTCAAAGCATCCTCAGAACGTAGTTGTAGCCAACAAACCATACAACGGTACTCAGGGTAAGGAGTACCCGTTGGGTCTGCGTAGGTACAGTGACAGGCGGTACTACTACGAGGGTAACGGCGGGGTGATTACGATCAAGTATCAGAATACTGTTATGGGATACGTGCATTCAGACGATACCTTCGAGTTCACTAACACACGTAACTGGG
>RFNS01000116.1 GCA_009927055.1 Alphaproteobacteria bacterium | reverse complement strand
GCCCGCGGCCGAAGCGGCGACGGTTCGTCACCAGTTGGCGGATGGTCCGATGGATCGTACGGCGCTGCCGCCGCCCGATGGGTGCGTGACTGGGGCGTGGTCTACCGCGAGCAGGTTGGCGGGCACGATCTGCTCACATATTCGCCAGACCGCGCGAAACAATGGGGAGCGTACGGCAACGGCGGCAAGGGGGACGGCGGAAAGCTCGACACGATCGCAAAGAAGCATCCGGCACAGAACGTCGCGATGGTCAAGACGTTCGCGGAGGCGGCCGCCGCGATCGAAGCCGGGTTTCCGGTTCCGGTCTGCTCGATGCAGGGCTTCGCAAGCGTGCGAGACCAGCACGGATACGCAGCCGCGAGCGGTAGCTGGGCACACTGCATGTGCTTTGTCGCGGTGCGGTACGCCAAGAACGGTTCGCCAGACGACGCCCTGCTCTGTCTCAACTCATGGGGGCCGCGATGGATCAGCGGTCCAAGGTGGCCCGACGATATGCCGGAGGGCTCATTCTGGGTTCGTCGCACGATCGTTGAGCGGATGCTTGGCTCGCAGCCGGACTCCTACGCCGTCGGCTCGGTCGCCGGGTTCGGCTGGCGTGATCTCGACAATGGCGGATTCTTGGCTCCATCACTGCCCGACAAGGTGTTTCCATGACCGTTGACCGATCGACCGCGTTTGCAGTGATCGCCGCCTTTGCTCTCGGTGTATGTGTTGCCACGCCGACGACGCCGCAGCCTCCCGACCGGCCGGTGCTGTCGTGGATCGCACGTGCCGCAAAGGCGTTGCTCTGGGTGGCCGCGTTCGCAGAGCAACCGCCAGAGCATCGCCACGACGCACGCATCGTGCAACACGCGATTGGCGATGACGGCTACCCGATCGTCGATCACGGTAGGGGGCTCTGATGGCACTGTGGCGCTGGCTGGTGTCGCTTCTGGTCTGGCTGTCAAGCGACGCCGCGACGATCAACCGCGAGGTGCCGCGAGCCGCCGCCGCAGTGTCGGCCGCACGTGCGTCAATGATCGTGGACGCGACGCCAAATCCGGCACCGTCTCCGCAGTCGTGCGACTGCGGGCAGACCTGCGTGGCCGGCAAGTGGAAGCCCGACAGTCGCGTCGTGCAGGACTGCCGTTGCCAGTGCAATCGGTGCGTCGCGGAGCGCAAAAAGTAACGCGCCACTTCAGCGGGTCGGTGACGCTGTTTTAGTTTTTTGGAAGGTTGGTAACCCAAAACATTCAGGAGGGCACGATGCCCAGCCCCAAGCTCGCCCAGCTTCAGGATGAAGCCGCCACGCTCACCAAGACCATCGCCGACCTTCGTGCGGTCGAGCCGAAGGACGACGCCGACGCGGCGAGCATCGCCGACCGTCTGGCTGCCGCCGAGAAGCGTGCCGACGAGGTGGCTGGTGCCGCCCAGCGTGAGCGTGATCTCGACGCGCGCCTCGCCGCCCTCCAGGCGGTGAGCGCTGCCAGCGAGCCGCGGTCGGTGGTCGAGCGTGCCAGCGACGACGACGCGTCGCAGCCGGTCGACATCAGGTCGGGCGTGCGGGCGTTCTCTTCGCCCAAGGCCGCTGCCGCTGTCGGCGGGTACCTCAAGCAGCTCTACACCGGCGAAATCCGGGCGATGGGCGAGACGAGCTCCACGTACGACCTGCTCGGTGCCGAGTACGTCGTGAAGGAACTGTACGGAGCGATCGTCAACCGCCTCCAATACGCCTCGGTTGCGTTGCAACTCGCGACGGTTGTGCGGCCGACCGGTCAGAAGATCAGCTTCCCGAAGGTCGGCGACGCGACCGCGTCGTTCGTGGCCGAGGGCACGGCGACGACCGACCAGGACATCGCGACCAGCGCCAGCGACCTGACTTTGTACGAGATGCGTGCATCGGTCGCGGTGTCGCGAAGCCTCATCGAGGATTCGCCGATCGACGTGGCCGGGCTCGTGGCCGAGCGTTTCGCGCTCTCCTACGCGACCAAGTTCGACAACGTGTGGCTTGGCGGCAACAACGCAAACCCGGCGATCACCGGGCTCGCGGCGGCGGTCGCCAACGGCAACACCATCACGGTTGCGGCCAACGCCGCGACCACCGTGGCGAACCTGGCCGACGTGGTCGGCAAGGTTGACGAGACGATCATGGGATCGGCAGCGTGGGTCGTGAGCAAGGCCGGCTGGGTAGACCTGATGAAGTTGTGGTCTGCCCAGCAGACGACGCTCACCGTCGGCGGCGGGCGGATCGTGCCGAGTATCTTCGGTGCCCCGGTCTACATCGTGAAGGGTCTGCCGGCGACCACGCTGGCTCTGTACGGCGACTTCGCGATGGCAACCGCGGTGGGCGTCAAGGCGAACGGGCTGGAGATCGAAGCCGGCCGCGAATCCTCATGCGGAACCGGCAGGTGCTTACGTCGCGAACACCCGGTTCGGCGTATCAACCACGCCCCCGAGTTCGTCGGTCGCCTCGCGAAGGCTTCCTGAGCATAGAGCGTGCCATCCAGTAGGCCCGGGGGCCGCACGGACGCAGCCCCCGGGCCGCACGCCATGAGGAGCGAGCCGTGGGGTCCATTACGAGCCGGCGGCAGGTATGGCTCCTGCGTCCGTATCGCGGGCACCCTGCCGGCACCGTGCTCTCGGTCACCCAAGAGCTCGCGACGCGGCTTGTCGTCGGCAACTGGGCCACGTTCGTGGAGCCTGGCTTGATGGCGGCGAGCGTGCCACGCCATGAGCGAGCGGTAGCCACGCACCACGCCGAGACGCGCGGAGGCATCCAATGAGGCCAGACACGTTCCGCGTCATCGCCTTGCCTGTCGTCGAGCCAGTGACGCTCTCCGAGGTGAAGCAGCAGATCGGCATGGGAACGGACGTGACCGACTTCGACAGGCTGCTCATGGACAAGGTCGCGGCAGGTCGGGCGCTTATTGAGTCACGGCTTGGCATCACGATGGTCGCCACGCGATACCGGGCGATCTGGAAAAGCGTGTCGGGCACCGTACGGCTTCCGAGCCCGCCGCTGTTGGTGACGCAGACCTACACGCTGGTCGCGACGCTGGACGCCGTGGCGCTCACGCAGGGCCAGTACACGATCGACGCGGACGCGATCCCGGGCACGCTGACGCTCGAGGACGGCCGCAGAGGAAAGCTCCAGGTCGAGTATTGGGGCGGCGTGCCGCCTGAGACGCGGCCCGATCCGATGCTGAAAAGCGCCCTCCTCGCGTACGTCACGCACGCGTTCGAGAACCGCGGCATCCTCGCGACCGACGCCACCGCCGAGCTTCCGCAGGCGTTCGACACCCTCCTTGCCGCGAGCTCGTGGAATGGAGGTTGGTGATGGCACCCGCCGGCACGCTCACCGAGGTGTACGTCCTGGAGCGTCCGATCGCCACGCGTAACGCGGCCGGCGAAACCGTCACGACCTGGCAGGCGGTCGCCGCATCTACGGATCGTATGAGCAGGTCTCGTTCTCTGAGCAGGCGCGCCGCGGGCAGATCGGCGGCAGCCTCCAGGCAACTGTGCGAATTCACTACCGCAGCGATGTCACGTCGTCGATGCGGCTCCGCTGGGTGTCGCGTAACGACCGGATTCTGATGATCGCGGCGATGGTGGAAGGCCCACGGCAGTTGGAGCTCGAGCTAACCGTCGAGGAACAGGCCGCATGATCTCGCTCTCATGGTCCGGCAATCCGAATCGACAGATTGCCGCGCTCATGTCGCGGTTCCACGAGTTGCCGCGGCACATTGCAAAGAAACACGTACAGGCCGCGGTGAAGCGGGCGATGAAGGACGGCGTTCCGGTGCTGAAAGCGTTGACGCCAAAAGGGTCAGCGAAACGCATCAAGTCCACTATCGTCCGCGGGGAAATCAAAACAAACGTAAAAAAGCGTGGCGGCGCTCTGCGTCGCTCAGTGACCACAAAAGCCAAGTACGTCGGCCGCAACCGCGACGGGTTCGTCTACGGCGTCGTCGGGTACAAAGCCGGCATGGAAAGCCGAAAGGCTATCTGGCTGGAATTTGGCACGTCGCGTGGCATTGAGCCGCGGAAGATCATCGACAAGTTCCGAGCCAGGTACGGCGGCCCAGCCGCGGCACGCATGGCGGCCGAGCTCGCCGCTGCGTTGCCGAAAGCCGCAGCCGAACTTGCGGCCGGCAAAGAACCCGACACGCGATTACGGGAGGTCGTGATGGGTTCCCCTCACAACTGGATCCGCGGTGCGATCGAGGCGGCCGCCTCCGGGATCGACGCCTACCCGGTCGAGATGACCGGCGGCGGCGACCCGCCATACATCATCTACAGCCGCGAGGCGACCACACGCGAGCCGATGCTCAGCGACGGGTTTAGTGGCTCGCCGGCCGCCGACGTGATGCCACCGACGGCACGATTCAACGTCGTCATCTACGCCGATTCCTACGCCCAGTGCTGGGAGATTGCGGGCCAGATTCGGGCCGCTGTCCACCGGTTCAGCGGGTCGGCCCACGGGGAAACAATTCAGCAAAGCCTCGTGATCGACGAGCGAGACGGCGACGCCGGCTACCTCGACGGTCGCGAACAGCCCACGTACACGGTCGAGCAAACCGTGGAACTTGCATACGCGGAGTAAGCCATGCCTGAAGCACAAGCCCCTACGTTCGTCTCGTCTCACGGCACGACGTTCACGTGGAACGGCAATACGTACAAGTGCATGGATATCACGTTTGAGGGCGCTGCACCGAGCCGCGAGCGGATGGATATGACGACTCTCGACGTTGCCCACGGGTCTGAGGCCGTCATGAGACTCGGCCCGATCAAAGGCAAGCGTGACCCGAAGAAGTTTACGATCGCGTACCGCACGATGAGCGACCACGTCGCCATCAACGAAGGCGACGAGTACACGCTGACGACGACCGGCGGGTCGGGCACGTATCGCGTGACGCAGACCGGCGTCAGCCGGAAGACCAACGCATACGTCGAGGGCTCGGCCACGTTCGAGGAGATCATCTCCGCCGAGGTCGTCGCCTGACCGGGAGCGTGACCGATGCCCGGTTTTGACTCGTCGCACGGCGTGTCGGTTTCGTTCGCCGGCGTGGCGATCGGCTACCTCACCGGGTTTGACGACGAGACATCCGCCGGTTCGCTGGTGGAGTACACCGGATCGTCTGCAAGCATCCTCGGATCTGGCTCGAGCTCTCGTCTATTGCGTCGGTATGACTGCACGTCGATTGAACCCATGAAACTGTCGCTGACGTTCCACGGCGCTCCGAGCTACACGCAGAACGACGTGGGCGCAAAAGGCACGCTCTCGTTTTCCGCGCCGAATAACTCATGGTCTGCCCAGGCCATCCTGACCGGCTGGAATCATTCGGGGCGAGCGGGTCGGTTCTCGGAGGGAAGTGCCACGTTTCAACTGACGGGGGGATGATGCCTGCCATCTTGAATTTTGAAGAGCTTCTGGCTGCGGCACCGCGTCAAAAGCCGATCGCGTACCACTGCAAGGCGTTCGGCCGCGAGGTGCTGCTACGCGACCCGACATCGTCGGACATCGACGAATGGCGGATGTACTGCCAGAAGAACATCGGCAACAGCGTGCCATTCGCGGCGAAGCTGCTTCAGATCCTGCTATGCGACGAGCAAGGCGAGCGGATCGTGCCGCAGGATGACGAAGCGCTGGCGGCAATCGGCGAGATGGACGCCGCGGGAGTAACCGAGATCAGCGAGTTTGCGGCCGGTCTGATGAAGTCGCCGACCGACGAGGACATCGAGGAAATCCAAAAAAACTAAGGAGCCAGCCGTGGGAGTTGTTCGCCTACCGGCTGGCCCTCGCGATGCACTGCCCAGACGTGGAGGCGCTGAAGCAACGAATCACGTTTGCACAACTAAAGCGGTGGTTTGCGTTCTATCAACTTGAGCCGTGGGGCCAGCCGTGGTTGATGGCTGGACGGATGACGAGCCTGATACGTGCCGCGCTGGGCGTCAGGTATGACCGACACGACGAAGAGCGATTTCTGATCACGTACCGCAGCGGCGACGAATACAGATCACACGTAGCACAGACTCCTGAGCAGATCGAAGCGAAGCTAGCAAGCCTCCCGGGGCTAAAAAAGCAACAGGTGCCCGCATGGCGACGATCGGCAAAGTCTCGGCAGTCTTCACGGCATCCACGTCGGGGCTCACGTCGGGCGTGAACCGGGCCGCGAGCTCGCTCAACAAGCTCCAAGGGTCGGTCAACAGCCTTGGCGGCAGTATGCGGACGCTGGTCGC
>RFNS01000117.1 GCA_009927055.1 Alphaproteobacteria bacterium | reverse complement strand
GAGCCACTTCTGCCTCTTTGCGCAGCCGCAGTCCTTCACACGCAGCCACTGCCTCACGCGATCCTTACTGATGCCGATGCGGGTGAGCATGGTTTCGACGAGGTCGCCAACGGCGATGCGAGGAAGGTTGATTATCGCAGTCGGCTTGTCGCCGCGTTCGACACAGAGACGGCACATTCCGTCAGTCACCTTGCCTCCGTAGAGTCCGGCGCGACAGACGTTCAACTGTCCCGGTGGCGTGACCACGCGGAACTCGCACGATGGTAGTGGCTTAGGCATTGACCCCGGTTCGCACCGCCTACTGTTGATGCCTTGCTCTTTATCAAGGCTCCCCGATTCCTCGGGGTGTCGGACTATCTCTTCAGCCTATCGGCTGCCGGGCGCTCGTGGATGCCTCATCACGGTTCTCGTGGTACGCATCTAGTCTCTACACCTTCCGCCGATTCCTCGGCGGCTTGGCTCGGGATTACCCGTTCTGGGCTTCCCCGAATTCACCCGGTAGGGGCCGGTCATTGACAACGATCACAAGGCCATCCGATTGAATAGTAGTCATCCGTGATTTCAATCGTCTTTGGTACTCCTATTCTTCCAGTTTCGCAGGTTGGCGTTGGCTCTGACGAGGTTCCGTAAAACACAAACGTCCATATGAGGCACTTTATGTCTCCTTCATTTGCGGCCCACTGCAATGTTTCAAATAGCCACTCTTGCTCGTATGTAGGCGCATACTCATAGCCAAGCAGCCCGCTAGCGTTTGTAAGGTCTGCGTCGAGGTCTCGATTGTTTGTTGTAGGGCCGCCCACGACCGTCGTGCTGGCAACTGTGTACCAATCAGATGCGTTTGGAAACAAAGGATCGCCCTTCTTTCCTGTTCCTTCGTAACACCGACACACCCAGCGCAGGCAATTGCGCCTTCGACTCTCAATTTCAAACATCGCATCGTTTACATAACTTTCATCTGGAGGTTGCACTCCACAGATAGACCCAGACCCACAGAAAGACAGGCAGTTGCCAACTGCGCCAGCGGGCGATGGAGAGATAGTAACACGCAAGGTAACTATGCTAGAAGGGAATTGCCTGCCGCCGCTAATCGTGCGCGGACCGACAACACCCCCCGCGCACGCAACGCACTCCTCCCACGAATGCGAAACAATTGTATTTTGTTTTATCAGCGTAAAGCCCGGCGGCGTGGACTGAAAGACTTCAGAAGAATTCAGTTCAGCCTCGCGCGCTTCGCACTCTTGCTCTGTACGATTCACTCGCTCCGTGACTCTCGTTACCGTTCCGTTCCAGATGCCGAATGATGGATTCTTTCTGTCGTATACAATTTCGCAGCATCCTTGTGTCTCCAAGACATAAGGCTGCTTTGGCGGTTCCTGAACTTCTTCAACTTCAGTAATGACGCTATTTGGCGCAATGCCATCGCCGTAAACGCGACACCCTTTCGATAGATTTTGGCCGTTTTGGGACCTTGTCTCTCCCGGCACAAGCAGGTTCCCATCTTCAAGAGTGACCCCGCAAACGGTAAATCTGCCGGTCGTTCGCTCGCCGCCGAACGCCTCTTCTAGATCGAACCCGTCGCAGGTGAAGTTATTGCATACGTTGCAGCATTCACTGCACGCCCCA
>RFNS01000128.1 GCA_009927055.1 Alphaproteobacteria bacterium | reverse complement strand
CCAGGAGCGCGACCGCTGCCATGCGGCCGATCAGCCCGGCGTGGGACTGGCCGGCGGCGTACAGCCGGCTCGCCGCTTCGACGATTTGCTGGCGGTACGGAGCCAACGCCAGAACCAGCGCCAGAGCGACGGCGACGGCACGAAATGCGATATCGGCATTCACTTGCGACCCTCGACTTGCAGCACAAGGAACCGCACCATCGCCTCGCCCTGCGGCGTCCGCAGCACGTCGGCCAGCAGCCGCACGAACTGATCGTCGGCCACGCTCTGCGTCTTCGCGGCGAGCCACTCGCAGGCTTCGCCCACGATCAGCGACTTCTTGTACGGATCAAGCTCGTTGATGAACCGCTGGCCGTAGCCGATCAGCGGCGACCACGCCGAGAGCAGCTGCAGCTGCTGCCAGATGTTGAGGTTCGTGCCGTACTTGTCGATCTCGGCCTGGGTGGCTTCGTAATGCATGGCGGGTCCTCCTACCAGCACTATGCCGCCGCACTCCGCATGTCTTGCAGTTCAGCCGTCCGCGAAGTCGTCCATGAGCCGCTCGAGCGGATCGTCGCCGTTTGTCTGCGGTGACTCAAAGCGAAACTGAACCATGTCGGTCTCGCTGCGGTGGTACACCCGGTCTTTCGGCTCGTTCAGCCGATCCTGCAAATGCTTGGCCTTGAACTGCTCACACATGGCACGAATCTGTGCCGGCGTCGGATCTCCATGCCGCGGGCCCTTGCGGCGCAGCCGGCGGTCGAGCCTTAGCGGGAGAGACAGCACGTCGCGGAGGCGGATGACCTGGTCCCTGGTGACTCCCAGGAATGCAGTCATCTCGGCGTACGTCGAGCCGGACGCCCAGACGTGCCGTAGCGTCTGCTGGAACGTGCTACACGCCGTCGATACCGTCCGCCTCATGGTCGGGCTCCATCCACGAAACGACCGTCCGCATGGCCGGGCACACGTAGAGCATCTCGCCGGTGGCCTCCGCAATGCTGCGGTGAAACGGCACGTGCTCACAATCGGACACGCCGTCGTACGTGCCTTTGAGGTACGAAGAGGTGCGGTAGATCGCCATGCCGCCGAAGGCACTGGCCACCAACGCAGGCGGCGAGCCCACGGGCGGAATCCAGGTGTAGCCAAACCCGCCGCGACCGCCTCGGTACTGGTCCCAATAGCAGTCACGCTGGCCGAGCCCACGCAACGCCCACAGGTCGTAGTGTCCCCACATGCGGCCCGCGCCGAAGTCGTGCTCGAACAGCGACACGCTCGCCATGCCGTACGCGCCAGGAAGAAAGACCATCTCGCCGATGGCAGATACGAGGCCGTGCGGTGAGAACCCGCCCCACAGGTCAAGGTCGGCGACCACAACGTAATCGCAGTCTGCGGCGCACTCTCGCACCCATCGCTGGCATGCGTCTCGGTACTCGGCCAGAGCGATCGTCCGCGGTCCGG
This sequence comes from Alphaproteobacteria bacterium, assembly GCA_009927055.1. Taxonomy (GTDB): domain Bacteria; phylum Pseudomonadota; class Alphaproteobacteria; order UBA9219; family RFNS01; genus RFNS01. The sequence continues at coordinate 853 of RFNS01000128.1, read as the reverse complement.
CGAACTCACCCGGCAGGTGCGGTCGATCCAGCGTCGAGTAAAGGAAGGTGGCTTGCCTGTTGTCGGCACAGAACCGCTGCAGCACCTCGAGCGTGTTGTCGTTGCAGTCGTTGCTTTCGACGTGCAGCTTCCATGACTTGCACATCATGCCTGTTGCCTGCAGCCGCAGCAGATTGCCGTGCAACCACTGACCGCAATTGCGAGCTAGGCCGACAAACGCAATAGACGAATCTCGCAGCCGATGGTGACCGGATACGAGAACGTCGTCGAACCGCTGCCGAAAGGCGTCCTCTGGAAACCACAGGTTGCCAGGCAGTTTCACTTCTTCCATGCGACACCCAGTCCGTAGTCGTCCATGATGACCTCGTGCGGTGCACGACGTGCGAACACGAACTCGTTGAAGCAGTCGAGCAGATGCAAGTGTGCCGGATGGTTGATGTCGTGGAACACGACGCAGCCGCCGGGCTTCACTAGCGGCCACACGTTGACCAGGTCGGCCATGCCACCCTCGTACGAGTGGTCGCCGTCCACAAGCACCAGGTCGAACGTGTCCGCCTTCTCGGGCATCAGCGCAGGGATCGTGTCGCGGCTGTTGCCATCCAGGAACGCCCGGCGTCCATCGAAATTGAAATCGTCCAGCAGCTGGTCGATGTGCTCATGGCTGCCGCGTCCGCTGCCGCCGTAGTCCGTGCCCCACATGTCAGCGACGAACACCGAACGCAGGTCCGCCGAGGCGTTCTCCATGACGATCCGCAACGAGTCGCCGTCGCGGGTTCCGATCTCAAGGTAATGATTGACCTTGTGACGTTTGCAATGCCCAGCCAAGTAAGTGTAGAGGCTGTGGTTACTCAAC
>RFNS01000121.1 GCA_009927055.1 Alphaproteobacteria bacterium | reverse complement strand
TCAGGCCAGTACGCGGCGTGGTCGGCCGACACAGACAAGGATCATGTTCATCGTCGTATCTCGCCGGGCTGGAACCACGCCATGGCCACGGTAGGGATGGACTTCACCAAGAAGTTCTGGCCGTTCAACGTGTTCTTCATCGTCAATAGTTGGGGGCCGTGGAACCAAGCACCTCGCGATTGGCCGAAGGACTACCCGCCATGGGTGCCCGGCATGATCGTGACCAAGGAAGACGACTGGGAAGTGTGCGTCCGGTCAGAGGACTGCTACGCCTATGGGAACGTAGACGGATTCCCGCCCCAGAAGCTCCCCGACTTCGGTGCCATAGGACTCCTCCGCCATGAGTAAGTTGTTCCTCATCCTCGCGTCGTTCTGGGGAACGCCCGACTACACCGGGCCTGTCGCCGCAGAAGCAGCGTACGTCATCGCCACCTACAAGACTCCCGTGGTGGTGCAGCAGTGCTGCGGTGAGTGCAAGAACGGCGTCATCACGCATGGGGATGGACACAAGACACGGTGTCCATGTCCGGACACATGCAAGTGCAAAGCCAAGGGATGTGAAGGTGGCCAGTGCGCGCCCAAGAAGTAGCCGATGAAGCCGTCCGATACACCAAGACTGGCAGACTCAGTAGCCGTGCCGCGGATGTGGCTCTGGTGGCTATCCTCGTCTGGGATGAGGCGGCATCACTGCAAGAGTATCGGTCGCGCATCCGCACCGAATACCGCCGGCGCAACCCGGAAGCAGGGTCGGTGTTCCTGCTCTTCGTTCTCCCCATTATCGCGAACCTAATCAGCCATTGGATTCTGAAATGGATATCCAGAAAAGACGCTGGCGAGATCCGACGACTGAAGAGCGAGGCGTGCGCTACACTCGGCTCATCGTGAAGTACAACGGCGAGACACACATCTACCAGTTCCCCGATGACGAAGCCCCCGACGCAATGGAAATTATCCGGCTGCATGTACTGGAAGGCCAGCTACATCCGTACGCCGGGATGGGGCTGATGGGGATGACATGAGCGTTGATGCAGAATTCTGGATGCTGGTGATCTCGGCCTGTGCTGCGGTGATTCCGTGGGCGTTTAGCATTCACGCCAAGGTGGCGGTGATCGCGGACACGGTGCAACGCATGCCGGAGATGTTTGAAGAATTGAAAGAAACCCTGGCCGACCATGAGGCTCGGCTGGAACTGCATGAGCAAGAGATCAAGACTCTCAAAAACAAAGCAGAAGCTAGTCACTGATTACCTGGACCTCGTCCGCATGTTGGCGAGGTACTTCGTCCAGAACCGCCCGCAATGGCAGCGTGGTCTGTACGTTGACGACCTGGAAGGGGAGGGATTCCTCGCCTTGTCCAAGGCCGCACGGACCTACGATCCCAAGAGGCTGCCGTATCCGAAAGCCTACTTCGCTCGGGCCATCCTCAACGGCATGCTGAAGTGGATTAAGAAGGCGACCCGCACGCCGAGAGAGAACCGCATCTCCCTGGCCGACGCTGCTGACCGCATGCCCGAATACGACGAGCTAGATCATCTGCGGCTTGCGATTGAAGCATTGCCTGAAGATGATCAGGACATGGCGCGCGACCGCTTCATGCATGGCATGACACTCAGGTCGCTGTCTGAGGAGCACCAGATCCCGATCCGCGTGGCGTCGATGTCTGCGCAGCGTCTTGCAAGGACCGTCTCGGAATCCTTGGATATCCGGCTCGTCCCGCGAGTTCCAATCGCCGGACTGCGGAGGGGCGAATCCACGAACCGGACGCGCTCTGGATGCGCTCCTTGCAAAGGCGCAAGGCAATCTGGCACAGGCTCTCGCCACGGTCGCGCCAAGAAATAATCCGCTCGGCTAGCTGCCGCTCTGATTGCAGGGGCACATAGCAGTCATCCTGCTTGCGCCAGCCGATGGGGCGGGTCTTGTTGTATGGCTTGCCGAGACGGCGCTTGTGGGCCTGCGCCTCACGGACACGCAGGCCGATCATCGACCGCTCAAACTGTGCGAAGGCTGCCAGTTGGGAGAAAAACAATTCTCCAGCCGGGGTGTTCACATCGATCCCCAAGTCCAGTATGTGGACGCGGATGCCCATGATCTTCCACTTCTCCAGGGTGGAGGCCGCATCCACCAGGGATCTAAAGCATCGGTCCACCTTGGTGAAGGCGATGTCATCCCCAGGCTGGATGAGATTCCACAACTCCTTGCCCTTGGGGCGCTCCTGCAAAGGTATCTTGCCAGAGACATCCTCATCCACGAACACCCCGCCCACCTCCAGGCCGGACTTCTCCGCGAATTCTTTGAGACGGGCAGCCTGGGCATCGGCCGATGTCTGCTGATCGTCCGTGGACACACGGCCATAGAGGTACAGTTTCACTGAAGGGAACTCCACCAGAGGAAGGCGAGGACA
>RFNS01000167.1 GCA_009927055.1 Alphaproteobacteria bacterium | reverse complement strand
GAAGCGGAGTATGCGAGTTTAAGGTTTAGATTGGTAATGAAGGCAGTAGCCGTAGTTCCTAATGCCACCAAATCAGTATTGGAAGCCGTTAAGGTAGCACTAACCTCCCCCTCAGCATAAATACGGACTAACGTTTCCCCAGAGGTAGGGTCAAGTTCAACGGTGATAATATCAGCATAGTTCACATAGAAAATCCTCCCATCAGCGTAGGTAAGGACAAGCTGTGAAGTTCCAAAGCTGAAAGCAGTTAATCTTGGTAATGCAGACATCTTATTATGTTTATGGGTGCTAAATTACGATATTCTAAATTGTTGTTTTTTGGGCTACAAAGACACAATGCTCAAAGAAGCAGCTATCGTATGGATGTTATTTGTAGCCGCTACGTTCTTAACCCTTATGCGGATAGTATTATTCGTGGATAGAGTGGTAGCCGCAGCCAAGAACACGGACTCACTTTTGCTACCAGAAGGCAAGACACAAGAGGCAACCCCACCTGCCAATACTGTATTGACTTTTACTGCCGCAAATCGAATGTCATTGTTGGTCGTTCCGAAAACATCCGCACCAACCAAAACAAGGAAGGGCTTGGTAGCAGTGCCAGTGTATGTTATAATCCCAGTAGAAGAAACCGAAAAGTCCGAAGTATTAACAGCAAAAGCAATCGAGCCTCCTACAATTAAGTTCGTATATGTGTTTACCCCAGAAAAGCTCGTTTCAAAAGTGCCACCCTCATCGGTGAACCCCCAAGAGCAGTAAGAAGATGCCGAGCCCACAATAGAGCTTAAAGCCACCTTCTTAGCCGAACTAAACCCTTGGGCATCAATAGCCAAGAACTCCGAGCCAGTAGTCGAAGAAGCCAAATCTAAATCCTTAATTCTTTTTCGTGCCATTTTTAGTATGTTAAAGTTGTACTACCATTCGAAGCTAAATCATCATCCAAATTAACGGCTATCGCATTCACATCACAAACAGCCGCTTGATTCAAACACTTGCTATCAATGCGAATGGTAACATCAATAGACAAGGAAATAATATAGTTGGCAGTATCCCAAGAGATAGAAGCCCCCTCAAACTCAGAGCGTAAAACAGTCGATATATCGTAGTCAATAGAGCGAACATCTATATCTACATAGACAGCACCGATAGTGGCAGAAATTGAAGGATAAGTGCCTGTAACCTTAGCCCTAATCAACTCACCCATCTCGAAGTTACGATACTTCTTCCTCTTGCCAATAACAACCAAAGTCATAGGCTGCCGAATAGAAATTAGGTCTTGGCATCCGACAAACGCCTCATCGAAAATAGGCTCACTCGTATCAGCACCACTCAATCGAATGTAGGCAATACCCTCACTCCACTCATAGTCGTTTACAACGTGCCTATACTCACCATTATTGCAGTAGATAGCCGGGATGATACTCTCCCCATCCGGGAGCATCTCAGCAAAGCCATAATGCCGAGCCACATCGTAATCACGAAGTCTATCTAAAATGCCGTTTACGATAGTTATAATCATA
>RFNS01000120.1 GCA_009927055.1 Alphaproteobacteria bacterium | reverse complement strand
AACACACGACGGATGAGCGATTCATTCGCTCGCAAAAAGGAGAGGCGGCGGAGCCGCCGAACGCAGGGACGCACGCGTGCCGCGGAGTCAGGACGACGAAGCGGCTTTCAAACGGACGGAACAGACAGAACGAAAGGGACTCGACGATGATTGCGATCAGAAAGGCCCGCCGCAGTGCCACGAAACTGCGGCTTCTCCTCACCAGCCCGAGCGGCGGTGGCAAAACCTACGGGGCTCTGCTGCTTGCGAAGGGGCTGGGCGGCAGGACCGTGGTGATCGACACCGAGGAAGGATCGTCCGACCTCTACGACACGCTGCATGACTTCGACGTGATCGACCTTCGTCCGCCGTTCTCGCCTGAGCGGTACATCGAAGCGATCGCCGCAGCCGAGCAGGCTGGCTACGACGTCATCATCGTGGACAGCGTGACGCACTGCTGGAGCGGTGCGGGTGGGTGCCTGGAAATCCTTGAGGACGTTGCGAAGGCCCAGTTCAGGGGGAACACGTGGTCGGCCTTCTCGGTCATCACGCCGCGGTGGCGGGCATTCGTTGACAAGTTGCTCCGCTCGCCTGCTCACGTGATCTGCACCGGGCGATCCAAGACCGAGACGGCTCAGGTTGACGATCACGGCAAGAAAAAGGTCGCGAAGCTGGGAATGAAACTGGAGGCTCGCGACGGGCTGGAGTTCGAGTTCACGTGCGTTCTCGATCTGATTCACGACGGCCACTACGCCACCGTCAGCAAGGATCGCACCGGGCTATTCGCAGGCGATCCGAAGCCGATCACCGTCGAGACCGGAAAGCGCCTCGCCGACTGGCTTGCCGGTGGTCACGAACTCCCGACTCCGGTGTCGCAGCCTGAACCGGACCTCACTCTCAAGGTTCGTGACACGATCGCCCAGGCGACCAGCGTCAAGAAACTCGGTGCGATCAGCGATCGCATCGACGTCCTGCTCTCTGAGGGGCGGCTGACGCACGATGAGTGGTCGCAGTTGACCAATGAAATCAACGCTCGGCACGAGTCCATCGAGCCGAGCAACGTCCCTTCCGACCGCTGATTCATTTCACCACGAGGAACTAACCATGCGATTCGCGATTTCCCAAGACGATATGCCTGCTCCCGTCGAGATTGCAGACCGCCCGCTCGTGCCGGTGGGCACACACACGATGACCATCGTGCACGCGGAGGAAGGCCCGAACGAATACAAGCGTTCGGACGAGAACCCCGAGGGGCTCTGCCTGAAGATCCGCCTGGGGACCGACGGCGGGCACAAG
>RFNS01000263.1 GCA_009927055.1 Alphaproteobacteria bacterium | reverse complement strand
CTTGGTTTCGATCATGCCACGGCCTCCGTATCAAAGAGCGTCCGGCTGTTCGCCTCATGCTTCCTCTGCGCACCGGCAAGATTCTTGAGAGCCTGAGCGTGGTACTCTGGCTTCAGTTCGCAGCCGTAGAACCGTCGCCCACGCTGGAGCGAGACGTATCCCTCGCTGCCGATGCCTGCGAACGGGCTGAACACGATCTCGCCGGGGTTGCTGTAGAGCCTCACGAGCCGGTCTATCACGCCGAGTTGCAGAGGGCAGATGTGCTTCGTGTCTTCCTCGCTCTTGGCAGCAGCCGTGTTAAGCGTGTCAGTCTCTCGGAGCTCATGCCACGTCCATGCACCCTCGGCCCAGTCGATCCATTCCTCGCGTGTGATCTCTTGGGGGGCGTCGATCGGTACTGCGTTGTCTCCTGCCGCAATGAACTTGATGAGGTAGTCGCCCATCGCCCCGCACGTGATGCTGCGGTCACGCTCAAGCGTCACGAAGAGCAGCTTGTGCGAGTGCGTGCGGATCGCCTGCGCCTGTGGATTCTTCGTGTAGAGCCAGTCGTACTGATACGTGAGCCCTGCTCTCTCCCCGAGCCGGATATTGAGTCCACGGAAGTCGAAAGTGCCCTTCTCGCCGTTGCGGGCCAGACCAGGAATCTGCATGACGTGCACGACAGCGATTCGGCCCGGCTTCAGCACGCGGGCCAGAGCACGGTAGAAGTACCGCAGATGCACCTTGGCCTCTCCACGCAGATCGTTAGAGTTGCCGATGTCCTCTGGCTTGCTCGTGTAGGCGAAGAGGCTCGGGAACGGCGGCGAGAACACGGCAAAGTCCACCGACTGAGGAGGCATTTCCTCCATCATGTGCGTGATGCAATCGCCGTGATGCACTGCGTACTTCTCATCGTCACGTAGAAGATTCACGGAAAAGAGCCTCCTGCTCGCGGGTATCGGCCTCGACGCGCCTCGCCTTTCTCAGCACGTTGTCAACCATTGGTCTTTCAACATCCGAAACCGGGATGTGTACGTTCAGTGGCTTGGTCGATCCGATTCGGTTCGACCGCTTCACGGCTTGGTAATACTCCTCGTAGGAGTCCTGCAGGCCACTGAAGACTTGCCGCGTGCACACCTGAAGGTTCAGCCCGAAGCCAAGGATTTTTGGCTTGGTGATGAGCACTCGAATGCGGCCAGACTTGAACTCGTCAACGAGCCGCTGCCGCTCTTCCTGCGGAGTGTTGCCGTCGATGCTCGCGGCCTCTGGCAGAACTGCCTCGATCGCCCGCTGCTCATCGTTGTAGCGGCACCATATGATCGTCGATTCATCGGGCCATGACCGCACAAGGTCTGCGACAAACTTAGGCTTCGTGCTGCTCTCACACTTTGCCATCCTCGAGAGCTTCGCCCTGGTCGTGATTCCGCCAAGTTCAGTTACGAACAGTTGCCCCGTGGTCTTCTGGACTTGCCGCTCTTGATCTACCGAGAGCCGCACGTCGTGGATGTGAACGTGGATCGGAGGGATGTTGTGTACGTTGTCTTTCCAGCCGTAGGTGCTCGGGTCGGTGAGGAAGATGCACCAGTGAGAAAGAGCCTTGTAGAACGGCCGCAACGCGTGCGGCTTCAGTTCCCATCGCTCCATCGTCTGCCCGCGATTGATGAAGAACCTAGCGAGGAACGAGTTGACGTTGGGAAACGCATCGAGAAACACAGCATGGTTCGCGTACTCAATCCGGTCGTTCGGTGCCGGAGTGCCGGTAAGGGCGAGCTTCCAATCAAGACAGGCCCCAAGTCTGAGGCACACTTGGCCCCACTTGCCGTAGTGGCTCTTGAGCATCGAAGACTCGTCAAGAATCAGACCGCCAAGATTCCCCTGCGGCGTGTCATCGCGGAGAGCGTCGTAGTTCGTAATACCGAGACGCCCTCCTGGAGTTCTCAGCCACCTTGACAGATCCTTCGCGGCCACTTGTTCGATCGGCAGAGAGTCACCGTAGAACTTCTCGCATTCCTCAATCGTCTGCCGAACG
>RFNS01000230.1 GCA_009927055.1 Alphaproteobacteria bacterium | reverse complement strand
TTAATGACTGTTCATAAGATGTTGACTGGCAAATAAATAGAACAAACAATAGGAGTTTAACAAATGGCTCAATGGTCGAACAAAGATGCAAGCTCTAACAGTGTGTTGTGGGCTCCAACATCAGTCAATTTAGCACCAAATACAACTAACAGGGATAATCTGTTTGGAAACACTACTGCAGATGCTTTCATCACAGGTGAGACTGTTGGGATGTTTGGAGCAGACGTTACTGAGGTTGGTGTTTCTAACGGTTCAGTAATTGCTGTCACAATTACAAGTCCAGGTTCTGGATATTCAGCAAATGCGACGGTAACTGTTTCTAATGAATCAGGATCTGGTTTCACAGCTAATGCTCAGGCCAATGCAACAGGATATATTAGTGCTGTAAATATTAGTGCAGCTGGTTCTAGTTACGAGACTGTCCCAACTATTACTATATCAGCACCAACAGGCAAGACGTTCAACGCAAACAGTGCTGTAGCTAACACTACTGAATTCATCTCAATTTCAAGTAATGTATTTCAGAATAATGATATTGTCACATACACTGTTGCTGCAGGGAATACAGTGCTCAGTGGGTTGACAAATAGTACTTCATACTATGTTGTTTCTGCTAATTCGACAGGAGTCAAGTTGGCGGCAACGAGAGGAGGAACTGCTATTAATATTACTGCTGGTTTAAATGAAACTGGACATACATTGACTGGTCAGACAGCTACTGCAGTCCCCGTAATTAGTTCAGCTAACAAGGGTATTGCTCATGCAGGATGGAATTTGAGGACAGTAGGTTCTGGTGGTCGTGCTGGTCGTACTCAATATGAAACATTGGTAGCAATGGGATCTATGTTGAATGCTGATGCAGATGCTGAAGATACAGTACTTAAAGATGTTTAATCGATGTCTGATAGAGCTAGAAAGATATCGGAGCTTTTAGTATTAACTGATCCGGTATCAAATGATTATGTTGTAGTTCTTGATTCATCTGCAGCAAACTCTGAAGCAACCAAGAAACTATCGATTGGAAGCCTTCTTGGTAACTCTTCTGCAAATGTTGTCATCCAAAATCAGACGCCTGCTAGTGGTTCGATCACTATAAAACAAGGAACTTTATTGTACGATAATACGTACCTATACATAGCAGTATCGAATAATAATATAAAAAAAATTCCTTTAAGTAATTTCTAGCATGGTTGATCGCGCCAAGAAAATATCAGAATTAGACCCACTCAACGCAAATACCGTTGCGAATAACGATGTATTTTTGTTGATTGATACTTCTTTATCTCAAAGCAAGAAAATCGATGCTGTTGAGTATGCTACGTATGTTTCACAAATAGCAGGGATTGGAGCAGGAGCACAAGGGTTCCAGGGAAGACAAGGTATTCAAGGAGCGCAGGGTGTACAAGGGGTTTCTGGAGCTGGTCCACAAGGTCCACAGGGATATCAAGGTGTTCAAGGTTCTCAAGGTGTTGCTGGGTTTGGAAATCAAGGTGTTCAAGGAGCACAAGGATTACAAGGACCTTCTGGTGGTGCACAGGGTGTTCAAGGAGCACAAGGATTACAAGGAGCACAGGGTTTACAAGGATCCATTGGAGCACAGGGTGTTCAAGGATCTATTGGTGTACAAGGTGTTCAAGGAGCACAGGGTGTACAAGGAGCACAAGGTGTACAAGGTTCTATTGGAGCACAAGGTGTTCAAGGTGGTTCTGGAGTTCAAGGATTTCAAGGTGTTCAAGGAGCACAAGGTGTTCAAGGTGTTTTAGGAGCACAAGGTTTTCAAGGGGTGCAAGGTGCTCAAGGATTACCTGGATCACAAGGAACATTTGGAGCACAAGGTTCAATTGGAGCGCAAGGTGTTCAAGGATCACAAGGTGTCCAGGGAGCACAAGGTTTACAAGGGGTTCAGGGTGGAACAGGAGCGCAAGGTGTTCAGGGACATCAAGGGTTCCAAGGTGTTGCTGGAACAGGGGCACAGGGTGCTGCTGGAACACAGGGAAATCAAGGTGTTCAAGGGGCTCAGGGTGTTCAGGGAGCGACAGGAACAGGAGCACAAGGAGCTACAGGTTCTGCAGGATCACAAGGTGTTCAAGGAGCACAAGGTGTCCAGGGAGCGACAGGAACAGGAGCACAAGGTGCAATTGGTGCACAAGGCGTACAAGGTTCTCAAGGTGT
>RFNS01000001.1 GCA_009927055.1 Alphaproteobacteria bacterium | reverse complement strand
AGCAGCGCAAGAGTTTCCGCCGCAAGAGCCGCCTGAGATGACGATGCCAACAGCGTTTGAGCGCCGCGGAGATTTAGCGCAGCAACTGTTTGGTAGCACGATTGGCGACCCTGCAAACTTGCTTGATCTTGGTTTGATGCGTGGCATTGGTGCTAATGTTAAACCTTTTGCTCCGACAGTTAAGGAAATTGTGGAAAGAAGTTCAAAGGACGCGTTAAATGCAGGCAAACAACTTAGTCAAACTACAAAAACAATTAACAAAGAAATGCCTTCACAGAACAAAGAAGTAGCTTATGAGCAAGATTTATTTACAAAACAACTGAAAACACCAAGGGAAGACAATGAATCCTTATTTCGAGTCGCAGAGCCGTCCGATGTATCCAAGGCAAAAAAAGGTACAGTTGCTACGCCTGATTTGCAATCCATCCACACCGTACAACTACCAACAGGCCAATTTGCTACAACAACAGGATTTTCGACAGTTCAGCCAATTAGAACAGGATTTGAGTTTGCAAAAACACCAGAGCAAGTAGCACATATTACAGCGGGGTTAAGAAAATCCCCTCAAGAGCAACTTGTAGCAGTTGTGTTGGACAAATATGATAGACCTATACAAATTATTAGACATACTATTGGCATATCAAATCAAGCTGCAGTAGAGCCATTTTCGTTAGCAGGCTCGATTGCAAATACTCCTGGTGCAAAATCATTTTACATTTCTCACAATCATCCAAGCGGTCTTTCGGATTTGTCAGCGGCGGACAAGCAGATAAGTATGATGCTTAATAATTTAACTGCCAATACCGGAATTGAAAACAAAGGCATTATGGCGGTTGGCAAAGGAACCTATTCGTTTTCTAGTCCATTAGGGCAAGAGATTGTAAATCAAAATATTCCGCCGGCAATACGCAACAAATCAATTAACATGGTAGAAAGAGTATTTAAAAGATCGCAAGTATTAGACAAAAATTTAATATCATCGGCAGATGATGCAAGAAAAATGGCCGATAAAATTGTGGGTGATGAAACGGGGTTGATGTTATTAAATCAAAGATATCAACCCGTAGGATTCTTGCCTGTCAATGAAAAATCGTTATTAAACTTAAGAAAATCGGGTGAGTCTACAAATATATTAAAAGCGTTAGAAAAGGCAAATGCTAATTCGGCAATATTTGTAACCAAAAAAAATTTATCGCAAGATCAAATAGACAACATACAAAAATTATTTAATGCAGCAAATGTCAATATGTTAGATGTTTTGATGGGGGAAACAAGAAAGTCAAATGCGATGAATATGTCTACTAGAGGAACAGATTTTTTATCAATTGCTCCGCCAGTAGCAGGCGCTAGTGCAATATATGAAAGCATGGAAGAACCATATAAAAAAGGCGGAAAGGTTCACATTTCTAACAAT
>RFNS01000002.1 GCA_009927055.1 Alphaproteobacteria bacterium | reverse complement strand
AAACGGCAAAGTTAAAGTCAATAACAGGTCTCAATGTTTTTATTGTCGATGAAGCAGAGGAGTTTACAGACGAAAAAGACTTTAACACAATAGACGAGTCAATAAGGATGCCTGACATTCCTAACATCGTTATTTTGGTCATGAATCCACAATCGGTGGAGCATTGGATTTGGAAACGGTGGTTTGAGAAGTCACATAAGATGGAGGTTATTAACGGAGTCCAAGTGCCAATTAGCACCAGTCCTTATATCACTCACATTCATACGACATACCTTGACAACAAACAAAACTTAAGTCAAGATTACATTGATAAAATTGACAACCTACAAAAGGAAAACAAGGAAGCATACGAACACAGATTTTTAGGAAAATGGTTAGACAAGAAGCAAGGTGTAATATATCCAAATTGGGTGGAAGGTGAATTTGACTCAAGTTTGCCTTTCGCCTATGGACTTGACTTTGGTTTCTATCCAGACCCATTAGCCTTAATTAAGGTAGCAGTTGACAAAGGGGCAAAAAAGATATATGTACACGAAGTAATTTATGAACAGAATCTATCTTATGAAATGGTATTATCGAAGGTTAAACACCTCGTTGCTACCAACGACATGATAATAGCAGACACGAGCGAACCAAGACTGATACAAGCAATGCAATCACAAGGGATTTATGTCATAAAGACGGAAAAATACGCTGGTTCTGTTGTTGATGGAATACGACTTATAAACGATTTTCAGTTGGTGGTGACTCCTGAATCTTACAACATGAAGTACGAGTTGAGAAATTACATTTGGAATGACAAGAAAGCAAGTATACCATTAGACATGGATAATCACGGTGCAGATGCTTTAAGGTATGCATCGGTTAAATTGTTGGAAGGTTCAGATTTATTGGCTTATAATTAAACAATATGAATGATAAAGAATTAGGCTTAACCCTTTTAAAAGTTCTGGAATACGTCAACCAGAAAATCATTGACATTCCATTACAAAGGCGAAAATACTTGAAGCTACGAAGCCACATTGAAAAGGCTTTGCAAGTATCAGGCAATGGCATCAGGCGAGAATTAAAC
>RFNS01000003.1 GCA_009927055.1 Alphaproteobacteria bacterium | reverse complement strand
ACCAGTGGTGTTGGTAAAAAGAGAGGTATACCCTATCGCAACATTATCAGTAGCTGATGTTGTATATCTGCCAGCCTGACCTCCAACAAAGGTATTTCTTGTCCCAGTAGTATGTGAATTACCAGCAAACATTCCAAGAGCAACACTATTACTGCCTGTAGTATTTGAAGCAAAGGCTACATACCCAACTGCTGTATTGTTATCGCCAGTTTGATTTGCGGTGAGGGCTTGGTAACCAACAGCGGTGTTGTTTGCGCCAGTGGTGTTGGCGTAGAGGGAAGCACGACCAATAGCGACGTTGCCGCTACCGGTAGTAAGGGTGTACATGGATTGATAACCAATAGCAACGTTGTCTGATGCTAAACCCGAACCGCTGGTTCCTAATAAAGCAAAAGCGCCTATTGCCACGCAAGTATCGCGTAGGCCGAACGTCATTGCGTTAGTTCCAACGGCGACATTGTTGCTTCCCGTTGTGCTTTGGGCTAATGTTTCATTACCTATGACAACATTGCCGCTTCCCGTTGTGGTTGCCGCCATTGGTCCGGTGCCAATTTGTCCGCCATTAGAACCTATAGATACATTACCAGAGCCAGTTGTGATACTTCTGGCGGAGTTAAAGCCCATTATGGTGTTTGCGGCACCCCCCGTTATTGATATACCTGCGCTAGATCCAACAGCGATGTTGTTATATCCTGTTGTTAAGGAAGCTAAAGCTCCCGTATAATTACCATCCTGATCGGCACCACCGATACCAATATTGGCGTAACCTGATGATAGGGCATTAAGCGTTGATGTTCCTATTCCTATATTACCTTGGCCTGTAACAGCACCGCCCATTGAATTCTGTCCAATAGCGATATTGCGCCTTCCAGTGACGGATGAACCCATCGCATTTGAACCAACGGCTGTATTATTCAACCCAGTCGTATTCGCATCTAACGCCTGATAACCAACAGCAACATTGTCTGCGCCAGTGGTGTTGGCGGTGAGGGCTGCGTAGCCTATTGCTACGTTGTTGGAGGC
>RFNS01000004.1 GCA_009927055.1 Alphaproteobacteria bacterium | reverse complement strand
GATAATGTAGAATTTCCACTTGGTATACTAGATAAAATATATGATCCACTAGTATTTATACTAATTTTAGCTTTATCATCAAAACTCCATCCAGATGGAATAGTTTTATTTCTATCTAAATATCTACTAAATACAACACCAGATGGAGATCCTATAACAGAATTTGCGATATTAGCATCTACTTTAAAGGCTGGCTCTAAACCTTTAGGAATATAATTTTCATTTAGTTCATATATATCACTAACATAATTATTATATGGAATAGTTTTTTTACCATAAATTAAAAAATCAATATTTTCTCCAAGCATATTGAATGAAGTAAAAATATTTGGTCTTATACTAATATTATTAGATGTTGATGGTTTAAAAGTTAAATTTGTAGCATCTGGACACAATAGTGGATCTATAGCATCCGGAGACAACTGCATAGGTAAATAGCCACCTTTCGTAACAGAAAAAGCAAATCCATTCTGATCTAAGAATGTGCTTTGTAATAATGGATCAGATGGACACATGTGTACTATTAAAACAGGAACAGGTGTTGGGGACTGTCCGACGCCAACGGTTTCCATAGGGTCAAAAATTTCTGTTGACTCAAAAATATCTGTAAAGTCATACGGACCTATAACCAAGCCAGTCGGAACAGATTCTGCAAATGGAGAAATATCAGTGGTGGCGAATTTACTAAAAACATATTGTCTTTCTTCTCCATCCCCACCCAAATTTTCTAATCTTATAGTATCCAAACCGTCACCGAACTCCTTAATTATCTGCTCTATACTTGTGACAGCTGGATATGGAGACCATGTTCTATCAGATAAATAAAATGCTATTCTATTATTAGATAAAAATGATACCGGTCTTCTTGGAAATCTAATCCACGATAAACCAACATCTTCTAGTCCCTCATATGGGACTTGTGAATCATAATTTTCCCTTAGATATGTTGCTGGTTTCCACTGAGCAACATTACCAGAACCATTATGAGTTAATATGTATCCTTTATAAGATTCAAGATTATTATTTGGTCCTAACACAATACCACTATTAGCCTGTATAGCAATATTTGTGCTTATGCTAGCAGGAAAAAGAATTTCTCCTTCAGCATCTGTTGATTCGGGCACTAAGTTGATATAGTCAAATGTGGCAATTTTTCTAGTTGTGGGGACGACAACACCATCTTGTATAAATTGAGGAACAAGATATAATAGCGATCCAGGGGAACCTCCTGGAAAAGATAGAAAATTACCAGTATTATATACAATATAATCAGTAGTTATTAGTGTTGAGTCATCCTTTTTAATCACTATTCCACTATTAACGCCAGAATAAAATGGAATAATACCTCCGGTAGCATTAATTTTACCAAAATTTTCTGCTAAAATAGTACTTGCTCTAATACCGCTTGTATCTACAAAAGATTTACTAATTAACTTTATACCGCTATTAGCTGCTAAGAACATACTACCACTAGCTGCTAAGCTAACATGATTGTTACTTAATAGATTATAATATACTCCATCTATTTTATTATTTCCTGTTTGAATATTAACACCAGGCCAATTACGTGGATTTAGAATATTATACCATAACATATTTAATTCCTATTAATAAAAATAAGGACCTATAAATATACCGCTTGGTCTACACCAGTACGGAATATTATTTGTTTCTATAAGTAGTGGGTCTTCACAATCTAATGATTCTCCATTACCATTTGGTGGATAGGGAGGCTCTGTTTCACCATATACTCCATCTTTTCTAACAGAAGCTGTTGAGTTTGACCAATACACATTGCTGTTAGATCCACCTGTTTCATTTTGTTGTGGTGGTGGATCTCCATCTACAATTGTTTGTCCACTAATAGTTTCTTCAGTTGGTACTTCTGGCTCAAATCCAATATCGCTCAGTGAAGAAGCAATTGTTCCGTCTCTCACTATAAGTTTATCAACAACTAGCCAACCACTTACTGTTAGATCCGCCAAAAGTTGTTTGGGAACAACTGTTGAGTTAGTATTTTGAGATTGAGTAGTAGTTATCTTTTCTGTTGCAACAATATATGGAGTGTCTGTATTTATGGTCACAACCGGTTTGCCAGAAACAAGTACGGCTGGTACTGGTTGAAAATATGCTGCTTTATGCCACTGATGAATATTGGGTAAGAAATACTTCTTATTACTATTATGTGTTATTAAATAACTATTATTTTCTCTTAGTAAACTATATGCACCATCGTCCAAAATTTCATCAATTAATTTATCAGCAAAATCTATACCAGAAGGAGTTCCGTTATGTAGCCAATTAACAAATTTTATAGCATTAATATAACTAATAAAATTTACTGGCTTATTAGCCATGTTCAATTTTGTAGTATAAGAATATGAAGAACCATTAGTATTTCTAAGTATACCGCCGCTATCTTCAGTATCCATCCTAGTATCATACAATCCACTACTAGTATAATTTATTCCTGTGGCAACAGCATTAAGATATCTAGCATATTGAGCATTAGTTGTTTCGTATGTACTAATTCTATAGTTTCTATCAACATATCCTAAATTGAATATATTTTCTGTGTCATACGATTCTTCAGATGACCTAAGATATAGACTATCTGTGTCCGCAATGTTATATGCGTCGTTAATTGTTTGAAAACTAAAATTTAGAATAGATCCTATTGGTGAACTATCTGTTATATTGGATACGCTGGCGATTCTAAATCCTATATGATTATACCCACTAGTTATAACTGCGGGTTCAATACTTTTTAGATATATTGGATCATGTGTTTCTGTTGATCCACCAGCAGCATATTGAATAGAATTATTAGAATCAATAGGATCTGGCTCTAGCCACTCTGCAACGTTTCCATTTTGGTCATATGTTCCATAATGACTACTAATACCATTGGTTCCAACAGATGATACTATACCACTAAAAACATTATTACTACTATTATATTTAAAATTAGCAGAACTAAAGTTATTATTTATTCCGCTACCACCAATATTAACTGGTATGGATGCTATTGTATTATTTTCAGTAGCATAATCATAATATGTTCCAGATATTTGTGTTTTTGAGCCAACATTAGCATATACTTTAAAAGCCGGTATGGTATCCGTACCATATATACTAAAATCAATATTTTTTTGTGCTGTATTAAAAATTGTTTCAAAATTAGGTCTAATACTAAGCCTAATAGATGTTGAGTCGGAATCTATATCTGTGGTACTCTTTTGTATTGTTAAATAGCCACCCTTTGATATGGAAAAAACTGATAAGCTATCGACACTATTACTTGTTACATTTTGATTTAGAATTAATTCTGAGATACTATTTTGATCCATTACCATATCGGTAATAGTTCTATATATAGTATTATTTCCATTAATAATTTCTACTTGATCGCCAATACTAAATTCTTCTGATGGAATACTATCATCAAAAATTACTTGTTTTAAACATATTGTGCATGATCTGCGTTGATATTTGTTCCACACAATATCTTTTTCTGTCAAGAAATAGTCGTCTGTATCATAAACGCCAACAACATTATTGTTGCTGTCTGTGGTTAAAAATTTATTACCAGAAATATTATTAAAAATTAAACCATTATTTCCACTATTTACAGATATCCCATTTATTGGTACTATAGTTTTATTATTAGATAATGCTAATATGCTACTAGCAGCAATATTAGGTAGTGTTATTGTGCTTGCAGATATATTACTAGCGGATAAAATTCCATTTGAAGTTATTGATCCCGATCCCAAAAATAATGTATTAAAATTTGTGGTTATACTATTATTATTACAAA
>RFNS01000162.1 GCA_009927055.1 Alphaproteobacteria bacterium | reverse complement strand
GGGCTAATTCAACACCTTCGTACTTTACTGGTAGCGGATATGAACGTGTCTCAACGCTTTTATCGCCATTAATTAAAAGACGCGACCAAGGAATCTGTACATTTAAACCAGACATTATCAAGGTGTTGACCATAAATGATCTGTGTCCTCATCATCGTCATCATCAAAACTATCATGAATAATTGCTGTATCTACTGTGTATGTTCCATCTTCAAATGCCAATATAGTATGCTCACTAAGCATTTCATATAAACACTTTCTAATTTCTAATCCATCAACATGAACAGTAGGATTTTGTTCCTGTAATATTGATAATAAATCATCATAATCTAAAGCATTTGGTACTAATATTTGATGTATTTTGAGTTTATAGTCTATACGCTTATCTTTTGCGTATAGTATTTTATTGTATTTTTTTTGCTCGTCTATCATTTTTAGCAACGTGCAGATTAGGCCCAATAGGCTAATTGTTATCGCTATTGTGGGTAGTATTGTTGTCATTTCGATTCTGTTTTTGGTTCCAGAAAGTTTCTGATAAAATTCGCAAGACCACTGAGTTCCTCTTTGGTCATTTTAACTCTTATAATATCCCAACTAATAACATTACTTAACTCTAAAGTGATATCAAAGTCATTGTTATATTCGATATCGAATCGGTTAACATCTGTTTTAAAAAAGTCTTTTGTAACTAACATAATATCTCCAAGTTGGAACTCTTACGATTCCTCATCATATCACAGTATCGACCAAAAGTCAAGAGAGTCTTTAACTATTTTGAACTACGAGGATGGCCTTTGGGCAATAAATCATTGTCCTGTTTATAGTTAGGATTAGACGGTCTACCATTTCTTAAAAGATAAAGAAATGCTTTAATTCTTGCTATGCCCCAACCATGACGACTCATATTAGGATGATGAGTATTTGAAAATGCTCCTGCTCCCCTTCTATATACTGTTTTAACCATAGCAAGAGTAACTTTACTTCCTTTGTTTTTCTTGTTATGTTCTGTGACTAAATTTTTTAGTTGATCCTCAACCTCTTTGCTAAAATCTATGTTAGGATTTGGTTTTTTAGCACTACCGGGAGGATTCTTTTTTGAGCCTTTCTTCTGATCTTTTTTTGGAGCCGGAGTTTTTCTTGGATCATTTGGTCCGGGTTTTCCATATTGTAATGCTTCTGTGGTTTCGCTTTTACCATGTTGACAATGCTGACGACAACTAAAGCCGGGAACTTGATTTGGCTTGCCACAATTACAATAACTCATATCTTTACTAGATACATAGTTTTGTATTGCTTCTAGATATTTATTGGTTCGCATATTAATTCTCCTTATGGTTAATATACCCCAATTTTACCAATGGTGTATCACATTGGCTATAATAAAAGCACAAGTTATGAAATTAACCAAGATAATACTTAATTTGATCCAAAAAGCGGTCCATGCTTCGATTTGGGTTAAAATAGGAATATCTGGTGCATCATAGTCATCTTTTCCTACTCGATGATCTATTGCTCTGGCTAATATGAGAAGTTTTCTATGCATTAATTAATACTGACATATAATTGATCACAGTAAAAATCTCCATAATCTCTTACTGCTACAAGAATAATAGTTTAAGAACAAGCCTTTACATATC
>RFNS01000187.1 GCA_009927055.1 Alphaproteobacteria bacterium | reverse complement strand
TTGTCAACCCCTAATTAGCGATTCACGCATGGGTGAAACGTGTTCCACGTGTTCCATAAAATCTATAACGTGGAACAGGGTTTTGCCTTTGTAATCAAGAACTTACCTAGTCTTGTTCCACTGTTCCACGTTTTTAATGTATAGTGGGGGTTTTCAGGAATGTGAAGGCATGGAACGTCTGCGGCAAATGCAAATTTTATTTTTGCCTCGAAAAGCCAAAAAGGGGGAAAACCCAAAAAACGCTGGAACATTGGAACGAGCACTATACTAGTATATATATTATATATATAATCCTTTATATTTCAACAACTTAACTTCAAATTCTCCCCGTTCCACTTGTTCCACCACCCTATCTTTTTTTCTGGAACAACTGGAACGTCACCCGCTAATAAAAAAAGTCAAATAAAGTCCTTGTGGTAAAACGTTTTTGTGGTATAATAATATTGTAGTACCGCAGTATTTGTTGTCCCGTAGTTAGCAGTTCACGCATGCGTGAATCCAACCACTTTTATTTACCCTTTCACCCACAGGAGAATCACTATGAAACGATGGATGCACTGCCGCGACTGCGGCCATGACTTGCCTGACCCAATAGACACCCTGAACGGCTTTTGTGCCGACTGCCGCGAACTCAACGCAGTCGAAGCAAGGCGGCATTGGTGCATCGCACCCATGCACAAGAGCAATTACATGCTCATCACAAACGCCGACGATCTTGTCGGCCTTAACAACAAAGGAGGATTAGTGAAATGAAAACATTTGAAGTAGAGTTAAGGCGTACATCGTACGTTGTAATAACCGTCGAAGCTACATCCGAAGAGGATGCCGAGACCAAAGCATGGAAAGAGCTGAATAACAACTACGAGCACGGCTATTGCGAAGATGCTTCGTGGGACTTTGAATCAATCGAGGAGATAAAGGTATGAATAGCGATTCACCCAAACATGAACTGTCAGATGATGAGTTCGACGCGGAGTGCAACAAACTTTCTAATTCGTTAACTCACTTCTTTAGCGATCCTAAAAATAATGTTCACAAAGAAGTAGGTCAGTGTGTGTTGACCAACTTGGCTGCATCTGCCTTCTACGTCGAAGGATACACTCAGTTCCAAGCGATCAATGCGTTCACAACCGTTGTAAAACAAGTCTATGCCAGAGAGAAAAAGAGAAATGAACATTGATGTTGTAGTTGGTTGGGGAATGGTATTCGCAGCCATTTCATTAGTTCTTTTATTTACTTTTGACGTTATTACATTTTAGGAGAAACACCATGATACTCAAGAAACCTGATTACCTTATTTCACTTGCTTCATCTTCAGTACTGATTAACGTGGAGGTGAAAGTCTGGTCAGCGACACGGCAAGACCGCAAGGTCTCCAACGAGGTCACGACTGCCAAGAATGCCGACCCCAAGGCTGGCCGCTTCATCCAAAACCTTTTGGCAGGTGATCCACGCCACGAGAAGCTGACCATCCATCGGCAGAGTGTGTACAACTGGCTCAAGAAACCAACCTTTGACTGGGCTGGCTCGCAGAGACTGTTGCCTATGGCTCGACTTGAGAAGGTCAAGGCCGAGTACAACGACCACAAGGCTGAACACGAGGCACTTGTCGATGACTTTTGCATCCACTACCCATCAATCGTTGCACAGATGGCATTCAGTCAGGGGACTATGTTTGACCAGACTCTGTATCCATCAGCAGAAGAAGTACGGAATCGCTTCAGCATGAAACTACATATTGCCCCTGTGCCGCTTGCAGATTTCAGGTGTTCAATCGCTCAAGAAATTGTAGATGATCTGAACGGTTACTACTCACAGCAAGCGAACGATCAGATCCACGAGGTGATGACTAGCGCATGCGAGCAACTACTTGACTACATCGAGAGAATCGCACACGCCTGTTCGCAGCCGGAAGAAGGTAAACGTAAACCTAAAGTATACCAATCTACGATTGAAGGTGCGAGAGAATTGATAGACACACTTGCATCATTCAACATTATCCAAGATCCAAAGATCGAGGCAATTCGCAAGCAAGCTCGACAGGTGCTTGCGGACTACACTGCCGAAGATATCCGTGACTCCGAGGCTGTTAAGGCGACAGTCAAAGATGGCATGGATGACATTCTGTCGAAGTTCGGTATGAAGATCTAATTAACATTTCACTCAACCATTAAAAGGTAAACAACCATGTCTGCTATTACAACTTATCCCACATTGACCATCAGTCAAACCACTGAGGCAATCGCCGCTATCGGTACAACGAACACTGTCCTTGTCTTATCCGA
>RFNS01000122.1 GCA_009927055.1 Alphaproteobacteria bacterium | reverse complement strand
TCTGCGGTTTATCCAACCTTGAGATAATCACCGGACGACGTGTCCGGCCTGCTGTGAAGATATCGATCCGTGATGGCGACGGACGAATGTCCGAGCGTCTCACAGACCAGCTTGATTGGTGCGGAATGCTCCAGCGAGTGGGTAGCGTGAGCGTGACGGAACCAGTGAGGGCTGATCCGCTCCGTGACACCCGCGCGCTTGGCTATCCGCTTGATGATCGCCCAGGCGTATTGCCTCGTGATCGGAAAAATCCGGGCTTGATCATCATCATCGTCCCGGAGTCGGATCAGGTCGTTGTAGAGATCGAGCGGGATGAGGACGGCGCGAGTCTTGCCACCTTTACCGAAGAGCGTGACTTGCGCTCCGATCTCACGCATCTGGATGTCAGCCCACGTGATACCAATCACTTCGCTGATTCGTCCCCCGCTCCGGTATAGCATCCGGATCAGCATGCGATCTCTGGCCTTGTCAGCGGCAAGGCCTATCCGGATAATCTGCTCCTCGGTTAGGTATCGCTCATGCAAGGTGTCCTTCACACCGTGACAGCGGAGAGTGGCTCCGACGTTGACACGCAGATACCCGAGCTTATGAGCGAAGCTGAAGAGTGACTTGACGATTGACACTCGCTGATTCTGCGTGACGGGCCGTAAGTGCTGCAGCGTTTCGAGCCACCGCCCCATATCCTCAAGAACGATCGACTGCAACGGATGGCCGATCACATCGAGGAATTGACGGATACCGTTGGCGTACTGCTGCCGCGTGCCAGCGTTGCGTTTGGTCTCCAGCCAAAGCGCAATCATCTGATCATCGCTATTGGCGCGAGTCCCGACTACCTGACCAGCATTGATCAGGGACGTGTCAGGTGTTGGTGTAATATCCAACGCCTGATCGTTGATTTTCTGCAAGGCTTTACTCATTGCTTCCCTGCCCCTATTCCGCGCAATAGAGCGCGACGACGACGACGATAATAAAGGTGATAGTCAGTAGCATTATGCCGCCTGTATGACCTGATGGATCGTAGCTATCACGTCAGCCTCTACCTCAACGGCAGGACGATCAGCGTCGATGTAGTAGATCCATCCGGTAAGATCCTTCCACTTGCTCACGAAATGCTGGACATGGCCGTTGGCGTCGTGAGTGCCGAGCCGCAGCGACTCATACGCCTCCCACGCTGGCCGGAGCTCGTCGCGCTCATCCTGGGTCAGCGGCGTCCCTCGCTCCTCAATGCGCTGGACGGTGATATCAAAGGGCGCGTGTAGCAGAATGGTAGCAGCGACGTTCACACCCTGCATTGCCACGCGATTGAGCGACAGCAGCCAGTCCAGGTCTACGCCACCCACCAGCCCCTGATATACCATCATAGACAGAGGGCCACGGTCACATATGACGTGAAAATTGCTTGAGTTTGGGTACAACCAGAAGAACACCTCGCGCATATGAGCGCGACGATCAGCGGCGTATATCAGAGCCTGCGTCGTGTAATCGATCGCATCTGGATTTCCTGGATAGCCCCCTGCAGGAATGACATTTGCTGCCTCAGCCAGCTCAGGTGTAAATGGTTCCAATGTGACGTCAAAGTTTTGTGGCGGCAATGATGCCTTTATGTGCCAGCTCACGTGCGACTTGCCCACGCCGTTCGGGCCTTCGATGAAAATCAGCTTGCTCATTACTCCTCCTGTAGATTACCTGAGTTGCCGAGGATTTCTCGGTAACTGCGATGCTGGGCCTTGCGAGTCGTCAAGGAATCCTTGACAGCTGCTACTCCCCCTTCGCCGCTTCCAATGTGGCAATCAATTGCCTTCCTTTTCCAAATAATTAGTGACATTGGCTACCATGGATAGGGCCTCCCGTAACAGCGGCACAGCGGCCATCTGCTTTGCGTCCTCTTCCCAAAAATGCAACGAGACGACTTCGCCCGTCTCGTCGCGCACCTCATACTGGAGTTGCGTGTCAGGATATTCGTCCGGGGTCAGCTCTCGGATTGTCCATCGTTTGCATTCGGTCAGCTCTCGGATTGTCCATTTCTTGCTTTCGGTCATCATC
>RFNS01000149.1 GCA_009927055.1 Alphaproteobacteria bacterium | reverse complement strand
GGGCCAATCGCCTCTACTCCCTTGCTGATGTCCCGGCCACGAAACCAGAGTATCGGTCGACTCGCTATATGCAATATGTTGAATAGTCGCTGTACTTCTGATAGTGAGCCAGATTGATTAGGGCGAGATCGAGGAGAGGCGGCTTGCTGGTCAGAGTGCCAGTTTTGCGGGCATAGATCGGCGCGACAGGGATATACGGCAGGCTGGTCTGCCCGCTGCCTTCGAGGATATATTCTGTGCGGCCCGTCTGTTCATTCTTGACCTCGCGGTATAGTTCCCATGATCCCGGCCGCAATACTCGATATCGACAGACCTCCTCTTCCCCGTAGGGGCCGTCAGCTTCCAGCGTCTCCTCCTCGAGCACAAGCAGAGATAACGACGTCTGGCCATTGACGGACTCAACGCGCCAATTGACGATCTGATCCGCTTCGTACATCACCCAGTAGGGACGACGATTCGCGGCGCGCTCATCGGCCAGCGTTGAGCCCTCAGGCAGAGTTGGCGGCATATCGACATAGATCAGTGAGTGACCATACTTGCAGGCCAGCTCAAATGCCTGACGAGCAAAGACAGTGCCGTGCGTGCCTGCATTATCGATGTTCTCCCAAAGCTCACGTATGCGCGGTGGGTTGTCGGCGGATAGCTCTGGATCCTTGCGAAAGACCATACCGACCAGGGCGTGGAGTGTACGCTCAAAGGCGTTAAAGAAGATCGCCCGGCGCAGGCGTATGGCAAAGTCTCGCTGATCCTCGGCGGGCTCCAGCGGCAACCACTTGGCTGCACCGCGACGCAGCTCGAGCGTTCCTTCTGAGACCGCCTCGATGATCTCCCACGATCGCTCCATCTTATCGTGCGCATCGTTGTGATATGCCGGACTGTTTTTGTCTTTTTCCATCCCTCTTATGATGCACAGATTAGCACCGTAATTTTTTTTTGCACCGCAGTCAATATACCACTGCAGCGTCACGTCGTCAGTATGTTGTGTTTTTTTAGTCCATGCAAGATCTGCTGCGTAATACTACCTATAGCTTCACAGAATCGCTCCTCGTCAGGACTTGCGCTCTCTTCTTCGGCGCCCTGATGCACGTCTAAATTGAGCCGTCGCGCCCACTGTAGCGCTGCGTGCGTGGCCTCGTGCGTAATCGTATCTAGTCCTAGATGGCGTCGGCAAAAATGCACCTCTCCTAGGCAATACCGCCGAGGCCGATCAGCTGAGTTGATGGGCCACAGGACGCAGGCAATCACATTGCGCCAATCAGTAGCGTGAGGCCTGATATATTCGCGCATCGACGCTACTGTTGGCCATACCTGCACGTCGTAATGCCAGCGGCGCCCTTCCGGATAAACTCGAAAGGTGATAGTGCCGTGTTGCTCGCGCTTCCTCAAGATGCCTCCTTCCAGACCCAATTTATTTGGTGCGGCCCATTACGACCACGGCCTGAGAACCGCTTGCCGATGTATATTGCTCATTTGCGCCGGTGACGTGAATAGGCGCTGTGATGGTGACGCCGTGATCGGGATCGGTCAGCCAGAAGGCCTGCCGCGGCGGCTCATAGCGGAAATTGGAGATGTAGGCGTATTCATCATAACCCTTTAACGA
>RFNS01000005.1 GCA_009927055.1 Alphaproteobacteria bacterium | reverse complement strand
CCAGAACCGTCATCAAAATCGCGTTCTTCACACGCTGCGGAACGCTCTCGGGGTTGCCGTACCCCGCCCACCACGTGACGCTGATCGAGTTCTGGTCATCCCGGTTACTAGGCCACGTGCCGCCGTAGAGGTTGCGGATCGCACCAGGCGTTGAGTCGCGATCGACCCGGTACTGCGTGGTGGCGAGCGCGGCGGTCGCCCCGGAGTCGTTCAGGGTGTACGTCACTGCGACTGCGGTAGCCGTTCCGCTGGACACAACAGGCGGCCGCGGAAGTTCGATCTCGGGTGGGAACTGATCGAGCCGCATCACGTACTGCTGCGTCACCAGCGACCGATCGAGATAGTCCTCGCAGAGCTCGCGGGCGGCGCTGATGTATCCGGCGATCAGTGCATCATCGGTGCCGATATCGACTCGGCAGTGGGCCTTGGCTTCCGCCAGCGACACCGGCTCGACCGTCGGGGCACCGACACGGCGCAGGCTGCGATACCTCATCCGGCCCTCCGCTCTGCGTGTGGCTCGATCTGGGCTTTTTCAACCTGCGGCTCGGCACGTTGTTCGGCCGCGTACCCCTCGGCGATCAACTGTCTGGCCGGTCCTTCGTCGATGTCGTGCACCGTGCCTTCGAGCATCTTGGCGAATTCTCGGATCATGCGGATTTTCATGGCGTTTTCCGGCGACGCTTTGAGTTCTCGGTCGGCTCTTCGCCCGGCTTGTCGAGGAGAGGCTTCTCGGCATCGGTGACACGCGTCGCGTACTCCCACGCGATTAGCGACTCCGCCTGCCGCTCCGGCAACTCCACGACCTCGCCCTTTTTGTAGGCCGCATAGGCCCGACTCATGCGTATCTTCATCATGCTCATTCGGGCACACTCCATGCAGATTCAGGAGGCTTGCGGGTGCTCTGCCACTCCGTCGTGTACTGATAGACCGGGCCGGCGAGGTGCTTCCCAGGCCACGTAATCACGTACTCCCCGTGGCCGATCACGACGCGCGGCGTCACGTAGAGGCGGTTGCCGCTGGCCTTGAAGTTGGCCCAGAACGCGATATCGGAATCGCGTCGCCCGTCACCCCAACCGCCGTTCGGGTCGGGCGTCTCCTGAAACCAAGGCTTCGCCATCCGGCGGAGAGCACGCGTCGAGATGATGGTGCAGCCGAAATGGGCGGTATCCACCTGTTGCACCGGGGCACCGAACCACCCGACAGGCACCTCGGTCGTTCCGTCCTGCGGAGGATTGTCGAGTTGGTCGAGGAGCGTGAGCATCGGCCGACCGTCCTCGCGTTTCGTCTGGAGCGGCGCGAGGGCATCGCACTGGAACGTCATTGCGAGGGCGAAAAGATGCTCGATATTTTCCTTGGAGATGAATGAATCCATATCGAGCGTGATGATGTATTCCGTGGTCGGCTCGAACTGTTCGAGCATCCGCGTCAGCACCTGGCTCCAGTAGGCACCCTGCCCGAGCGTCGGGCGGATGTGCAGCGGCATCATCGCCTCGATGAAGCC
>RFNS01000006.1 GCA_009927055.1 Alphaproteobacteria bacterium | reverse complement strand
GTAGGTGGATATATTAAATCTTTCGCCCATTCTAAATGCTTTTGCACTGAATCGTATAGGATTATTTCCTGCAAATGCTATCATCTTGTTGTTATCAAAAGCCGCAGCATAATGATAACAACGTATAAGAGGATGAGGTTGCCAACTCTTATATGCTCTTTTGATTGTCTTGTCCAATATCTTCATAAGTGTTTCCAAAACGGTAGCGATCCATGCTACCATTGTAGCATATACTACTTATCGGGTCAAGAGCAAGACCGTCTTTAGTTTTTTTTGTCTACCGGCTTATAAATGCTATCATTATCTGGTCTAATATAGATATCATTACTCATAGAAATATCATAATGATCTATTTCGGTAGAGTCTAAAGGCGGCATCGGTATCTTATTAACACTTTTATGTATTGGTGTTTCTAGATTTAGTTTAAGTCTTGTTGGTTCTGGAGTTTTCATTTTATTTGCTCGCTAACAAATAAAGTCCTATATTACTAAAAGAATACCCCAAATATGCTATAAACATACCAGTATTGCCTTTATATAACTGTTCCAAAGATACATAAAAATATAAGCAACCAGTAAAAGCAATTAACCATGCACTCATACTAATATTCCTTTACATATTTGTTCGTATTTCTCTATTGCTAAATCTTTCGCTTTTAACTCCATATCTAGATCAAAATCTAATCCATAAGTTTCAAATGGAATTTCAGCATAATCAGCATGGGCGCGTGGATTATTTCCTGGTCTACTTTCACTATAATGAAAAAGTGGTTTGTATCCATGCCATGTATTATGACACATTTTAATAGCGCTTTCTTCATCTAGGCCATTTGGATGACATTTATGATGAAGATAATCGAATGTGATAGGAATATTGGTTTTATTGTGAAAAAATGTTATCAATTCTGCTACTGACCAGCAATTAAGTTTATCATCATTTTCGATCACAAGACGATTACGACAATTTTCATCTAGTCTTTTGAAATTTGTCATAAATCTATCAATTATCTCATAGTGACTACCATTCTTATTATGGATATGCATATTCATAGGAGATGAATAATCTGCTGGTAATCCGATTCGATCAAAGAATGATGAATAAAAATTAAGTTCCGTAATAGTTTTATCAACCGCCTTTTGGTTTGATGAAGCAAGCACGTTAAATTCGCTTGGATGACAAGTTACACGAACAGTAGAATTGGATATTGTTGATTGTATATTATCAAATTCATCTTGAATTTCATCATAATTAGGCAAATCTTCTAAACTAACATTAGCCTCATCATAAGTTATGAGAGGAAAAATATCGCTACTAACACGATACACATAGTTATTTTCTGCACAAAATTTGATGGTTTCGTTTGTTACCATCAGATTATTTTGAATTCTTTCGCCTAGAATTTTGAGGGCTTCTTCTCTTGGAAGCGAAGAAAAACGCTTGTATGTCATAGTCTGATGACTAAGACCTTGCTCTTTAAGTTTGAGACTAATACAACACAAACCAAATCTGATCATAATGACTCCTTTGATAGCATCTTACCACAGTATCGGCATTTGTCAAGAGTATTCTTGAATAATTCGATCCTGACGGTAAGTTTCCAAATTGTCCAAATTTAGATAGAATTTATAATCATTTTTAAAAGTAGTACTCATAATATCAACAGCATTTGTTGCGCATATTGGCAAATTTGGTTTCTTCCTAAAACGACGATTAAAATGATAGTGCCATAAATAAAGATTTGCTGCTTGAATATATCTTTTTGGGTCAAAATTCTCTATACAGTTTTGTATTGCAAAATTTAAACTCATCATTTCACAATCATGTTCAAGTAAAATTATATCGTGAAAACTTTGATCTAATTCTTCTTCAGTGGCAGAAACTTCACTATCTTCAAACCAATCAATTAAAACACCGTATGTATTATCAATACTATCCCATAATGGTCTTTTATTTTTCCATTGTAAATAGTGACAGTATTCATGTATCATGGTTTCAAAACCAAAAGGATGATCTAATGACACAACAAATTCTTTGTTATCATCATCAGCATCAAACCATCCGCTCCACCCATTTATATCGACACATCTATTTAAATGGACAGAAAATCCATCATTTAATAAATCATGAACAATCTTATTTATCAACTCTGTTCTGGTCATGAATTGTTAAGATTTATTGCAGAATATACGTTTAGAATGTTATGGGTAAAAGCAAATTTAGCATTAAATTGATTTCTAGCATCGTGTTCATCGCTTGCTTGAAAAGTATCGTGCAAAATTAGAGTCTGCTTATAACTATCAGTTTTCTCATAGCC
>RFNS01000174.1 GCA_009927055.1 Alphaproteobacteria bacterium | reverse complement strand
GGAAGAAACAATTAAGTAACATACAAAATTTAAACACTATCCATCCAGTAGCAACACCAACAATAACTCCAGTTGCTGTAACTAATAGTTCAACTGATTATTATCAATCATTTACAAATACAACTAATTATACCGTGACTTTTAACCAGGATGTGCAATGTGAAGTTTTAATTGTTGGTGGTGGTGGATCTGGAGGTTGTAGACATGCAGGAGGCGGTGGTGCTGGAGCTTATATTAATACTACATATACTTTTTCTGCAGGTAAATATACATTTAGTGTCGGAACAGGAGGAGCAGCTGTTGGTACAACAGCTATAAATGGTAATAATGGGGTTGATAGTTACATTAGAAATTCAAACAATACTGATATATTCAGAGCAAAAGGAGGAGGTGGTGGTGCTTGGTACACAGATAAAGGTTTAGCTGGTGGTTCATCAGGTGGTTCTGGTGGTAATACTACTGCTGTTACAAATCCTTTAACATCTAATGTTCCATTTGGTACATATGGTAATAGAGGCGGTAGCGGTGCATATAATCCTGGAGCACAAAGTAATTGGGCTGGTGGTGGTGGTGGAGGTGCTGGATCTGTTGGTGGAAATGTAATTTCTGTAGGAGCAGCTACAGGCGGAAATGGAGGCGATGGTATCACAAGTTATATAACAGGAGTTGTCCAAGTCTATGCAGCTGGTGGAGGCGGTGGTTGTGCTTCTGATGGAACAGCTGCAGGAACGGGTGGTACAGGAGTAGGTGGTAATGGTTCTAAAGGGGCTACAACTGCAGGTAATGGTACAGCAAACACAGGTTCAGGTGGTGGTGGTGCAGGATTTTCAGGTAGTACCAATGGTACATCTGGTAGTGGTGGGACAGGTATAATAATAATTAGATACACAGTATTACAACAACAACAAATACTACATACAATTGACAAAACAAACAATATGTATCAAATTTTAAATTCACCAACTGATTATATGTATTATTACCCAATACGCATTAAATCCTCAGTGCCAACTATTCCAGTTATTAACAACCCAAATTTTTCATATATTGCTTTT
>RFNS01000032.1 GCA_009927055.1 Alphaproteobacteria bacterium | reverse complement strand
AAGTCTTGTTATTACAGAACTGAGTAATCCGCTGCAAGTTGACCCGCTTAAGTATGGCTCATCGGAAATTGATCCAGATCCGATTGTTGCTCTTATTAAACTGCGAAACGAAGTTATGCTCTTAATCGAAATACAATTGAGGTATTTGATAACGTTGGCGGTGAGTTTTTCCCGTTCCAGCGCATTGATGGCGCTCAGATTCAAAAAGGCGTTGTTGGCACTTTTGCTTGCTGTGAATTTGTTCAGCGCATTGCGTTTCTTGGATCAGGACGAAACGAAGCGCCAGGAATTTACTTAGGCGCAAACGCAACAACCGAAAAGATTAGCTCGCAAGAGATCGACATGCTCTTGCTGACCTACACGGAGGCGCAGCTCGCGGTTGTTAAGCTGGAGGCTCGAAATGACAGAGCGCATCAACACCTCTACGTTCATCTTCCCGATAGAACCATTGTTTTCGATGAGCAAGCATCGCGGGAACTCAAGTCCTTGGTCTGGTTCACGCTCACGAGCACGGTCGTCGGATTTTCACAATATCGTGCAAGAAACTTTGTCTGGGCCTACGACAAATGGCTTGTCGGAGATCCGCAATCCTCAAGCATTGGCTACTGTGATAACACCATCGGAAGTCATTGGGGCCAGAAAGTACGTTGGGAGTTTTCAACGATCATCGTCTACAACCAATCTTTAGGTGCGATATTCCACCAGATGGAGCTGGTCAGCCTGACGGGTCGTGTGCAAGTCGGTCTCAATCCGCAAATCTCTACGTCATATTCCAAAGACGGAGCTTCTTGGAGTCAGGATCGTTTTACGAGCGTAGGGACCACAGGAGCGACGCAAAAGCGGATTACATGGTTTCAGATGGGCAACATGAGAAACTGGCGCATACAGCGTTTTAGAGGCGATACAGACGCGCATATCTCTATTGCTAGATTAGAGGCTCAGATCGAGCCACTGGCGGCATGACATGCCAAGGCCAGTGCCACCGCTAGGGTTGACGCGAGATCAGCTAGCATCGTTTTTAGATGATTTCGAGCAGATCAAGCAGTTTGAGAATCTGTTCGCAGTGGTCGCTGA
>RFNS01000069.1 GCA_009927055.1 Alphaproteobacteria bacterium | reverse complement strand
AAGACGGCGCAGCGCGGATTGCAATTGCTCTGGCGTTAGATCAAAAACGTATGAGGCAAGACCAATTTCCTCAAACGCTTGAACAACAAACTGTCGTTTAGTCCACGCCATGCCCCAGCTCCTCGCTAATCATTTGCAGCAACCTCTTATCAGATGTTCTGCCATCGAACTTGATTTTAAGCGAGTTTGCTTTTCCTCAAGTTCTTGACGAGTCGGTGGTGCATTGTCTGCTGGAATCTTGTTCGGATTGAGCGCTTCGGCCTTTGTAAGAAACCATCCATTTGCAAGCGCCTGATCGAGTTCGGCCTCGTCATAAACGGACTTCAGCCCCCACGATTTGACGTTCTTGTGCTCGATATACTCGCCAGGCGACTTAAAAACGTGCATCGGAAAGATCATGTGTATCTCGCTACTTTCTTTGCAATCTTAGCAGGCTGCTTGACCGTTTTGCCTACGCCGCCACCCGCTCGCTTGGCCCTGCTGGTCGCCGCATATTCTGCTGGAGTTAGTGCTTGAATTGCTTTGGCTGGCAGGTAACGCTCGCCGGTTTCTTTGCTTGGCTTGCCGGACTTGGTGCGCCAATCCTGTTTTGTCCATTGCGATAAAGTGTTGGAAGGCGATTTCTCGCCTTTGTACCCACCGCCTTTTTCTTTGTAAATCTTTACCGCTAACTGCATTGCCCTGGCTGAGTGACCGCCCAGCTTTGAGACGGCTTGTTTTTTAGCAGCCTCCCAAAGTCTGGGCTTGGTCTTTACAGCCTCGCTCATTACATCTTTTTCTTGGCCGGAGCCTTGGAAGGCTTTCCGGCTTTCATGGCAGACTCACGAGCTGAAGACAACGCCATTGCCACAGCCTGCTTTTGTGGCTTGCCGCGCTTCATTTCCATCGAAATATTCTTCCCGATGGTCTTTTCACTGTAGCCTTTTTTCATGGGCATGGTTTACATCCTGTAAGTAAAGAATGTCGCCGCAGCGGTTTTGATAGTCACAAATGAACCCGATGTGGTTGCAGCAACTCCACCAGCACCAACAAGCGTATTGCCAGAGCCTGCCGAGCTTACAGTCGCAGCGTTAGTTGCACCTGTATTCACGACGCTCCACCGGATGGCATCACCAACGTTGAGCTGAAGCGCTGCGTCAAGGGTTGCGCCCGTGGGCAGAACCAAAGAAACAGCAGCAGCAGTCGTCGATGTGATAACGCCATCCAGGATCGCGCCGATCATTGCAGCATCGGTAGCCGCACCCGTAGTGTTAAGCGCTACAGCAGCCGTGCTAGCACGAACGCCTGTCAACTCAGGAATCGTTGGATCGGTTCCTGCGTTATAAAGCAATACCGTAGCGCCTGCGCTGAACTGAATGGTTGCGCCTGAAGCAAACGGACCGTAAACGGTGATCGTATTGCCAGAAGGCGTGCCGAGCAGATCCTGCTGATACGGGAAGTTAGGAAAGCCAACAAGCTGGAAAACCTGGGCTTCAGCGATGGTGGCAACCGCAATGCTCTGACCAGCGGTCAGCGTTACGGTTGCGTCACCAAACGGATAAACAAT
>RFNS01000007.1 GCA_009927055.1 Alphaproteobacteria bacterium | reverse complement strand
GTATCCTGTTTGCGTAAATACAGACCACTGCCATTCCCAACATCCGCTCTCCACGCGACTTACCTTAGACCAAAACCGACATGCTATTGAACACTGTTTTTCTCTGCCGCCATTTTTTCTTTCAAACAGTTTGCCGCAGTGACTGCAATTGATTGGAATTTTTTTGCTCATGATTTTTGATACTTCTCTATCGGCCGACCGATAAAATAGAAACTCACCACCATCATAAACAAACTAAAATCGTTTTCATTCCAATTGGACGTTAAAACTTCGTGCCACGGTGCATCCGATAAGATTGCCATATAGATCGCACAAACCTTAACGGCAGCATACATACCGAAAAGACACCATGTAATGCCTGGGCGAACCAGTGCCGAGATTGCAGATACGAACCATCCGGCTGATTTTGCTGTTTCTGATTGCTCACGAAATGCCTCTTTGATTGCGTCTAATTGGGTAATACTATAGTCAACGTATTTTTCTTCCACGCGAAACTCACCGCGCATCTTCTCTAAATCGGTCTGGAGCCTAAACATATTCAACTCGTGAGCGCGTTCATTCCCTTTATCTAGGAATTTCAGCACTTCCGGTGCGAGCCTGAATAAACCGCCGAAGATAGAGCCAAGTAAACCGCCAGATAGTAAGTCAAACATAAAGCCTCACTTAAACAACAGCGCCGCGAAAATAAGCGCGACCTTCGACAACCTCGCACAGCTCAGGCGGCAGCAGGCTTCCATCTTCATCGAAATGTAAAACCGCTAACCCAGAGCACCAGGGCACTGGGTTGTCTTCTAAATAGTGAAATGCCTCGGATAGTGGATCAGCAAGCATCCCAGTCGATATACCCCAGCGCCTGCCAGTGTAATCTGTCCAGCCTTTGATCTCCAGCAAATGCGTATGACCCGAGCATGTTGACAAACCGCTTTTCAAGACGTTGTTATAAGAACTGTGAATGCCTGAGTGTTGCAACCTGTGTTTAATCATGCAAACGTCATTGACCATGAGCGACCAGCTCTCGGACCACTCAGGAATGTGATCGCTCAATCGTGTGCCGCCAATGTCCCTGTACTCAGGCACAAGTCCAGCAAGACGCTTGTCGAATCGAATATCATGGTTTCCAACAGTGCGATGCAGAATCGTTCCAAGACCCTTGCAGGCTTTTACGATCTGATCCATGTGCCACTGCACAGCCTCTAATTCTTGTTTCAAACTTGGCTTGTTTTGCCAGCCCTGCTCAGGCCCGTACCGAGATATAAGAGCGCCATCAAGGATGTCGCCATTCGCAACGATCATGCTAGGTTTTAGTTTTTTGATTAGTTTTAACATCGCAGTAAACGCAACGCTTGGCTCACCAGGCATGAAATGCGCGTCAGAAAAAACGATCACGCAGCCCGTGATGTTTGCAATCGAACGAACTTTGTTTTCTGTGTGCTGGATCTTGATAACACCACGCTGATCGTTGGTGGTATTTAACGGGATATTGCGCTTAGCTTCAATGCGCCTGCGTTTATCGTGAACCCAGCGGAGGGCCATTCCAAGCTCTTCTGAAACAAGACTTGCACTACCAAGACGCCGCCAGACCGCTATAAACTCGTCGTCTGTACACTTTGCCTGAGGCATGATCGCTCCAAAAAATTGAAGACAGATGGCTTATATCACAGCCGCGATCAAGATCAAAGTGTTCTGCGCAATTCCTCTGAAAATTGTTTAACTTTCTTCAGAAGCCTTGTCTTTTCGTTCTTTTATTGCGTGATACCACTTCCAGATTAGCCATCCAGATTGCAATACAACGTAGAGCAATGTTGCAATCGCAACCCATTCGTTCAAAGTCAAACCGCCAATGGTCACCGCCGTTGTGATCGCAACAGGCGGGGCTGCTTTTGCGGCCTCGCTGAGTACATCAGATTTTTGTGCAGGTGACATGACGGTTTTATGTGTAAATGATGACGGTTGTTTATCGTAAGGCTTCCTGGACTTGCTTCTTAAGTTTCTGATCCTTGATTGTTTTTGTCAGCGCTCTTAATGCTTGCAGCGCGGGAACTGGCAACCCAGTTGTTCCATAGGTCGCCATTGTATCAAGCGCAGTTAACAAAACGCTTGCAGTATTTGATGTGTTTACCGTTCCAGGTGGCGCGGTAAACAAAACGCCAACAACATCGTTGAGCGTTCGCAACTGCTCTGCACCCTTCTTGCCGTAAACGTAATCGAGCTTTCCTGATCGATCGAGATTCTGAATCATGCGGTTAAACGCAGCAGGCGAAATCAGTCTATCGCCTCGTTCATTAGTCGTAATATTTTTATACGCATCATCTCGAATCAACTGGAGCACTGCACCACGAATTTCGCTGACGGCCTGCTGACCTTCCGGTGTTTTCTTGAGCAACCCGAACAAATGTCTTGTGCTATCTAATGATGTTGACGGATCTAAAACAGCGCGACGAATCACATCTTCATAAGCAATGATACGGTCATTTGAGTTGCGCTTAGTGTTGATTAGATTCTGAACAAGGCCGATGTTTTCAAAACGATTTGCAACGTTTTGCCGCTCTCTGCGAGCGCGTTGATAAAGCTCGCCACCAGCGCCTTCTGTAATGTCATCGATTACATTTTTGATTTCTGCGCCAACGCGCACATCGTTTGGATCATTGGACTTAACGAATTTATTTACTGCCTTCCGCAGCTCTTCAACCTGTCCAAGCGTGGCTTGCGTTGCTGTCAATGTGCCGTCTGCAAGACTGCCAGTGCCTACGCCACGAACTTCGAGTTCACCGGCAATGGTTGATAGGATCGGAGCAGATGTTCGGCCTGCGCGATTTGTGTTCAAATAATTTGCCAAAGGCGCAAGATCAACGGCTGCCTGTGTTTCTCCAGCCTTTTCAGCATCTCTATACAAAGCACGAACTCTGTTTTTATCCTGCGCTAATTGTGAGCGCAAAGCCTCAACTACAGTAATGCCAGCCTGTCTTACATCTCTGATTTCTGCGCCCGTTTGGTCAATAAACGAATCAAGGTTTTGAGCAACTTGTTGCTGCTGCTGCATAAGTCGCTCACGAATCGGCGCACCAAGTTCTGGATTTTTTGCAATCTCTTGCTCAAAACGCTGTTGCTCGAAAGTGCGCTCGCGCTGACCTTTTGTCATTTGCACAGGCACGGGTAACTCAGCCGCAGCGGCCTGGCGCATTTGCGCAAGAGGCGTACCAGCAGCACCAACAGCGCCACCCGCAGCCATCGGCGGTCTTGCCCCAGGTACTAAATCTCTAACTGCTTCTACGGCCCTCTCAGCGGCTTGCACAGCAGGCTGAACCGCAACCTCCGTGACTTCTCTTGCTGCTCTTGTAGCTGGTCTTAACGTTCCCGCTGGGCCTGCAATAGGAACAAATGGCGGTATCTTTGCGGCTTCCACGGCCTCGACAATCGCGCCAACTTGTTCTCTTGCCTGCCTCTGTTCTTGGTTGATAAGTTACCGCTTGCGCTCCACGAGCAGCGGCTTCCTCTACAAGCCTTTGTGCATCTGGCGTTTGGAATCGGCCCTCTAGTATGTTTTGAGCAACGCCCCTAGCACCGCCAACAAGTGCGCCCACAGGCCCAAGCAGCGCAGCCGTTCCGGTTGTCAATGCGGCCTCACCAGCGCCGATAAGTTGCTGAGTAGGCGATGGTGGAGGCGGCGCAATGGGAGGCGGCGCAGGCGTTTCTAATTGCTTTGCAATCTCATAAGCCTGAACAACCGTATTAAATTCAGCCGTTCCGCGCTTGTCTTGATTGCTTACAATCCATTGCGCGTATTCGATGGCCGAGGCCATTTATCTCTGTCCTCGAATGATTTGATCTGCAAGATTCATAATGTCAACGGCTCCAGTTGGCATTTGCTGACGAGGCGCTGGAGCTGGTGCTGCACCTGGAATCTGCGAAACAAGCCGCTCTGTTTGTTGCGCTTGCGCTTGCTCAGGAGGCAAATAACGTTTGGAAACCTGATCGGCAATCCGCTTTGTAAGATCAGCAAAAGATTCGCCAGCACGAGCAGAAAAGTCTCCGGCAACAAAGTCTCTTGTGGCCCTTGTCAGACCCTTATTGTTTGCCATCCACTCGCCTCGTGCGCCTTCCACGGCTGACTCTACAGCTTTCATTTTGGCAACACCACGCAGGAATGAAGCAATTACTTGAGGATTGCCCGTTTCAGATGGGAAGCCAGCCAAGGCTAGCTGAATATCGCGGTCTGTTGCTGGGCCTGGTGGAAGCGATTGAATAGCCGCGCTGTTACGCAGCCGGTTGTATTCTTGGCGTAACTCAGAAACAGCGTTCTCGCTACCCGTTGATTTTTT
>RFNS01000008.1 GCA_009927055.1 Alphaproteobacteria bacterium | reverse complement strand
TTTGCTGATTTCAACTGCGGTTTCGTAACTAAATCGATTGCTTGTAACATCTCATTCATGGTAAATTGGTAATTTAATTCATAACTTTTACCAGTAAATTCAACCTTGTTGTTAACCACCTTTGTTTCCAGATAGTTTATTGGCTTACTGGTATTTCTTGCCCATTGGTAAACATTGCCATTGAATAGATTCTCATCTGTAAAGAGTCTTGTAAAGTTTGCTCCGTCCATGACTTACCAGATGTCTTAAAATCGATGACCTTGTTATTTTCTGCGTCCCAAACATCAATGAAACCTTTTACTTGTACTCCATTAATTGATAATGCTATTTCCTTTTCAGATTCTTTACCTACAAACGGCTGCATTTTGTCAATGTAAAAAGTCGGAAAGGTCTCGTTTACAATTCCATCTTTAATAAATGCTTCACAATCGGTAGCAAATGTTTTCCCAAATTCCATATATATAGAAGGCTCTTCAGGTATGAGATGAAAATACCTATCCATATATTTTTTGGAGTCTTGTAGGAACAAGTTGACTTGACTAATTGAGATATATTTCTTTGGAAGATTAAGTTTCATAAGTTTTGTTTTTTTTGGTAAACCCCAGCCATTTTCAGGCTGGGGAAAAACACCAATATGATTACAAGAATTTACCTATTGAATAAATATTGTTGCTGCTGCTGGTTGTGCTTGTAATGGTTCAAGCTCACGTCCAAGTAACTGGTGATATATATCTGCATACAAATCGGTCATAAAAATAGCCTTTTCTTGCAATTCTTCAACAGTTAATTTTCCATTTTTATTTACCGTTGGTGCTGGTGTATCATTTGTTTCCTTTGTAGGTATCTGGTCTGCGGTAGTCATATCAAAGGCAACCTTGTAACTTTTGCCATCATGAATTACTGTTACCTCGTCATCTTTCTTTAATGACTTAGTTTTTCATCGTCTGGTTTGCCGTACACCCTGACATCTTCACCATTTGTTAGGGTGATTACTGCATTTATTGATGCTCCAAATTGACCATCAAACACCTTACCAGCGGTGTATTTAATTTTACCTTTCAAAATGTTCATAACTTTGTTTTTGATAATTAATATAATCCTCGTACCAGAGGTTTTTCTTGTGTTCACTAATTGCTTTCCAGTCTATTTCTTTGTCGTATAAGATGACGTCGCCATCGGCAAATACTTTTGACAATTCTTTGACTCCGTTTTGTCTCCAATACTTACGCAATTGGTTGACCTCAACCCAATGTGCTGGGGCATTGTTTATGCTGATTCTTTTGGCAAATTCTTGTATGTCCATCATATTTTCGATTTTAGCAATGACTTCATCGCATTTTGTAATTAGATTTAACCGATACCTGTTTATTG
>RFNS01000158.1 GCA_009927055.1 Alphaproteobacteria bacterium | reverse complement strand
ACTACAAGGCTTGTTATAACCTATATATAGATTAATAGGAATCAGTAATAGTATATATAAATATTTCATATATTAAGGTCCATATTTTCCATCGCTAAAGCCTTCTTTATATCCATCATCATAGGCTTTTTCTATAACTATTCTTAATAGCGCCAATAATTCTTTAGGAATAGTTACATTTTTATTTCGTACAAATATTTCATTAATATTATTTACTTCAATCCAATCTTCAAATTCTTTATTGTTCATTCCATACCGCCCATCAACCACTTCTTAACATTAATAGGGTGGTCATTACTAAATTGTGGAGTTGAACTAATATAACCAGCAGCCATAGATATTACAACATTTTGTTTTTCGATGACTCGTTCTAAATCTATATTTCTAGATTTAAGATTGTAGTAATCTGTTTGGCATTTTTGAATTTCTTTATTAGCTTGTGCCATAGTATTTATTAATCTGTCAATTTCTTGATTTTTTTCTTGTTTCAGTTTTTCTAGT
Organism: Alphaproteobacteria bacterium; assembly: GCA_009927055.1. Lineage (GTDB taxonomy): Bacteria > Pseudomonadota > Alphaproteobacteria > UBA9219 > RFNS01 > RFNS01. Next base: position 605 of record RFNS01000158.1, on the reverse strand, counting down.
TTTTCTTCTAATTCTTTATAGCTTTTGCCCGGAGCATAAACTCGTGCTGTACATTGTTCATATTCTTCTTGTTGTTTTTTTAGATTAGCAATTGTATATCTTAGCTCATCATTGATTTGTATCAATTCATCGTAAGTTAGTTTATTGTTTGTATTGTAATTGGTCATAATTTTTAAAATCCTCGGGCATTAATATGATATCTATGATTATCTTTTTTATCTTTATGGGCATGAAACAGTATTTCACTAAATGTTACTGAATAGAATGATTCAACCATTTCTTTATGAAAATACTGTAGCAAATCTTTTGGGGTAAATTCTCCAGTATCTTTCCAGTAAACAGCATAACCATAATCTTGTTTATCTACTTCAGCCCACCCATAAACCTCATTCATATTTTCTGTTTCAGGTATCTTTGCTGTAAAAATACTAATATTATCTATTTGACCAATACTATCTTTGTTTAAAGACGGCAGTAGCTTTGTAAAGCCCGACATAAATTCCCTATAGGCTTCCTGTATACTATTAACAATTATTTTAGTTGTCATATGAATAACCTATCTTTTAGTAATTCTCTAACAGTTTCTGTAATATTAATTCCATTAA
>RFNS01000108.1 GCA_009927055.1 Alphaproteobacteria bacterium | reverse complement strand
TGGAGCCTTCTTTTCCCATTCCTTACGCCACCAAGTATAAGGTACACGATAAATCTGATTGGGCTTAATCGCCCTTGGATCGCCATCAAAATAGTTTACCAACTTCTTTTGAAGGCCATTCCAGAAAGTTTTGTTACTTCCAACAATTTTACGACTAGCATCATCAAAAATCCAGTAACACTGATAGCCATTACGAGTATCAACTACCCAACTTGGTTTTACAGGAAACTCATTAATCTTCTTCAAGAACTTTTTCTTATATTGCACAACAACACTTGGCTTAAAATAAGTACCATCAGAGTTTCTACCAGCGTCCATATCACAAAAACAGCAAGTAAATTGCTTGATAGCATATAGTTTACGTCCACCATTTACATAAAAATAAACATCTGAGTGGTTTGAGATATTAGCCTGTAGAGCATCTTCAAGATCGCTAGTATGATTCATACTGCTAATCTTCTTACGAGGATTGCCATTATATACAAAGATATTGTTCTGCCTAAAAGAACTCAAAAACCTATGCTGTTCTACTGCGTATCCATTAGCATGAGCATTATTATTTTTGTCAAAAGGATTAAACCCAAGATTATCGCTAAACATTTTTAGTATTCCTTATTTCCTTAAAATTTGTTGGGAAAGGCACCACACCTATCATAGTCAACAAAAGAGTGTTGGCGGGATCGAACCGCCATAGCCCAAATTGCTCACTCAGTTTTTATCAAACATAATCCTGGTCAGGATCATAGTCTTCATCTTCGTCTTCAGCCGTAGCACGAATATCTTCATCTTCATCTTCATACTGATCCCAGTAATCATCATCATACTCATCGTATAACTGCTCTTCATCCTCATCATAAGAGTCCTCACTAAAATCAGCCTTATAAAGAGGCTTTAGGAGTTCGCCTTGATATTCACCAACAACTTCATATCGACAAGTACGAAGTTTCTCATGATTACAATCACTAGGAACGCTGACTACATCCTTTGGATTGATCTTAACAATCATAATATGATCACCATTATCAGCACTACCATAATTAGCAACATAGTTTAAAGCGCCAGCATGAAGTCCCTGAGAGCAACCAACACTACGATTATCGTCAACCTTAGCCCTATTCATTTGGCAAACTTTGCCAACATGATTATCAAATGTGCCAGCATACTTATCCATATAATCACTACGAACAGCCTTGTATGCTAGGAAATGACCATCCTCAGTAATTGGCAGATGCTCATGCTCCAAGAAATCATATAGTTCCTTTTGACTTTGCATACTAGGATTTTCCATAAGATTATTCAAGAAGTTTACAAGAGGCTGAAACGGTAATCCCTTGCTCATAAACTCCAGAATACGCTTACTAATACTACCATGAACTTCTTCACCATCAAAAAGCACCTTGCCATTCTTGACCTCAACCAGACCATCACTAAATGATGATACTGCCTTTTCAATATCTACCAGATCTAGCAACTCATCATTAGTTGCTGTTGGTAGAGCCTCAAGGATCAGCTTGTAATTAATATGATCTGGAATAACTTGATAAGCCTTATTATTCAAGATCAGTGTCAAATTACCATCAACCCACATAAACGGAACGCTCATTTTAGTTCTCCTCTTTTCCTGTGAAATTATTTGATCAAAACACCTAGACTATTTCGTAACTGTTCAATACCGTTTTCATCAATAGTTAAAAACCA
>RFNS01000277.1 GCA_009927055.1 Alphaproteobacteria bacterium | reverse complement strand
AGAAAAGGAGTTATATTATCTCTCCATGTCGAGCCCCTATCCGGAACCCTATCCATAGCCCCTGCCAAATAAACTCTTTGATGATCTAATCTATTCATATCAATCAATAAATAAATATGTAAAAATATTTTTGGACTGTTTAATACCTAAAGAGGGATTTTGTCTAACTTCTTGTATCTGATTCAGTCCACCAACAATACCGCCGATAATAGATACGATAATAAAAAATAATAAAATATAGTTCATGGTATTTTACCTATATATCCAAAATATTTACTTCTCATAGAATTAACCTCGCTGACCATCTCTTTCAATGTTTCCGGATTAGTTGAGCGACCAGTTGGATTTTCATAATATAAGCCAACCGGATGGTTGACCATCTTTATTGTAGCACCACCCACGGCACAGCGCAACCAAAAATCTCCGTCGGCTGCTGTTTTGTAGTTTTCATCAAAGTATCCAAATCTATTATGAAGACTTTTTTTCCACAATGGCATACAATGAGGACTATTGTTTCTTAAAAGATTCTCGAAGCTATGTGGAAGATAAGGATAAATTTGAGTATAATCATTATTGATATATTTTTCGTTAGCTTTGTGTGAAACATATGTAAATCCATATGCTAAGTCTAATTCTGGATCTTTATCAAATTGATATAATAGAATTTCTAGCCCCTCTTTATTTTTACGATCATCAACATTCCAATTACCAATAATAGGAGATGAGCATTTTTTTATTGCTATATTCCAACCAGCATATAATCCAGGATCATTATTTAGTTTATAGTATTTAATATTATGGTATTGTTGAGTTAATGGTGATATGTATCGTTCTTCATTTTCTGGAGAGTTACAATTTAAAAAAATAAGCTCTATATCTTTAAAAATTGTTTGTTCTATAAGATTGTCCAAATAAGATTCTATAAATTTTTCTGCTTTATAGAATGAGCAAAATAATGAGCATTTATAATTCATTGTTTTGAATTTATTGTTAAATTATGGCATTTATAGATTAAATCAGGATTTATAGTATGACAAAAATAATAATGATAACACCTATTATTAAATTTTGATACAAGATCTGTTTCGGATATGCAGTCTTCTCTTAATGCATTTTTCTGTAATTCTATTTTTTGTTCGATGAAAAATTTTCCTATGGAAACATCATCCATATATATGGCTCCATCATATTCTAATAGATTTTGTTTCTCTATAAGCAATTCTGCCACATCTCTGCTCATTAGAATACAAGCACCAGATGAGTATTTAATACCATCATACATACCATTTATTCCATCATAATATTTATCTTTTGGTTTATCTAATAAAAAATTATATAATAAATTAGTATTGATATAACTTCCACAATTTGGACGAAAAAGAAAATCAAATTCCATATTATGAAGACAAAATTCAATAGCTTTTATTGTTTTATGTAATAAATTTCTTCTTGATTCTATTGTATTTATAATTATATCATAATTATTAGTTTTACAAGAGCCATACGTTGATCGTATCGGATTATCTGTTCCATAGATAGAATAAATATCTATATTTGTAGAATTTTTTGCCCATGTATTTCTACATGCTTCTACCATTTTTGAATAACATTTGCCTCCCTCGCATGTGTTAGACGCCAACATCAAACCTAGTATTTTCATATATTTATTTCCAATAATTATATATGTTTTTATTTATTTCGTATTTCATTTTTTTTGTTTCTCGATTTGGCTGATCCTTGGCCCATATAAACATATCATGAATTAAATTTTCTAAATTAGTATTATCAGTAAATTTTAATAATGATTTAGCTTTTGTGTGATCGCAGTACGCATGTTGAACCTCGTGTCTCGGTTCAAGATGAATTATTTCGGTATTAAATTTATGATGTTCTGCTATAGACTTTACTGTTTTTGCTAGTTCATGTATAGTAAAAATTTTATCAGCACCAATATTAAATATTTGCTGATCAAAAGAATCTATTAACATACTAAAAGGAATTAAAAAATATTTTATATCGGAAAATGCTCTGGTCTGTGTACCATCACCATATATAGTTAATGGTTTATTATTTAAAGCTTGACGTATAAATATCCCTACAACATTTCTATATTTATCCCAAATATTTTGGTATATGCCTATTACATTATGAGGTCTAAGTATTGTATAACGTAAATTGTGTTGGTCATTCGCTACTTTTATATCTAATTCTGTTGCAAACTTTGCAATACCGTATGGATCTGTTGGAGACGGGATCATATTTTCATCGAATGGTGGTTTTTGTGCTCCGTAAACCGCCATAGATGATGTAAAAATTAATTTACAATCATATTGAATACATTGATTAATAATATTAACACTAGATAAAATATTATTAGTGTAATTAAAATGTCTTATAAAAGGAGAAAGACCTTCCGCCGCATAAGCAGCAAAATGATAACATGCTATTGGTTTATGTGTTTTAAAAAGTTTATTTAAATATTTTGTTATATTTTTTTTAGATAAATCATATTTGTAGAATACAAAATTTTTATTATTAGGCAAAAATTCTTTATATCCTCCACTTAAATCATCAATACCTACTACGGTATAATTTTCCTGTAAAAAATATCTAGATACATGACTACCCAAAAGACCAGCACAGCCTGTGACTATTATTGTTTTATTCATATGTATTATTTTTGATTTGTAAAGCAATATTTTCTGCTATAGGACAATATCCTTTGATACCCATTTTTTTGTATATTGGTTGATCATAAACAACCGATGGATAATGTCCTTGTTTTGGTCCTCTTAAACCTAATTCTGCTTTTATACCAACCATATGCAGTTTCATTTGTTCTAAAGCCATAAGACATAGTGGTTCTGCTAGTCTAAAATTAAAGCCTAAATATTCATGATTATATTTTCCAACTTGTCCTTGGTCGCATATTGATCTGATTTTTTTATGGTCGAGTTTAGATTCGTGAGGAATAGCTATCATTCCTCCTTCGAAGGTTGATATATTTTTTGTTTTGTAAAAACTAAATGTACCAGCGTCTCCTATCATGCCAGCAAATTCTCCTTTTGCTGTCTGAGAACCAAAAGCTTGAGAAGTATCTTCTATTACTACTAAGTTATATTTTTGAGCAATTTTTTTTATTTTTTCCATATTACATATTCTACCATATAAATGGACAGGTAATATAGCTTTTGTATTGGGCGTTATTGCTTCTTCTATAAGATCTGTGTTTATTAGCAAAGAATCTTTGTCTATATCAACAAATACAGGCTTGGCTTTGCTTATTAGGATAGCGTTTGATGTTGCGATAAATGTAAATGGAGTTGTTATAATCTCATCTACTGGCTTCAAATCCATAGACCATAGAGTGGCTATTAATGCGCTAGTACCATTATTAACAGATATACAGTCTGTTAGATTGAATGTGTCTTTAACATAAGACTCAAAAATTTCTCTAATAATTTGTGGCATGATTAAAATTTAACAGCAACAGTGTCCCATGTATTATTAATAATAGTATAGTTATTTTTTTTAAGCGTATTTTCCATATTAATTAGACAAGTATTTTCTAGGGTATGGGTTTCCATGCATATAATTTTTGGTTGAATTTTATTCCAGTTAATTTGATTAAATATTATATAGTCGTATCCCTCTGTGTCCGAAACATAAATATCTACGGTATTAATTTTGTTATTGGTTAAAAAAAAGTTAAGGCTTTGTGTCTCTATTTGGAGATTTTTAATTCTTGTTTGTATAGTTTTATAAAGATGGGTATCGGATAAATTTTGACTTAATTTATAGCCTCCGTAACCAGAACCTAAAAAGTTTTTACTTTTATCCAAAGTTCCAAGACCCTTGCACCAAGTCGGCAAGTCGTCGTATGGATAGACATAACTTATATCTTCGAATCCTTCTTTATCTGATATTGCTAAATTATAACAATCAACCCAGTCATAGCCTGTATAATTTTGTTGTAATTCTCTAAACAAATCTGGTATCGGCTCTAAAATATGACTACGAATTTTATGTTTAATAATACTATTTCTACATACATCGTCTTGAACACCGTCGTTACCTCCTATTTGGAGAAGTATCGGTGAAAAATTTTCAATTTTGTTATTTTTATCAATGTATTGATCTATAATTTTTGTTAAATCATATGTCATTATTTAGTACACTTTAGCTGGAGAGCCGTAAGCTTTTGAATAGGGTTTGATATTTTTTGTTACAATAGAGCCTGCTCCGATTATCGCGTGATGGCCTATTATAACACCAGGCATTATTATACTACCGGCACCAATACTTGCAAAGTCTTCTATGATAACACCTTCGCATATCCAGTCTTGTTCTGTTAATTTGGTCCCATCATCTTTTGTTGCTTTGGGATACTTATCGTTAATAATTAAACATCTAGGGCCTATAAAAACACAATTTCCTATTTTTGCCGGATGATATATAAGGCATCCGCTTTGTATTTTACAATTATTTCCTATAATAACATCTTTATCTATATAGCAATGAGATCCTATTGTGCAATTATTTCCTATTATTGCTGAGTCTCTTATATGACTAAAATGCCATATATCTGTATTTGCGCCGATGTTGTTAATATTTTCAATAATAGAATTAGTACTAATCATAATTAAGTAAGCTCAGAAGAAATCTGTGAGATCTGTTGCCAACCACATATTCAGGATTTTGTGATAAAAAATTTATTTGTTCATTATTTATAGGAGATCCTTTTTCTACGTATAATGATTCTGATATGGTCTGATTGAATGAATTGTAAAAATATCTAGTTACTTTTTGCTCCTGTAGATCTGCAACATATGTACAATTAGTTTGTCTAATAATTAGTTTTCTTTCTTTAAAAAACGTGTCTTTACTCCATATAAATCTGCTAATAATATTTTTATTACTTAATTGTAAAGCTACAGTATTTTTTGAAAAATTCATAGAAATATTTTTTTGATCTTCAAGACGAGATTGTGTCAGATAAAAAAATAAGTCTATATCGTGAATACTAATATCTTTTAGAACAGAAATAGGACTTGCGGCATTAGCGACACAACACCTACTAAAATCCAAATTAATAATTTTATCTATTTCTATATTATCTTTTAATGTTTCTATTGTAGGATTAAATCTTTCAACTAAACCAATAAATACTTTTGGATCTTCTAGTAGATCTATTTCTTGATGTTTGACTATTGCTGGTTTTTCGATAAAAATATCTTTATTGAATTTGGCTCTAACTTGTTTATATATAGAATAATGAGAATCTTCAGGTGTTAAGATAAAAATTTTATCAAATAGGTTTAACTTATCTAGAGTAGATACTCTGTTATGATCTGTGGATGAGTTTTTAATATATGGATCATACCAATACCATTCAAGATTGGGCTTTATCTCTAAATATTTAGCATGTATTTTTGCTATATTTCCATATCCGATTAGTAAACATTTTAGTTTATTAAGCATTGTATTATAGTATCTATAATAGATTTGTGTTTGTCATATGGTCTAAAGGAATGTAATTCAGAATAGTATCCTAGTTTTACTAGATCGCAATTAAAATTTAAATTCTGACCACCCCTATCTATTCTTCTTGGTTGCCAATATTTCCAAAAAAAATTAAAATACTCTATTTTTTTCTGATCATATCTAGAGATTAATTCTGAAGAATAACATTCGTCTAGCCCCCATGATGAATTTGGATAGTATCTATTTTTTAGAAGATATCTATTTTTAGAATTATATACTTTTATAAGTTCTATTTTCCATTCCTTATCAATATTATATATTTCTTGAAATAGAGATCCTCTTCCTACCAGATGAGAACTAGGATACATAACATTGGTTTGTAAATTATAATATCCTAAAACGTCAGGACCATATGCCGAATAGGCGTCTCCAAAACCAACAATAAATTTATCATTATCCACTAAAGATACTTGATCAAAAAAATATCTAGATAAAGGAAGTTGATCAATACCATGTGTAATACATACTTCATTAGGAAATAAAGATGCCCCATATATAATAGACCATGTAACAGACCAGTCCGGATATTGTTCGCTTGCTTCTGGTATATTATCTAGTCTTATTATATCTCCTATAGATCTATCAAAACTATTTGATTCTAATTCTTGTTGCGATCCAACAAATATCATGGTTGGTGTAATATTAAAAAAATTTTTCCAAACAATACCAAAAATATTCCAGTATTCGGTATAGTTTTTATTATTATTTAATGGAAAAATAACTCGGTCTATTTTCATGGTATATATTTTTTATATTCTGGATGTCTATTATTGTTTTCATCAAATACATCTCCTACAAATTCTGTATTTTCTCTTTGAGATGGAAATGGCTGCTTATCAAAAAATTCATCATGTACTAATTTATCGTTACCTATTAACGGATACAATTCTTCTGCAAAGAATTTATAGTCTGTCCCATAATTATTTGTTTTATTAAAAGATTCTAATAATATTTGCATAGGATATTTATTATTATTTTTATAACCCCACATTCCACCGAGTATAGGAAAATTATGATAAGGATGATCTCTCATTATATGAAAAGTTTTATCAGAATTTAACCATTCATCTACAGCATCTTTTTCTCGTAAAGATAATCTACTATCACAATCTCTAAAAATAGCAACGTCAACATCCTGATCATACGATGCTTCAAATCTCCAAAACATACTTCTCCAATCACCTTTAATATTTTTTTTATATATTTTAGTATTAGAGAAAGAAGATAATTTATCTAGTATATCTTTAGACACCTCAGAATCAATATAGTATCTACATATCCATCCAGGATATATTTCTTGCGCTAGTTCAGCATTTTTTATACTACCAAAAGTGTATTTTGGATTATTTCCCCAAAGACTAAAACTAATAACTTTATTCATTTTACTGGATTATATACAGTAACAAAAAATTTGCCCCATATATCGTTAATTAGTTCGCTTATAAAGTTCCAATTCCCGCCAGCTAATCCACTACCGAATTTAGGACAATGAATTTCTATTTTTTCATTTTTATTTACGAAACCGGTATTCATATGAATATATTGAGAAACCTTATACATACTTTGTCCGAGTGCGAAGTAGTTTAGTGGTCTATTATTGTTGAAGTTCTTAACACCATTTTGGGCAATCATATTGACAAAAATTAATTTATGTCTATATTGAGGTTCCTCATAAACTTTTATAATTTGAGAATAACCTAGATTAGCAGACAAAAAGTTTCTACCAAGAAGATGGTAGTCGGCCTTGACTACTGGATACTTTTGACCAACTTGGTATGCGAATCCAGCATCAAATAGATCGATATTATTGCACACATGAGGAACAAAAACTGTTGCTCCATTTTCTTTTGAGCGAACTCTTTGTTCGATTATATCGAATATGTTTTTGTTTGAAAGAACATACGGCTCTTTTTTTAGAACTTTTTGATTAGACATTTTCGTTATCCTTTTTTCTTTCTTTTATCGCTAATATATTACTATCTTTATCAAAAGTAAAAAGATCAATAGGATCTATCGTTTCGTCTGGATTCAACCATCTTCCATATCCAGTTTTGAGATTGATACAAAGTTTTTTACCGTCTTTTTTAAAGTCGCTAGTCGTTATAAAGTATTCATTACCTATAACAAAACATTCTCCTACTGATATTTCCTCTAAATATTTCATAATCAATGATTATAATATCTATCCCAGTCTTCCCACTCTTCTTCTTGATAACTTTCTTTTATTTTTTTTAATTCTTTTTTTGATATATTTTTTCTTTTGTTTAAATCATCTTCCTCAAAATAATTACTACCATTTTGGTGTTTTTTCTTAAATTTTTCTCGTCTTTTTTCTTTTTCGTTTGAAAAATCGTTATCGAAGTTATTCATAGTATTGTTTGTTTGATCACCTGAATAGATGTATAATACACCTAATCTCTGGTTTGTCAATATCCAAATTAGCGTTTTCTAGTCTTGACAAAGACGCATAGAGTAATATTATTGGTGCAGCTGGGTGATATTATATTTCTTAGGTCGATAATAGTGATAAATTCTACTATAGTAACCGGTATATGGGATCTTAGTAGAGATTCTCTATCAGAAGGATGGGGAAGAAATTATCAGCATTATATTGATAATTTTTCTAAATTATTATCCTCTTTACCAGATGATACTCCATTAATTGTTTTTGGAGAAGATAAACTAGAAACATTAGTATATCAATATAGAAATAGAGATAATACAAAATTCTACTTGCATAATAAAGAGGATTTTAAAGGTAATTTTTTTCCGTTTTTCGATAGAGTTCAGCAAATAAGAATAAAAGAAGAATGGTTAAATCAAGTAGGATGGCTTAGGGATAGTACTCAAGCAAAGCTGGATTTCTATAATCCAATGGTTATGAGCAAAATGTTTCTTTTGCATAATGCCAAGGTATTTAATCCATTTAGCACAGAATATATGTTTTGGTTGGACGGAGGAATAACCAACACAGTTCATCCTGGATATTTTAGTCATGATAAAGTATTGAATAAACTAGAAAATATTGTGAAAAAATTTCTATTTGTATGTTTTCCTTATGAAACAACAACTGAAATTCATGGATTTAATATAAATGATATGAATAAAATTTGTGACGCCAATGTTAATAGGGTTGCGAGGGGCGGATTTTTTGGAGGTCATATAGACTATATATCTGAAGCAAATAATTTATATTATTCATTACTCAACGATACTTTATCTCAAAATCTTATGGGCACAGAAGAGAGTGTCTTTACGATAATGACATATAAAGATCCTGATATATATCATTATGAAACAATAGAGTCAAATGGATTAATAAATATATTTTTTGAAAAACTTAAAAATAGTCAAACATATAGTGAAATACATAATAAACAAAATTTAAGAAAAAAACATGAAAATAATAATATATTGCTTTATATAAATGCTTTTAATTCTCCAGAACAATTACAAATGGTTTTGGATAGTTTCGAAAAATATGATAGAAATTTTTTGGATAAAACCCAAAAAATATTACTAAATAATTCAACAAAAGATGTTTTATATTCTTCATACGACGATATCTGTAATAAATATAATTTTAAAGATCATTTTAAATATGGAAATAAAGGAGTTTGTGGATCACGACAATTTGCAGCCGAACATTTTGCTGATTCTGGGTCTAGATATATGATATTTTTTGAAGACGATATGCTTTTAGATTTTAATGGATCATGTAATTTTGGTTTTAATAAAAATATTCATAATTTATTTAATCGTATTTTAAAAGTTATGAAAAATGAAGAATATGATTTTCTTAAATTTAGTTTTAGTGAATTTTATGGTCACAATGGAGAACAGTGGAGTTGGCATAATGTTTCTACTGAGAATAGATTGAAATATTTTGGTCGTATTCAAAAAAAACCAAATACAAAATTTTCTTGCATAAAGACCATAGATGGTCTTCCGTATGCAGAAGGAGAGGTTTACTACAGCAATTGGCCACATATTATAGATCAAGAAGGCAATCAAAAATGTTTTTTGGATACAAAATGGGCCCGTCCTTTTGAACAAACATGGATGAGTCATATATATACATTAACATTAGAGAATAAAATAAAACCAGCAATATTATTAGCTAGTCCGATTACTCATAACAGGGTTCATTTTTATGAAGCAAGTGAAAGAAAAGAAAGTTAAAAATAATAAAGAAACTATATTTATACAAATAGCTTCGTATAGGGATCCTCAGCTTCTTCCGACACTAAAAGATATGTTGGATAAGGCAAAATATCCAGATAATCTTAGAATCGGAATATGCTGGCAACACGCAGAACAAGATGAATGGGATAGATTAGATGATTATATCAATGATTCAAGATTTCGTATTATAGATGTTCCGTATACTGAAAGTCAAGGAGTATGTTGGGCAAGAAATCAAGTACAATCATTATACCAAAAAGAAAAATATACATTACAATTAGATAGTCATCATAGATTCACTAATAATTGGGATAGTGAATTGATAGATATGTTAAAAAATCTTCAAAAAGAAGGTCATAAAAAACCTTTAATTACATCATATATTCCCAGTTTTGATCCAGATAATGATCCTGGTGCTAGAATTGAACAGCCATGGAAAATGAATTTTGATAGATTTATTCCAGAGGGTGCCGTATTCTTCCTTCCTGCTAATTTTGATAGTTGGGACGATAACACTAAGCCTTTACCAGGGAGATTCTATAGTGCTCATTTTGCTTTTACAGTAGGCGAATTTTGTGAAGAAGTACCTCATGACCCAAATTATTATTTTCATGGTGAAGAAATAAGCATAGCGGTTAGAGCATTCACTCACGGTTATGATATTTTTCATCCGCACAAAGTTCTAATATGGCATGAATATACAAGAAAAGGACGAACCAAACAATGGGATGATGATAAAATTTGGATCGAAAGAAATAACAAATGTCATCTCAGAAATAGAAAATTATTTGAAATGGATGGCGAAAAAAGAGATATAGATTTTGGCCCATATGGTTTTGGTAAAATTAGAACCTTAAAAGATTACGAACTTTATTCTGGACTATGTTTTAGCAAAAGAGGCATAACCAAGAGAGTCCAAGAACATAAACCACCACCAGATCCAGATACTACCAATTTAGATTATAATACATTTCAATCTCATTTGATGAGCATATTTAAACATTGTATAGATATTCAGTATGGACAGGTTCCAGAAAATGATTATGATTTTTGGGCAGTTGCTTTTAAAGATGAAAATGGGCAGGATATATATAGAAAAGACGCAGATAAAGATGAAATATTAAGAATGAAAAATGATCCGGATGGGTACTGTAAAGTATGGAGAGA
>RFNS01000160.1 GCA_009927055.1 Alphaproteobacteria bacterium | reverse complement strand
AATAGAGGAATTAAGAATAAAAGATATATCATTATGGTATTAGATTCTTGCTCATTCTCTATGATAATATCTAGTGGATCTCTACTATTTTTATCCGAGATAGTCGAATACATAGTATTGCTGTTGTCATCTAATACAAAATCTAAACTACTCAACTTTTTACTTTTGTATTGTTTGGTTACATATGTTTTAATTGCCCAAAGACCACACTGATTTCTGTAAGAATACAATGTTTTCTTTCCGTGTCCAGAGCCTTCTCTATTGGGATCAAAATTTTTATCGGCATTCATTAATGCTACAGCCACATCGCTTATGGCATCTTCGTCATTAAGCATATGCTTAACAATAAACTTTGGTGCAAACTTATTGATAATCTTTTTAGATAACATTAAGTATGTAGATAGACTCTCGTATTTTTTTTCCATAATCAAAATCCTCAAAAGGTTAATAAAAATTTATAATAATATCAACTATTTACTAAGTTTTTTCCACTGTTCAGAATCTGGTCTGTCTTTGTCTCCTGGTTTTGCTGGCTTATAATTTTTCCCTTCTCTTTCTTTTTTCTTTCGAATATTTTCCCATAGACCAGGAAGATTCTTTGCTGCGTCTGCTGCTTCTGTATCGGTTTCACTCTCTCCGAACATTAGAAAATTGTGTATCGTTAGCATATAATCTTCTGTAACAGCAATTTTACCCTGTAGCCAGCTTTCTGTCAAGCCGTCTTTTATGGTTCCATTCTCAACAGCATCAACAATAGCCTGTGCGTGTTTTGCGATAGATTTTATTGAACCAAGACTCATTTGATAAAAATCATATTTATATTCCATAAGTTCCATTTCTGGACTTTCAACTTCCATTTCTTCTACCTGTGTAAAATCAGTATCTTCTGCTTTACTTTTTTTTATACCTAGTTTATCTTTTGTAGCTTCTGGTAAGGCAGCAATAAACTCTGGTCCTTTACGTTTTGCCATCTTGTATAGCTTATTTAAGAAAGCATCATAACTCATATTACCTTTCATTCGTCCAAAATTACTTATTGCATCGGGTATATCTTGAGGGGTTACTATCGGGAAAGATCTAGTTTCTGGAAATAAAAAGTCACTATCTTTAAGATCGCTACGTTTTTGTCCTTTATAAGTTTTTTGTGTTGTTTGTGCAGATTTTATAGACTCTTGAATACCATTTAATATATTATTATATCTTGACATTTTAATAATTCCTTAATTTTGGATTTAATATTTTAAATAAATAGTCAGCAAAAATAATTGATGCTTCATTGTCAGAAGGAAAATGAACCCCTTGTATAACTCTAGCAAAACCAGTTATTTTAACTATATTATCTAGTTCAACAAAACTTATTTGTGGAAACATATCATGCAATATATTTGCTACCAATTTACTATACACCGTATGTCCAGAAGGATACGATGGAGTATCTATGGTATCGGTTATTATCATATTAATTGGTATATTATAGTATTTTGCCAATTGATACGGCCTTGGTCTATTCCAAAAAGATTTAATATTTTTTAAAACTGGTAATATTATGTTATAAAATTCATTAATATGTTTTTGTGGATACTGTAGATTATATTTAGCTAATAATGATATAAAAAAAGAATCAGTATCTGTATCTATGCTATAAATTAATTTTATGTCTTTTTCTGTTCTATTACTAGTAAGTTTACCTATATTTTCTAACTCTCTAATAGTGACTTTACTACTATTTAAAGGAGGTTTAATTAAAATATTTTTCCAATTTATAGATCTAATAATATCTGGTATGGGTAACTCTATATATGCTGTTGCATATGTCAGATTATCAATATTTTGTGATAATAACAATCTAGAGATATGATTCATGGTCTAACTATCGCCTAGTGGCCCACCAGTGATCCAGGCATCGCATGTCCTGTCTCCAGCGCATTTAAAATCAAATAATTCACAATATCCAAGATTAGCTTCATCTATTATATCTTTTGCAATATCTTCTTCGTTGATTGATGTGGACGCTATACCTTTTTCAATACATCTTCTCATTTTTTCTTTTATTACAAAAGCAGCACAGTTTTTACATCTCATAGTTTGTGCTTCTTCAACTGATGTTTTAAATAATTCTGCTTTTTTTTGCCAAAAATTATTATTATCTAATTCTGGATTGGCTGGTCCATAATTAGCTTTTTCAACACAAATTTTTCTATTATATAAATTTAAACTAATATCTTGAGTAGCTGGTGGACACTCTATATTTGTTTGTATTGAATCCAATAGTTCTTCGGATCTAGACTTAAACATAATTATACCTGTAGTGTTAAGAAGTTATCTAAGCCCATCTGCTCTATAAGTTTTAAATAACTTTCATATAATTCAATACCGTCCTCACTACCTTGCAATAAAGGAATCATCATATTAGCTGTTAGTTCGTCACCGACTGCTCTTGCTGCGGTAATTGTTGCTCTTTCGGCCGCTGCTGCTTCTCTCACAGACTCAAGATTATATTTGATCATAGCAACCATATCGTGCCTAGTCCATGTTTTGGGACTAACTGTAAGCGGTTGATAATCTATATCAAAAAATTCAAGTCTTTTGATATTGGCCGCAGCGTGTTCATGTTCTTGATCTGCGTCAGCTTTGATTACTGCTGCTAGTTTTTTATAACCCCATCTGTCTAAATGTACTGCTTGTGCAGTTAATACTGTGGTTTGTTGCCAATGTATATTTAGGGATTTTTTAAGTAATTCTATGACATTGTCGCTGGAATATCCTGATACTTCTTGAGAAATAGATTTATAATTCATTTTATCGTCTCCATATTTATTTAATAGAATTGGTATGCTATTATCTTTAATATTTGTCATAAAATTACCACGCTTTACAAGACCAATATCTTGCTTTCCATTTGGGTCCGGGATTGTCGCAGTTATGTCTTGCTCTAAAGCTTTTACGGCGTTCTGGAATATTTTTTTTGATTTTCATATTTGGATCGCCAAAATTAACCTTCACCACATTTCCTTTTTCATTCTTAACATAAACACTAAATTTTTTAGGACCATCAGATGTTCTAAACGGTTTATTAAGAGTAACTTTTCTACCTTGATATTCTGATGCTTTACCCATATATACTAGAGGACGACCATTCTTTTTATAGGTATTCATTCTATCAAAATAGAATATTTCATTAGTAGTTGGGTCTGTATATTTATATTTAGCTAGTGCGGATAGATCAAATTCTTCTATTGTTTCTCCAAAGTCTACATAGTCATTATCGTTTGGAATTATTAAATTAGCTAAAGTTAATTCTTGATTATTTTCTTCTTCAATATTCTCATCATCTTCTAATTGATCATCTTCCATATATGGATCTTCGCAATCGTTGTCACAACGAAGATATCCGCATACTTGTTGTAGTAAATATCCTTTGGTTTGTCCTATACAAATAGCATATCTTTGTGATGGATTTTCATAATCTTTTACCATAGAATCATTGCCCATACATCTTGCAATGAAATCTTTTTTAGGTTCGTCTTTATTTGGTTTTGGTATAGGCATATATTATCTCCTATGTATTTATACACCCAAAAAGAGTTTTTGCTGAATTCAACCAACTAAATTTTTTAGCTGTTTCTATACCATTAATATTAGTAATAATTTTATTTTTATATACATATCTCATATAATCAATTATTTCATCTTTTTGTTTATTATCAATTTTTGCCCAATTACCTTGTCCTATAAACGCTTTACCGTCATAAGCTTTTTCTGTTTCATTTATATTTACCAGATAAGAATTATCTTCGTTACAAAATTCTGTATGAGCAGAATAGTTAGTTGCTATGACTGGTTTATTCATACTCATCATTTCTAGTAGTTCCAAATTCCAGCCCTCGGCTCTGGAAGGAAACAAGCCACAATCGGCATAATTAATAACTTCCGCTATCTCTGTATGAAATTTTGTTCCATTTAGTAGCTTCACTCTTTTATCGCTAGAATACATATTTTTCCATTGTTGTAATTCTTGTTCAGATGAGTAGTTATTGGTGTTTTCTGATGCTAATAAACAAAGTTCGACATCGGTTTCGTCGGGAAAGGCTTTCTGAAATAATTCTAATAATATATCGTGTCCTTTTCTAATTTCCCATTTACCTATATTTATAAAGGTATATTTTTGTTTATTTGGCTTCGTATACTTTGTATTATCGAATATATCTCTATTAACACCAAGAGGAACAACTTTAATAGGAGTATTAATGCCATTATTTTGCACAATATTTTTAGCCCAATTGCACGTTACTAATATTGTATCGGGTACTTTTAGGTGCGATAGCTCTAAACTATTAAAGGTATCTAATTCAAAAAAAGATAGGGCATAGTAATGTCCTTTACCTGTATGATTTGCTAAATCGAATTGGTGCCAAATTTTTACAAACGGAGCAAACGGATCAAAATTTATATGACTATTCCTATATAATTTTACTATCAGGTCATGATCATTTTTATCGTCTGCGTTTGGTTGTCCTATTGGAAAATATGATATATTTTCATTGATAGAATACAAATTCTTAAGGATATTCCACGAAGCTATACCATATCCAGTAGAGTTTATAGCACAAGAAAAGTTTATATTCATTTGCGATTTATCCTTACAAATTTAGCGCATTTATTAAAATCTTTTAGATATTTAGCTCCAATATATGTTCCACAACTTCTCAAACCACCAAGTATTTCTTGCACAATATCTTCGACTGGGCCTTTATACGGAACTTTTTCTACTTTTCCTTCACTCGCTCTGTATGTTTTTTTACCCTCTCCGTGTTTTTGTTGAGCATAATGACTGCTCATGCCATAGAACTTTAAAGATTTTTTTCTTTTTTCTGGTGGATCATAACCAGGATCATTTGGTTGCCACCATTCATTAACTACTTCTCTGTCATTATTGACTATGGCGCATCTATATTCATACTCCCATTCTCCTTCACAAGGATCTGTTCCAGAAAATAATGTTCCGAGCATTAGAAAATCAGCACCTCCACAAATGGCTTTGCATACATCTCCGCTGGTTCTACAACCACCGTCGCTCATGATTAAACCTAGCCTACCGGCCTCTGTTTTAAGTCCATGTGCAGCATGACCACATTCATTAACACAACTGAATGTGCCGTAGCCAACGCCGGTAACCATTCTAGTTTGACAAAACTGGCCGGGGCCGATCTGTATTTTACAAATATCTACTCCACCATGAATAATTAGTTCTTCACAAATTTCTGGAGTTGTTACATTGCCAGCACAAATAATACTATCATTGAAAGTGTTTCTAACATCTTTACAAAATTTAACAAAACTTTCCATATATCCATTAGGAACATCTATTACTATATTTGGATTTTTGCCTAGTTTTTCTGATACAATTTTTAATTTTTCTATATCATCATAGGATTTTCCTATACTAATCCAAGCATAGTCTACACCAGCCTCATTAAGAATATTAACTAGCTCGTTAGCATCATAATATTTATGTAAGGCTGTGATCATTTTAAATTTTGATAATCTTAAAGCCATCTCTTTGGTGGTAAGCGGAACCATATTGGAGCATACTATAGGGATCCCCGTCCATATTCTTGGGCTGTGATAAAATTTAAAATTCCTTTCAAGCACAACTTCTTTTCTGCTCTCAAGCGTTGTTCGTTGTGGCACAATAAGAACATCATCAAAATCTAACTTAATATCTTGACTAATTAGCATCTTTTATATACTCCATGAAATCACTAATATCGTAACAAAACCATTCTTTAAAAGAATCGAAACCTTTTTCAGTTACACAAATTTTCGAGCCAACC
>RFNS01000161.1 GCA_009927055.1 Alphaproteobacteria bacterium | reverse complement strand
TTTTATCTGCTTATATGGGATATAAAAATATACCTAAAATAGTTATGTCTTATGAAAATGATACTGATTTTTCTCCTAGAGTTGAATCATTTCCAGTTATTGGTCACACACCAATAGAAAGAGGTGGCTGTTATGAGTTTAGGAATAATTCTGATTTACAAAATGAATCTGAAATTAATATAAATAATTTTTATAAACTAGGCTATCTTGAGCGTTAAGATTTTACTGGATAAATAATACCATATCCTTGATATTTTTTAATAGCTGGATATTTTATATCATTTAGTGGTTTGCAATATTCTTTTAATATACTTACATAATCTTTATAAGAATTAAGTTGGTATTGATTATATTTTAAATTATAACTCAATAATAATGATGCTATACCAACCGCAAATGGATTGCTCATACTTGTTCCGCTCATTTTAGCATATTTATTATTTGGTATACATCCCATAATATTGTGTCCTGGAGCCAAAAAATCTAAGCTTTCTCCACTACATGAAAAATTTGTTCTTTGTAATTTTTCGTCTATTGCGCCGATTGCTATAGTATTGGGATATTTAGCTGGATACATAACATCGTTTTCTGCTCCACTGTTACCAGCCGCACAAAAAATAATTTTATTTCTACTTTCAGCATAATTAACAGCTTTTTCTATATCAATATTAGATCCACCGGATCCTAAACTCATAGTAATAAAATTAACATTTTTTTGATCTGCTGCCCAATATAATCCATCAACTATAGATCCAACAGATCCTGTTCCTTGATCTCCTAATACTTTAACTGGCATTATTTTAGTTTTTGGTGCTACGCCAACCATACCTCTTCCATTATTACATGCCGCTATTGTTGATGATACATGAGTTCCGTGTCCATTTCTATCCATTGGGCTACTATTTTTTTCTACAAAATTTTTACCATCTACTATATTTGGCTCTATATCTGGGTGTGATAAATCACATCCAGTATCTAAAACTGCGCACACAACTCCTTCTCCGTCGCTAAATTTCCAAGAATTTGGAATATTAAATTGTGTAATTTCCCAACCCATCATTTGTGGATCATTTGGAGATAATCCAAATAATAGTTCTGATGTATATGGTAATAAACCTATTTTATCTTTTGAAAACCATTTTTTAAACATTTTATTCTTTCATTAATTCTTGTGTAATACTCTCTATCCAATCTTTGTATACACTAACTCTTGTATGAGCGCTTACAGCTCCATATTTTGATTTTCCTTTATTAATTTTATCTTCTATAACGCCAGAATGTATACCAGCAAGATCATTTCCTATAAATAATCCACCACCACTATCTCCTGGAGCAATTATAAACTCTAATTCTGTTTTATCTATTTTTACTGACGGTGAACAAAATAATAAATATTCATTTACTGCATCAATTATATTTGATCCTGCTCTTTTTTTACTTTCTTTACTAGGTAATATTCCAGTAATAAATGTTCCAGTAGAACCATATCCAGCTAAAGAACATATTGATCCATTTTCTTTATTATCTTTATATATATCTGGATACCAATCTAGTCCTATATCTCCAGAAACTAAACAGACCGCTATATCATGTCTTCCAAATTTTTCGTAATCATAATCTTGATGAACTACTATTTTTTTAATTGGTAATAATTTTGTACTAAAAATTACAACACAAGTTTTATTATTATGAAATATATGGGCGGCTGTAATAATTATATTGTTTTTATAAGCAACTACTGATCCAGAATATGGCGTGTCGTCCTGTTTTCTACCTATGATCTGACCAATATATGGAAATTTTGATCCATAATTTATATATTTTTCATCTGGAGTGCTAGGATCTATTGTTCCAGAAAAAGATAGTGTTCCATATACTATCGCTAATAATACCAAAAATATTTTTATCATAAAACTGACCCTTTAAGTTATAGGGTTTATTAAGTACTTTTCTATAATACACCTCACTATCCTCTATAACATTCTTATTCCAACTATTCCAGTCCATAAAATGTCCAAATACAAAGTGGCATGTTTTACAAAGAGTTATTAAATTATTATAGTCTAATTCTTTTGTTTTATCTATACTTACCGGTATTATATGATGAACTTGTAAATTTTTATATGTTCCACATGCCTGACAATGAGTTTGTTTATTTAGATGATTATTTCTAACTGTTTTCCATTTTGATGATCTCGTAGATAATAGACTATATATCATCTTTATCAACTTATAATACTTGAGAAGCTATCAAACATCCTTTTGCAACAGCATGAAGAGGATCATCGGCATGGATCACTTCTTTTATTGGTAGTGGAAAATTATTTTCTTTTAATTTTTTATGAAAAGTTTCCACATATCCTTTTGCCAATGACGTTCCACCAGCTATAACTATTTTAAGTGGTTCTTTAAATTTTGGTAATGCTTTATGATTACTTAAAGCAACACTTAAATATTTTGTAGTATAATCTATTAGTCTATCATAATAAGAACACACTGCTTCTAAAACCGGATTCTCATTAGTTTGACCAATCACATAATCGCCTTGTTCTTTTTCAGCTTGAACAACACTATCTGGTTCTCCCATAGCAACAGATACCATACGATCTATCCAGTCTCCAGATTTTGTTGTGCTAAAAGTTACTGTTGGTTCTCCATTAAGCATAACACAAACATTTGTCATGCCAGCACCACAACTCACACCTATTCCTGTATAATCTGTATCTTCTAAACCAGCATAACATAGCGCCTCTGCTTCATTAATTGCTCTAGCATCGTACCCCTGTTCTGCTAAAATACTCTTTACAACATCTTCGTGATAGCCAACATCAAAATCATCATCTTCTTGATCGACTGGTTGTGCTGGTTTACAAAATATTAATTTTTCACCAGGCTCTGATGCTATCCCGACTACTTCTTTTAGAATAAAAGCTAGTACTTTTTTTGCTTCTTTTTCTTTTGAAGAAACGACACCTTTATGCATAGGTCTTTTTGCGCTATCATTTCTTTCAATAGCTTTTTCTATTGCATCTTTTCCTAATAATATAAATGAATTATCACTGTCTTTGATAAAAATTTTACCATTTAATCCTTTTTCGATCATTTTTGTTGCTACTGGTGTTGTTGGTTTAATAATATAGAAAGCGTCTCTAAATTCTTTATACTCTATATTATTACTATTATTTTTAGCTAAAACAATATAACTTGTGCCAACATCCAATCCCACACCATTACTCATAATAAAACCTCCATACTATCTTAAAATAATTTTTTAACCAATATATATACACCTATGATTAGTATTTATTGATTATTATTACTCTTTTAATTTTTTGAGTTTATTTATAGAATCTGTAATATTTTCATCAGATATGGTCGTATTTCCTAAATTGTCATATTTTTTTTCTAAACTGCTAGTATTAATTTTACTAACAACTTTTGTTTCATCTATATTAATTTTTTCTATACTATTTTTTTGTTTGTCTATTGGAATAAAACTAGTATCACTTACATTACTGTTCACTATATTAATTTTAGATATTTTTCCAATAAAATATCCTAATATAAATGTTATAATATTTAATATTAAAAATATAACTATAATAATTTGACTAACATCCATATTCATATTAATTCTCTAATAGGTTTTGAAAAATATTTACTATAATCAGGATCATTTTCAATATTCCAATATTCACTTACTGGTCTTTGTGTCCATCTTTCTAAATATCTAGGATTTTTACGAAAATATTTCCAATTTCTATTTATAATATATGCTGGTGATGAATGAAACCAACTAACTATTGCTGATCTATCAAAATTTGCTCCTATAAAACCATGAAAACTATTGTGACTAATCTCAAACATAAATAATCTATTATTTTTAGGTTCTATTGTTTTTATGAGATTACCACCATAACCCTCATAAATTCCCGTTCCTCCACCATTAGTACTAATATGGTCATTATTATTTAAATAATATAATAAAGCTATACTTCTTATCATCTTAATGCTATTCGTATTAGCTATAGAGTCGTCCGTATATACAACCCCACCAGTTGTAATAAAAGAATCCTCTGTTGACTTATTAGAAAATGAGCATATATTCATATCCCTATGGATGAATCCATTTTTAGATGGGGCTTTATGAAAATGAGCAGATGGCGATATGAACTTTGATGTTTCAATATTAAATATTTTTTGAACAAAATTCTGTAATTCTTTAGAAGCAAAGAAATCATAACCATCTTTCAAATCTTGTAGACCTAATCCGGATATATAACCCTCATAGTCGCTTGTTGCCCCAGGCTGATCCTTATATGGTTTTGTTCTTGCTATAAACTCTGGAAATTTTTTACATAAAGATTCGTATATTTCTTTATTAAATAAATTATCTATTATAATATAATTGAATGGATCATTGAATTTAGATATAGAAATATATTTAGATTCATAGTGGTGTATATTATATTGCATATATTTATTAGGAGAGGATATGGATAAGTTAGGTAAAATTTGGGGTTTTATCTCAAAAATTTTTTCTAATGATAATTTATCTATAGATCGTATAGAAATAATTAATAATCAAAAATGCTCTAAACATCTTCACGAATATAAATATAATATGTTTTTTGTTGAATCTGGCAAGATAGTTGTTCATAGATGGGAGAACAATAATCTTATTTCTACTGTACTAAATCAATACGATACAATCATAATATCTCCTAATATCTATCATCAATTTGAAGCTTTAGAAAATAGTATAGTCTATGAGATATATTATACTAAATTAAATGATAATGATATAATTAGAGATATAAAATAGTTTATAAAACTACAATGGTTTAATATGAAATCTATCAAGAATAGATTTTAGATTTCCTGTTCTTCTATCTATATTCAGTACCAATGCGCCAGCCAAAACTTTATCTATATTATTTTTTGTTGTATTTAGAGGATGCTTTCCGATAGATATTATCTTTTTTCCTAAAATTCCAGCTTCATATAAAGTAGTTGACGTTAGACCAATCACCAAGGAAGATGAGGCTGCTAACTCCATAAAAGATATCGACTTATCATTTACTATTGAAATCCTGTCCGATGATACTAGTTTCGTATAATTATCATTCCATGATATAAAATATTTATTAAAATTATTTTTTGGATGTGTTTTAATTATAATTTTATATTTTGGATATTCTTTTATAACATCAACAATAAATTCATACATATTTTTATATTTGGTATAGTATAATATTTGACTATCATTTTCTATTTGTAAAGGTATAAGTATATAATTTTTATCGTCTATAGTATATTTTGATTGTAACAACGATCTTTGATAGTATAAATACTCTATATCAGAATTATTGATCCAAGATAAATCATAATTTAAGATAGAATCTCCACAAAATCCCAAAGGATCAATAAAAAAATTATCAGATTGAGGAAGCATACCCCATTCTATGTAGCACTTAGGAATATTTTTTTCATTACATAATTTAGTAATTAACGGACCATAGCATTGCATACCATTCCAAATCACTACAAAATTAGTATATTTTATTTGATTAACAAAATCCCAAAATACTGCTATTGGATATTTAATATTTTTTTGACTTAATTCCGATATGCCTTCATGTCTATACTCCAGTTCATATTCTAAAGCAAAGTTTTTTACTAAATCTAACTCATAAGGCTGCTCATGTCCATGACCATAATGAATTAAAGTTTTTATCATGGTATCTGTAATATTTGATACTTATAGTAATTATTAATATTTAATATTATACCTAATAAATATAAACTAAATTCTTTCACAGATACACATCCATTACTTTGTGATGGTATATTATTGGTATTTTTCCAGTAAAAATTATTATCTCTATATTCGAACCTATTTGTATAGTCGTTGTGTCCGTAGATAGCGCCCGGTCTAATTATGATAGAATCAGTGCTTAGTGATAGTACATATTTTTCTAATTCTTTTTTATTGTAACAATACCAGTAGTAAGGATCATTCACATCTTGTTTGTTTAAAACATTATTATCTAGTACACTTTGAGTAGATATTAAAAGATATTTCTTACAGTTAATATACTGTATTGTATTTTTATACTGTTCAACATTATAGCATGAAAAATCTACTACTATATCAAAAAATTTATTCATAAGATTTGAACAAGACAATCCGTTGTTCCTATCGATATAGATATGTTCTAAATCTTTAAATATTGTTTTATTGGTTACTCCTCTATTTGCTAGTGATATATTAATATTAGTATTTTGTATTGTTGTTTCCACAAAGTCCCTACCAACCATTTGTGTTCCGCCAAGAACTAGAATTTTTAAATTGCTATTATCCAATTATATCTCCTAAAATTTTACCATTATCAATAATTTTAACTGGCCTATTTCCTGGAGCTATTAGGTGTTTATTATGATCAATGCCTAATAGATTATATAGTGTGGCGCCCCAGTCCTCTACACTCACCGGGTCGTCCTGTGGTTCGCTTGCTGTGTCGTTGCTGGAGCCGTATACCAGTCCTTTTTTAATTCCGCCCCCTGCCATGACTATAGAAAAAACACGCGGCCAATGATCTCGTCCAGCAGTTGGATTTATTTTTGGAGTACGACCAAATTCTGTAGCAACACAAACCAGTGTTGAATCTAATAGTCCTTTTTCGTCTAGGTCATTTATTAAAGCAGAAAAAGCTTTGTCAAAAGATGGCAACTGACTACCTATATTTAGTGCTATATTATCGTGATGATCCCATCCGCCATAAGTTACATTCACGAATCTGACACCCGCTTCCACCAATCTTCTACTTAGTAGAAGCCTCATTCCTGCCGCAGTTTTACCATAAATTTCTTTGGTCTTATCATCTTCTTTGTTAATATCGAATGCTTGTATGGCCTGAGACGAATTCATAATATCATAAGCATTTTGATAAAAAGAATTCATAGAGTCCAAAGAGTCTGACTTTTGCCTAACATTGAACTCTTTGTTGACTATTTCTAGCATCGCTTTTCTTTTATCAAATCTATTTACAGATATTCCATCTGGTAATGTTAAATCTCTAACTTTAAAGTTTGGATCTTCTGGATTTCCACCAAGACTAAATGATGAATAACTGTGACTAAGATATCCGGCACCAGCAAATTCATTAGGTACATTTGGTACTGTTATATACGGAGGTAAATTATTCCTGACTCCTAATTGTTGACTGACTACTGATCCT
>RFNS01000222.1 GCA_009927055.1 Alphaproteobacteria bacterium | reverse complement strand
CCCATATGGAAAAAAGAGTACTTTGTTAACGCTGGATTAGCCAGAGAGTACTTGAATCATATTCAAAGTCATGCTGTTCATTTTGTATTACAACCACATTACTACAAAGGATTATTTGATATCCTAAATTAATATGAAATACATCTTATATTTTCAATCCTCAGATAGAGTAGTCAGATTTTCTAGAACAGATGCTATTAAAGAGATAGAAACTAGGCTGAATTTTCTAGAAGATATTTGTATCAAAGTTGTAGAGGAATCAAACTTTACCACAAAAATATACAAGCCAATTTTTTCAGTTACGCTTGAACTTAAATAAATACGGAGAAAGATATGGGTAAACAAAACTATATTATAGATGATTTAGAAGAGTTTACAAGGTCGGCCAGAAAACTTGTATTCAATGGTTTTGATAAAAGCATAGGAGATGATCCAGACGAGTTTACAAAACTTATTACAGAAATTAGTCAAGATGATTTGGAAGAGATGGATCAAATTTTAACTCAGCAAGAATCTCTGGTTATAGTTAAGAGTCTGGCTAAAGAACAAAAACATAAAATCACAAATGAATCAAGATACTTAATTGATGAAAAAATATTTTCACAAATTATAGAAGAAATGAATGGACGACTAGTTAGTAATATGCTATCATCATTAGCAAGTAAGGGCATGATAGAGTCCGCTTATGATGAACAAATCAATGATTTTGTTTTCTGGATAAAAGACGATGAAACACCTGAAACCGATTGAGGTTGATGCTTCTTTTCTATATAGATGTCCGTCTGAAAATTGTGGTGCTAATCATTGGTTATTTTTACGAGAAGTCAAGACCAAAAATTTCAAGATTGTTTGTGATTGTGGAACAGTGTTTAGGCCAAAAACAATAGACAACATAAAAATCAAATATAGCAATCAATCTAAAGTCAAGCAAAAACCCAACGCAAACGAGGATGCAATAGAACACAATAAATCTGAATTAAGAATTCCGGTTGACTTGTTAAACAAATGTGTTAAAATACTGGTTCAGTATGGCTTTGAAAACCAAGAGGCTAAAGACATACTAACTAAAACGTATCTAATTAATCAAACCGATAATGCTGTAC
>RFNS01000164.1 GCA_009927055.1 Alphaproteobacteria bacterium | reverse complement strand
CAAACAAATGGAGCGCCACTGGAGTATTAATTGTGGCAAACTAAAAGTTCCATCCTATATTGCTCGTTGTTTATATTGGGATAGTGTTCAACAAAAAGATGATAGTAGGTATTGGTCATGGGTATTTGAGGATATAAATGAGTCTCAAGTCTGTTAGATTCTTTCCTAATTGGGATGAAACTAGTATATTACAAGTTACTGGATTTTTATATCTGATTAATTATATTATCAATCATCAATCACCAATCAATAATTGGATAGAAATTGGATCTCATCTAGGAGAATCATCAACTTTATTATTGGGTTTTCCTCAGATTAAAAAAATACATATAATTGAACAATCAGAATATTCTTGTAAATTACTTAGTAAAAAATTTGAGAATAAAATTAATGCTCATCAATGCGTTATCTATAACGATCTTTCAGAAAAAATTCTTCCATCCTTTTTAGATAATAGTATAGATTGTGTTTATATAGATGGTGATCATAATTATGATTCGGTAAAACAGGATATAGAATTATCTATTAGTAAGTTGGTGGTTGGTGGTTTTTTATGTGGACACGATTATAATAAGTCTTGGCCTGGCGTTATTGATGCTGTTAACTTTTTTATCTCAAACTCAAACTATAGTCAAAAAGATTTAATTTTGTTTGAGGATTCTAGTTGGCTATTTAGGAAAAAATAATGGGAACAGTCACCAACTTCTCAAAAGATCATATTATTTGCGTATTATGTGATTGTAATCAAGAGGTTTTGGTACTAAATTATGATGAAAAGACTAAGACTCTGGACTTAGCCATGTATGAAAGTTATGCGGCCTATAAGAATAATTCTAGTTGGTTTCAGAAAATACGCTATATATGGAAGATTTTAACAGACAGACACCCATATACAGATCAGATTGTTATTAATCATCAACAAATCAAAGATATTAGTAAATTTCTGTGCGAATTGATAACTAAATAGTGTATACTAATACATCCTTTAAGGAGACTAATTATGAAATCAAATGTAAATAGTTTTATTGGGGATGAACTGGCAAATAAAGTAAAAGTGCTATCTTCTGCTTTATCTCAAGCACAAAATATGGTTATGGTTTTGGAAAAAGAAAATCAGAATCTAAAAGATGTTCTTAACAATCTAACATCTATAAATAAAGAAGATTGTGATTATGAGTATGAGGTAGTAAGTGTCAAATAATTCTACACAAGGATGTTTTCCAAATAGAGTAGTTACGCAGATTAATGATAAAGAATTTATATTAGAGGGCATAAGTAAGAAAACAAAAATTTGTTCAGAATTTGATGATGGCTTTCCATATCATATAGATTTAGAAGGCGGTCCTTTTATACACGTTGGTCTTGATTTTTTTGGCAAGGGAAAGGTTAAAACTCTACAGTTGATAGACAAC
>RFNS01000166.1 GCA_009927055.1 Alphaproteobacteria bacterium | reverse complement strand
AACCAATGATTTGCTAAATTTGGGATGGTTTATTAAACCGTATGAACCAAAATTAGAATCCGGCATTTATAGGAATGTATGGTAATATGAAAAGGTTCAAAAAGAAAAGCGTTGACATTTTAGCAGAAATAATTTGTGACATTTGTGGTGGATCTTGCTCATATGAAAACTTTGGTCACGAATATGCCTCGATAGAAGCGGTGTGGGGATATGGATCAACTATGGATGGTAAAGAATATGAAATACATTTATGTGAATCATGCTTTAAAAGTACTATAAAATATCTGAAAGAAAGAAGATATTCATTCTTAAATTGTGATGCTAATTTAAATAGTTATTATCCTTTAGACGGAAAATAAAATGATTAATGAAAAAAATGCTAGTGGAACAAAAGGTTTTTTAATGTGGAATACTAAAGCTCAAGATTTTGTATTCAGAGTTTATAATAAAGACAAAAGTTTTAGTGACTATAGAATATTATGTGAAGAACTAGAACTCACTATAAACAGTGATCATTATAGTCTGTTTACTACAGATAACAGAAAATATATAGATTTCTCTAGTAAAAATACCATTAAGAGAAAAGACTAAAAATTATTTTTATTTATGATAATTATGGATAATTTTACACCAATATAAAAATTCTTCTTGTTTTAGATTCCATTTCATAGTATTGACCTTTTTGTGTACCCATTGTACATTATCTAAAGTATATGGTTTATTGCTATCTATACGATCTAATGATGCTGTTTGTTCATCTTTGTGATTCTTTTTAAATTTTATAGGAACCCCACTTATTGCACATAATTTATTTTGATTTACATAAAGACCATACAGTTCTTGAATATTAATAGAAAAACTTAAATTCCTATCAATGGCTTTTGCTCTAATTTTATTAAAAACAGATTGTGCAATTTCTTCATACCCCATAAACAGATGATGATCTTTTCCACTTTTTTTATGCAAACAACCGCAAGATTTTACTTGTTTAAGTCTAATTCTTGCGCTTTTTAATACTTTTTCATTACCACAATCGCAAACACATAACAGGCCACCTTTTACTCTATGTTTAACAACTAACATGCCATATCTACATCCAGGAAATATATCATCTTTTTTTATTGTTATATTTTTATTTTTCTTACCCTTTCTTGTTCCACATGTTCTTTTTGGTATATTATATTTATTTAATGCTCTGCCAATTGTTACCGACCTAATACCTGTTTCAGAACTTATTTCCCTTAATGATTTACCTAGTTTTTGATAATGTTCTAATAAAAATTTTTTAGTTAAAATACTCATTATTTCTCCTTTTTATGCGTTTTCTTAAAGTTTACTCTTGACAAAGACGATACCCTATGTTAGAATCAAGTCATAGCCTATCGTGTTCTCACTATTAACAGGATACACCGAAATATTATGAAGGGTAAGAAAACTTGTCAGTCTTGTGGTCAACAAACTGGTCCCCGTGCTTACATTTGCCCAAACTGTAACACTCCGTTTGTGTTCAAAATTAAGAATAATAAGGGAAAGAAGAATAGGGTAGTACGAGATTTTGATTGGCACCAACTGGTTCGCGGCGATTTAATTAAGGTTAATGGCGGTCCATACTTTATGAATAATGACGGCGAATACGTTCCTATGGGCTACCGTGGAAGATTTAGTGTGCAGGGAGTTGATGAC
>RFNS01000136.1 GCA_009927055.1 Alphaproteobacteria bacterium | reverse complement strand
TAGGTGCAGATCGCCGCGTAGCTCGAGTGGCTCGACCACTGGAGCTTCAGCGTCTGGAGGTCAATCCGCGACGTGTCGCCCGCCATCTGCGGTCTCCTCTGGCCGCCAGAACGACACGCAGCGGCTGCCGGGGTTGATTCCGAATCGCTTCCGCGTCCACTTTTTCGCGATGCTGCGATGCAGGCACACGTGCTCGCAGTCCTCGCCGCTGTACGTGCCGTCGAGCCACTGCCCTGCACGATACACCGCGAGCTGCCCGAACGCGGAGCGGCACTCGACCGGCGGCGCGCCGACCGGCGGATGCCAGTGATGCCACCACGTTTGGTCGCGTCGCTGCCAGTGATTCAGCCGGCCGGCGAAGGCGTCGTAATGGATCGCGCCGCCGTTGACGCCGGCCCACGAGTACGACGCCAACCCGTACCAGCTCGGGTCGCGGAGCATCCACGCCATGCTCGTGGCGACACCGTCCACGCTCCACCCGCCCCATGCGTCGGTGTCGAAGACGATGACGTAGTCGGGTCGGTGCCGGCTGCGACGCACGAACTCCTGGCAGGCTGCGCGGTACTCCGCGAGGGCGTGCGTCCGCACCGGCTCGATCGTGTTGTTGAGGTGCGGCCGGCCGTGGTCGTGCATCGCGACGTGCCGCTGCTGATCGTCATCCCAGCGCGCCAGAATCTCCTTCGTGCCGTCCGTTGAATCGTTCTCGTAGACGAACGCCGTCCACTCCCGAAACATCGCGCCGGTCTGCTCGACGAGCTTGAGCGTTTGCGGCAGGAACGGCATCGCGTTCCGGCAGATCGCGACGAGGGCGACCGTGTGCTTTCGCGCCCACCAGCGGCCGACCTCGACATGGTCGGCGTAAATGCCCGCGAACTCCGCGTCGGGCGGCAGCAGCACGTCAGCTTGGTGGGCCGCGACTTGGTCACTCGTGATCAGCACGCTCGTCACGACGCACCTCCGTCCACGCGATGACCGACGCCCCGAGGTCGTCGGCGGTCTCCGGCACATGGTGATTCGCCGCGTGCCACTCCGCCGACGGCACATGCACGCCATGCTCGGCCCCGATGTTCTGGATCCGCGACACGGTCGGGAACGCCTCGTAGCGGCCGGCCCGCAGAGCGTGATTGACCACGACGTCCCACGAGATCGCCTCGTACGGGCTCCAGCCGGCAGCGAGCTGCTGCCAGCGGTCCCGCCAGGTCGCCCAGCCCCACGGCGTAAACCATCGCCGCAGGCCCGAATGACTCACGTGGCCGTTCGAGATCCGCTGGTAGCCGCTCACGTTGAGCACGGCCGGATCGTCGCGGTAGCGGTCCCTCGCCCATGCGAACCACCGCAGCGCATCACGGCACGGCACCGTGTCGTCCTCGAGGTGCACGTGGTAGTCGGCGTCACCCATGAATCCGTAGACGAAGGCGGCCCTGATCGCCGCGTTGCATCCCGCCCGCGGCGACAGCGTGCCGTGATGCAGCCCGAGCTGCCGGCAGAGATCGACCTGCTCGTCGGTGTGTTCCGAGGCGTCGATGATCACGGTGATCCGGGCGCGATCCACGCCGTCGCAGTGGATGAGCGCCTCGAGCGTGCGCCGGAGGTACGCCGGCCGGTTGTACGCGCTCACTGTCACGTTCACGGCCACAGCGGCGATCTCCTCCCAGTCCAGTTCACGGCCTCCTGGCCGCAGTGTGCGACCGTGATCGGCAACATACGGCACGCCGCAAACTGCTGGGCGAAGACCAGGTCGCACCCTTCGGCGCTCCTGCTCCATTCCGGGTAGAGCACATGCCGCCGATACAGCTGAAAGTAGCCAGCGAACGGCGAGGCATAGACGCTCGTCGGCGTGTTCGCGATCAGCTCCGCCTGCGTGTGGTAGTCCCTCCGTCGCGCACCGTAGACGGCCTCGGGATCGGCCACGCCGCCGTCGATGATCTCGCGGGCTCCCACCGGCAGCATGATGTCGGCATCGATCAGCAGATACCACGCCTCAGGGAATCGCTCGTACGCCATCCGCTGGCCGGCGCGGATGCCGCCGGCCTTGTTGAACGACGCGCCGTCTTGCTGCCATCCGTCGAAGAGCACGGTGCCCGCATGGAAGCTCCCGGCCACTGCCTCGCTCGCGTCATCTGCCTCGGTGACGACAAGCACCTGGTCCGCGACGCCATTCAGGGCCATGAGGCAGTAGCGCAGGTAGTCCGCGTAGTTGACGCTCGTGATGATCGCGACGATCGTCATCGGTACTTCTCAGCGATGACCTGCCATCCGATGTGCAGCACCGTGAGCCGCTCGCCGTAGAGTTCGAGCACGCGGTCGATCGCCAGCCGCGGCGGCAACTGATCACCGCGACTGTAGCCGTAATCGTCCCACACGATCACGCCTCCCGGCCGCAGCACGTGCCACGCGAGCACAGAGTCCGTCAGCACCGAGGTCGCAGCGTGGTCTCCGTCGATGTACACGCCGTCGAATTGGCGGCCGGCCAGGACAGACGCCGCAAGGAAGTCCAACGACGTCGCCTTGTGTTTCTCAGCACGGCCGGCGACGTTCGCGTCGAATCGCAGCTCAGCGTCCGTGGCGGCGAACCCGTCGAACGGCCCGGCCCACGTGTCCACGCAGACGAGCGTGTCGGCTGACGACAGGACACGATCGAGCATGAACACCGCGGAACGGCCTTCGTGCGATCCGATCTCCAGCCACGAGCATGGCCGCGGGAGCCGCGGCACGACGTGCTCGAGCCACGTCTGCTCGTGGGCGGTGAACCAGTCGGTCGAGAACGTATATGCCATCAGCCGATCCTCACGGTGGTCCTGGCCGTCGGCCCGTAGCTCTTCTCGATCACGAGCCGACGCACGAGGGTGTCGTCCCGCCAGGCCACGCCGGTCAGCGAGTCCAGCACCGACTTGGCGATGTTGTCACAGTCCGGCCGAGGCATCGCCGGGGCCGTCAGCTTCACGCCGGTTTTCGTGCGGTGCGACTTCGGCCGTTGAAACACGGCCTCGATCTCCACGCAGACAGGCTCCGCCTTCGGCGTCGCCCCGGCATTCGCAGCGGCCAGGGCGATCGCCTTTCGGTACGCGTGCACGGGATGCCTGTCGGGCGTGTAGGCGTGACCGTAGCCACCGCGCGTGGTGATCCTCGCGCGGGGCTGCGGCACTGGATCGCCTTCGACAGTGAAGACGATCACGCTCATTAGCGGTAGCGGATCACCGCGTACCAGCGTCGCGTGACCGGCGAGTAGGCGACGCCTTCCTCGACGATCTGCCGCCGGCCGAAGTAGCAGCAGTTCCTGCGTGCGGCCTCGGGCGTCGCGCCCATACCGATCCCCTCCGTCTGGCCGCAGTGCGAGTGCACGAGCGTGCCACGCCGGGCGATGATCGTCGCGTGATCCTGAGCGCTGATCACGGCCGCGCCGCCACGGACGATCACCGTGTCGGCGGCCGCCACCGACACCATCGCCGAGAGAACAAGAGCCGCGAGAACACTTCTCATTGCGTGAGTCCTTTCACGTGTGAACTTCGGTCCAATCGCCGTTCCTGTGCAGGAACAGCACTACTGACGAGAACCCTAACGAGCGCGTCAAGCTGCAGCAGTGCGGCGAGAAGACCGCGAGCGTCTTCGTGAGATCGAGCACGCCGGCAGCGATCAGTCCGGTGGCAGCAAATCGCTGAAGCCCGCGACGCCGGAACGAGTGGCGCGTAAAGCCCTCCAACGTCTGCATGCCACGCCACGTGTGCGAAGCCGCCCAGGCGACGGGATGAATACCGTCGTAGACGACGGCGATCACCGTGGTGCTGTCGGCCTCGAGCAGCTCCTGCTGCATCTCGGATCCGTCATGGCACAAGCTCATCGCGCACGTGTCGAGATCGACACGCAGAAACTCGCGCAGCGGTGCAACACGGCACTCCATGCCGGCAGCATGGCGGACGTGTCAAGTGAGACGCTCCAGCAGCGA
>RFNS01000195.1 GCA_009927055.1 Alphaproteobacteria bacterium | reverse complement strand
GATATGTGTCGGAATGTTCTTTGTTACCTAATCCGCTAATAATACCATTGTGTACGAATCCCAAATCATCGTTCACTAAAAATGGATGCAAATTCGTTCCAAGTTTATCGAATCCGCTTGTTGCTATTCGGAAGTGCAATACTACGTTGCCAATGTTTTCGTTTGTCCGAATCGCATAATACATATCGCTAAATTCATTGAAATCGTATGTTTTGAAAACTTTTAACATACCATCTTGCACCCACATTAAGCCACCACCTTCATTGTTGTTTTTCCAAGAATTGTCAAGTGCTGACTGCGGTAATTTACCTTCTTTGTTCAAAATTGCTATACACATAATTTTAAGATTTTAAGATTTTACTTTTTTTGTTTTTTGGCGTGTTGGATGCGCTCCCCCCATCGTTTGCTTTTTGTTAATCTTCTTTTGGGTTAATTCCTTCGTAATTCATTGTGTAACGTACAACTCGTTGTGTCAATCGTTCAAATCTTTCGGGAGTGCTATATTGCTCGTAAAGTACATCACGCAATACACTATTGACATTTAGAAACGCTTGTTTAACACAAGTTGTCGGGTTATCGCAAATTGCTTTCATCAACTTTGTGCGCCAAATCAATGTATCTACGTTGGGTACTGCGCTAAATATCCGATATTCGATATGCTTTTCGCGTATGTTAATTGCTTGGTATTTTGCCCTATCATCTTTCAATGATTTATTGCTTTTTCCTTTGCAGTAATCAACTTTCAATCTTTTCGGATAGAGTGCATAAATAAGCGGTGTATAACCTTCAATTGTTTTAAAAAATTCTTCTCCGCTTAATCCCTTTTGAGATAAATTCAAATGTCCTCCACATCTATCTGAATACTTTGCGTTGATATGCTTTTTCAATACATCATCATTCACCACGTTAGCAATCTCATCCACATTCAATTCAAATGCAGGTGATACCAATTCAAATCCACTATCTGCATCCAATGACCCATCTTCTTCCTTTCTCCATTTTGGGTACAAATTTTCAAAATCGCAAATCGCAATACTTTCCAAAATTCTGCTATCCTCTTTCTCAATTTCAAATCCGATAAAATGAGTAGGTTCATCCGAAAATGTCATCCATAGTGTTCCTCCATTGTGATAACCTCTCCTAAATTTTCTTCTTCTTCTTCGGGTTCTAAATTCCATTCACCATTGTAAAAGTAACAATTATCGCATCGGTAAACATCACCATCAATTATACACAAATCATTTCTATCAAGTGCGTAATTGTCATAAAAAGAGCCATTGTACCCGTGCAAACCTGCATCTTCAATTGCATCGTTACAATAGTAATAACTTCGCGTATTTATGAAGCATTGATAAATTTCTTCGGTAGTGTATTCGTGATAATACTCGCAATAGTTACAAGATTCTTTCGGTTCAATTGTACCTTCTCGCGTGTTGACATAATCATTCGATGAATAATAGTAATCATCATCACTTGTATAATCACCTTCCAACCATTCATCAATTGTCAAATAATTGTTGTCAATACTTTCCACTAATTTGTGAAAACTATTCCAACTGAACTTCAATAAATTTTCAAGCAATTCACCGCGATAAGATTCTTGTTCGCGCAAAAATTCCGCTAACTTCCGCAAGTTTCCAAACTTGC
>RFNS01000142.1 GCA_009927055.1 Alphaproteobacteria bacterium | reverse complement strand
CGCGCTCGTCGAGGATCAGCGGCCGATCATGCTGGGCAAGCTGCCGGTGTTGCACGGGCATGAGAAGGGCAAGGGCATCAGCAGCCCCGTGAATCAGGCTCGCGGCGCGTTCATGCGGCTGCACCATACGGTGCTCGAAGGCCACGGCCACCGGACGAGCGGGCACTGTGAACCGGATATGTGGGGCAGTGAGGTCTTTTGCTGGTCGACTGGCTGCCTGTGTGACCTGCGGCCCGAGTTCGCCCGGTTGAACAAGTGGAACTGGGGCTTTGCCACCGTGACAGTCGAGCCGGATTCGCAGTTCAACGTCGAGAACTTCCGCATCACGGCCGAGGGCAAGGTGCGGACGTCGTGACATACAGCCTGACGCTCGATGACGTCTCCAGTGCCGAGCGTGCGGCCCGGCGATTCCAGGCGACGTGGTGGCAGGGCACGAGCGGAACATTGGCGGCATGGGTGATTCTTTTACTGAAGGAGCGGCAGCGGATGGCGACACAACTTGAAGAGGCTAACAACGCGGTGCGGCAAGCGGTCGAAGCACGGCTGGCGGGCTGCACGCTGACCCCGGCCGAGCCGGCCGAAGAGGCGACGTTCAGTGATCCCGAGCCCGTGCGTGTGCAGGACGCGGACAAGCTGGAGGCCGCGTGGGCCGCGGTGGCAGAGAGGCATCGGCAGCTGCAACGCAACCTCCGCGAGCCGCAGGCGGCCGAGCCTGTCGAGCGGCGAACTGTCGAGGTTCTGGCAGCGGCGGAGCCGACCAGCGGCCTACGCCCCGGCTCCCGCGAGTTCCTCGCGGTGCTTGAGGAGCTCAAGGCGCTTCATCTGGCTAAGACGTTGGACTACGGCGTAGACGAAGACGCGCTCGCGAATATCCGGTCGTCGGCCGACGTCGTGAACATGCCGGCTTGGGCGGGGTGCATCCTCCGCATGTCGGACAAGATGCACCGATTGAAAGCCTTTTTCCGACGCGGACGCACCGAGTTCGATGGCGTCGAGGACACGCTGCTGGATCTCGCCTGCTACTCCGCGATCGCCCTCGTTCTGTACCGCGAAGCCAAC
>RFNS01000286.1 GCA_009927055.1 Alphaproteobacteria bacterium | reverse complement strand
CCGTGCCACGCGAGCAAGGTGAACGGCCAGCCGCCCGGTTCTGCCCAGAACGGAATCGGCCACTGGGCAGCCAGAAACATCTGCTGGGAAATGCCCGTTTCATCGACCGGCTCCTGGAGCATGGCCGGCGGCATGTTCAACGGGAAGTCCACGCCTTCCGAGACCACCAGATAGCAGTTGGGCCCCATGGCGTCGAACTTGCCACGGAGGTCTTTGTCGGCGTCCTTCAGGCGGTCACCGAATCCGGTCTTAGAATAGATTTCCCAGTAGCAGACGATGTCGTTCGTCTGGCCGTTGCGGCGCTTGGTCTCGTAGCCGCGTTCCTTCTCATCCACCCTGGACGAGTAGGACTCTATGTGGCCCTTAAGATCGTCGCGAGACAGGCCAAACTTTGCGGCTACTTCATCGATGGGTTGAATGCGCTTGCGGGCACACCAGCGAATATCCTCAAACTCGTCCGCATCCGGATCCCAGACAAGGTTGTCCACGGAGTCGTAGAACGATCCGGCAAACTTCACCGCACTTCCAGGAGGCGAGTACAGTTCGTGCCACCACACCCCGGCGCCTTTGATGAACGCCTCCTCCACAACCTTGCGGGAATGCTGCTTCAGGTTCAGTTCGTTGGGCGTGTAGTTCAGGTACTGCTCCAGAAGCGCGGCGATGATCTTGCGGCGTTCGTAGGAGAACTGCTGCTGCTGCATGCCCTGTTGGTAAGCCATCATCCCCGGATCGGGCATCATCGCCGGCTGGCCGTCCGGCCCCATGACAGGTCCGTTGGGCCCCATCTGCGGCACGGGCGGCTGGGGGAAAATACCCAGGAGTGGCGCCGGGACCACCGGGTAGTCCTTCGGCGTCACTGCCCGGGTGGGATTCCGGTGATGGATGACCGACGTAAAAAGACGAACGGCCTCCCAAACGCGGTTCACGCAGATGCGAACGGCAGGAAGATCAATCCCCTTGGCGTAGGCACGGGCCTGTTCAGGCCCCCACATGGCCTCCGGATCGGAGGCGTAGAACCCCATCGCCTCCTTTGCGTCGTCCGAGAACGGCTTCTTGTGCTTCTGCGCAAGCTCAATCTTCTTGAGCCACGTAGCGACTATCGGCCGGAGGGGATTGTCTTCTGCCATGGGCACTCCTACTTCTTAGTGTCCTTTTCGGCCCGCTTCTCCAGCAGGGCGACACGTTCCGAGAGGATGGCCAACTGCCCGGCCGGCTTGTGCTGCCAAAAGCCGTAGGACTTCCACGCCGGGAACTCATTCACGCCCGGGTCATCGACATGGTGGACGGACGGCTTTTCCGTACCACCGTAGCCGGGGGCGATGGCCCACAGCGTGAGAGTGCGGGCGGACACATCCGTAACCAGGGCTGGGACCGGCTTGGCCCCCTCATGGGCTTGGTACAGGACGAAGTCACCCAGTTCGGCCTTGGGCATGACGAAATCGCTCATTGGTATTTCCCTTTCGGAGAGAGGTACAAAACGCCGTCGTCTTCTTTTTGTTGGCGACGGCGCTTGTCGGCCAGATACTTCACCCACCAAGGCTCTGGCCCGGTAACCTTGGGGGGCTTGTGATACTTGGGTTCGTAGGCACACATGTACTCTGCGGCCTGACAGGCGTGGACTTCGCCGCGCGTCTGCGGTTCGTCGGTCACGTAGACCTGACCGTTGACCGTGGTGGTCTTCTTGCGGTAGCGCTTAATCTCCCGCAGGAAGTTTGGGCAGCCGCCCTCCAAGACTTTGAACCGCGTGGTCCCGTCGCCCTGGATGTGGAGCATCTTCCGCATCATCGCCGTGCGGGCCGGTATGTCGTCAGAGCCTGGAGTGAAACCGAAGCCCGATATCTGCGAGCGGATGTTCCGCTTCTTCAGTTCTTCGGTGTA
>RFNS01000212.1 GCA_009927055.1 Alphaproteobacteria bacterium | reverse complement strand
CACGATCAATTACGACGTAACGACACAATCCGTTCTCTACTACACCAGCAACGCATCTGCAAACTGGACAGTGAATTTCCGTGGTTCAAGCGGCACAAGCCTTAATACCTTGATGAGTACGGGCGAGTCAATGACGGTTGCTTTTCTTGTGACTCAAGGCTCAACGGCTTATTACAACAGCGCAGTGCAAGTGGACGGTTCGTCGGTCACGCCTAAATACCAAGGCGGCACTGCATGGTCAGCAGGTAATGCAAGCTCCATTGATGTGTACTCATACACCATCATCAAGACCGCTTCGGCTACATTTACTGTTTTAGCTTCACAGACCAAGTTCGCTTAAAGGAATTACGATGCCTTTAGTAGCAACACGCGGCGCAGCATCAGCTCAGGGGTTTGGCGAGTTCGCCCAACAGACTTCCGCGACCTATATCGAAGACGTTTTCTCCACTTACCTCTACACAGGCGCTTATACAGCCCCTGTTTACACCCAACCCATCGTCAACGGAATAGATACAAGTGGCAAAGGCGCACTTGTCTGGTTAAAAGATCGTGGCGCTGCTGGCTCCCATCGCTTGGTTGACACCGCAAGAGGAAACAGAAGCACATTGTTTTCCGATAGCACTAGCGCCGCTGCAATTCGTAGCGATGACGTTTCATGTGATGTTAGTTCATTTAATTCCAACGGATTCACCGCTGGCAATTTCATGAACCAGAACGGCAATACCTACGTCTCATGGACCTTCCGCAAGCAGCCGAAGTTCTTTGATGTGGTGACGTATACGGGGGACGGAAATGCCACCCAAACGATCAACCACAACTTGGGTAGCAATCCCGGTGCGATCATAGTCAAAAGAACAAATAGCACAGGCTCATGGTACGTTTACCACAGAAGCACAGGGAACGATAACGTTCTTTTTCTGAACACTACGGCTGCGGCTACCGCTTCCGCTGGGTCTTGGGCAACGTCTTCAACGAACTTTACCGTTGGTAACGCCAACTTGAATATCGGCGGCGACACTTACGTCGCCTACCTCTTCGCCCACGACGCAGGTGGCTTTGGCCTGACGGGTACGGACAATGTGATTTCGTGTGGGAGTTATACGGGAAATGGTTCTGCAACAGGACCAACAGTCACGCTTGGGTATGAGCCTCAGTGGTTGATGATAAAAAACGCTAGTGGCACGGGCAACTGGAACATAATTGACAACATGCGAGGCATGCCTGTCGGTTCTGCGGATGCTTTTCTTGAAGCTAACACATCGGATGCTGAAGCCACTGCTGATTGGGTTAGCCCCACAGCTACCGGATTTAACATCGTTTCAACTAGCAGCGAAGTCAACACCAACACATCTACTTACATCTACATCGCCATCCGTCGCGGCCCGATGAAAGTGCCGACGAGTGGGACGAGTGTTTACAACGCTATTACTAGGACTGGTACAGGCTCTGCCGCCACCATCAGCACTGTAGGGTTCCCGCCAGACTGGGTTATCCCAAGAGCAAGAACAGGGGTGTTTAATTGGTGGGTTACTGACCGACTGCGTGGAGCAAATCAGTACCTTCTTTTTGACGCAACAAATGGCGAGGGTGGTGACTCCAGTGCGGTTTCCGCTTATACAATGAACGGGTTTTCTGTTGGCACAAGCATTAACGTTAATGAGAGTGGCAGGGCTTTTGTTAACTACGCCTTCCTCCGCGCCCCCGGCTTCTTTGATGTGGTGTGCTACACGGGGACGGCGGTAGGAAACAGGGTTTTAAATCATAATTTAGCTGTTGCACCAGAATTATTGATCTTTAAAAGTAGGGCAACCACTACTGATAATAACTGGAGTGTTCAATGCGTTTATGGACCATCAAATCAAGTTTATAACCTTAATACAAATTATTTTTATGTCGGCACACTTGTAACGTCATTAAATTCATCAACTATTACGCTAAGTGACAACACAACTAACAATTCTGTAAACTACGTTGCCTACCTCTTTGCTACCTGCGCTGGCGTAAGCAAGGTGACAAATTTTACTGGCACGGGTACGCTTCAAACGATCAACTGCGGCTTTGCTGCTGGAAGTCGGTTCGTTCTAATAAAAAGAACTGACTCTACGGGCGATTGGTACGTCTGGGATTCAAGCAGGGGGCTATCGTCATCAACAGACCCGTACCTTTTATTGAACTCTACTGCAGCGGAAGTCACTGGAACAAACTGGGTTGACACAACCTCCACCGGTTTCCAAGTCACCGCAGCATCCGGCAACAATGTGAACATCAATGGAGCGAGTTACATCGCGCTTGCAATTGCCTGATGGAATACATCTACGTCATTGAGAACAAGAACTCGGGGAAGTTCTACATTGGCAGGACAAACGATCCTGCTGCGCGAAAGCGTGGGCACTTGTCTGAGTTGCGTAGAGGCATTCACGGCAACCCTAGACTGCAAGCATCTTTTAATAAACACGGTGAAGCCGCGTTTGAATTCAAGGTTGTGGATTCTGCACCCTCGGACTGCATCAATGAGAAAGAAGCCGAGTGGTTTGCAGCCTTTGATTGCGACAAGAAATACTTGTACAACTGCCACTTTGAAACATTTGGTGGCCCTAAGATTTGGAAGCCTCACACACCAGAGTCTGCCGCCAAAATCTCCGAGGCTATCAAGAACGGTACACGCAAATACATCTTTGACATTCTTGACGAGCGCTATGCTGGAGCGTCAATTAAAAGCCTTGCAAAGAAGTATGAAGTCGGGGCAAACACTTTGCTGGACTACACGCCTGAGTGGGAGAGTCTTAGAGGCTTAAAGATGCCAAAGAGTGTTCAGCAGGAATCTGCTCGACAACGAGTGGCTGAGTTTGCAAGAATGTTCAAGATAGCGGGTGAAGATGTTGTCAGAGAATTAAAGATTTTCAAAATCTCTCGCAAAAGTCTTGAGAAGTATCTTCCTGAATTTGGGCTGTCAATGAGTGATTTGCGGCTTGACGGATGGAAGCAAGAAGCAAAACAGAAGGCATTGGCAGCGATTCGGATGGTTAAAGAAACTGGATGCACCGCGCAACATGCAATCAGAACTTGTGGCGCGACAACTGCTACGTTCTACAAGTACGCATAAGGAACAATTATGGAAATCAGACTTAGATCAACAGGCCAAGTGATGCTGGAAGACGAACTCCGGCGCTGGGCTAAAGACAACAACGGTCCATCATGGGATCGCACTACTGACGAAGTGCTTGAAGCCCTCGGTGCTGACGTTGTATTTGAAGGTCCACAAGCCACACCACAAAATCACTACCAATTCTCCATGCGTCAAGGGGTAGAACAGATTGATGGTAAGTGGTACACCAAGTACGTCCTTGGTCCGATCTTTATAGACAACGAAGACGCAACCGCTGCCGAGCAAGAAGCTGCATACATAA
>RFNS01000009.1 GCA_009927055.1 Alphaproteobacteria bacterium | reverse complement strand
CGTGCTTGATTCCGAAAGGAAAATGATGGTATGTAAAGACAGCCGAAAATTTTTTAAAACTAGAGTAGCTCAAAGGTAGAGCCGCAAACTGTTAATTTGCTGGTTGTAGGTTCGAATCCTACCTCTAGTGTATAACATGGTATGTTATACCAAAAGGATAAATAATTATATGAAAGAAAAACATATAATTAAAGAATGCAAACATCACGGCCAAACAGAACATATTTTAGAAAAATGTAGAAATGCTTACAGGTGTAAAAAATGTCGTTCTAATAATGTTTCTAAAAGAAGAAAAAGTATAAAAGAAAAATTAGTAAAACTTTTTGGTGGAGAGTGTAAAATTTGTGGATATAAAAAATATATCGGTGCTTTAGAATTTCATCATTTAGATCCAGAAAATAAAAAATTTAGTTTAGGATGTAGTGGTCTAACTCGTAGTTTTGAAAAGGCTTTAGAAGAAGCAAAAAAGTGTATATTAGTCTGTGCAAATTGTCACAGAGAGTTAGAAAGTATCAAAAATTAAATGTAATTATTATTATTATGAAAAAACTATTATATACTATTATCTTTGTTAGTATTTGTTTATTTGTTTCTGGATGCTATAGCACAAAATCTATGGGCGATTCAGAAAAAGCAGACAAATATCTTTTTATCTATTAAGTTCTAACGCTTGTATAGCTTGTTTTAATGCTTGAATATTTCTTGGATCGAACTGACTTATTGTTTGTTGATCCATTGATAATATTTTTTTTACTTCTTGCATTTTAAGCATTAGTTCTCTGTCAGTTTTAAAATTAGGCATTCCTCCTCTAGAAAGAATCATTTGGAAGTGTTTTAAAATATTGCTAAGATTTGCATATAAATTATTTTGTTGTAAATTTTTGGTTTTAGCTTCTGTATTAATTCTTTCAATTGCATCCAAAAATTGATTTTGTGTTTGTTGTCCCATTCTTTGATTGTGAGCAAATTGCATATAATTTTCACACACTTGGGAATATGCTAGTTCCATCATTGTTTTATCTTTTTTGGTCATAATAATATTTATACAATCAAATCACTAACAATCGAAATAAGAGTTTTTGCTCTTGTTTCAAATTCTTCATCAGCACAAGGAGTTTCCAATGTGCAATATGGAATATTTCTCCTTCTCAATGCTCGTTCTAAAGTTCCCTTATAAGGTTGCTGTCCGTTTGAAATAACACCTTGA
This sequence comes from Alphaproteobacteria bacterium, assembly GCA_009927055.1. Taxonomy (GTDB): domain Bacteria; phylum Pseudomonadota; class Alphaproteobacteria; order UBA9219; family RFNS01; genus RFNS01. The sequence goes on along the minus strand of RFNS01000009.1, from coordinate 572 downwards.
TCTGTAACATCCCCATGTGCTTTTACTGCCAGTTGGATTTTACTTTTCATTAAAGCACCTTTTACTTTGTCTTCAATTTCTGGAGAACAATAAGCATAAACACCATCTACTTCATCGTCTTCATGTAAAGAGATAACAAGTGTTGGGTTCAGTTCTTCTATTTTAGAAAGAAGTCTGTCTTGTAAATCGTTTTGATCATCGGTGTCAAAATGACGATTGGGATCTTTTCCATTCAATCTTCTTTTCTTAGTTTTATTTAAATTAGAATAAACTTTTACGTTTGGGAGATTTTTAAAATAATTTGCAGCAGTATTTCCAGCAGGTTCATCACCATGTAACCCACTAACTATTACAAAAACGTTTGGATTTAAAAGATTTTCTACTAATGCGTCAAATTTCACTTTAATACTTATTTTGTTATAGACAAAAAGCCAAGTTGTGATAAAATAAAAAAAATGAAAAAGTACTGCGTATTTCCTGATGAAACTAAAATAGAACTTCATTCAATTTTGGATGTAACAGATACACAAACATATATCTGTTATTATGATGAAAATATTCCACAAACACTT
>RFNS01000010.1 GCA_009927055.1 Alphaproteobacteria bacterium | reverse complement strand
TACGGGCACCCCCAGCAGCAGCACATTTTTGCGCGGCGATGGCGCGTGGGAAGCCCCCACAGTCAGCGCCAGCACCACCATTAATTTGGGCACAGCCACGGGGGCCACCAACCCGCAAGCCAGCGGCGATGCGACGACGGGCTTGGCCAGCTTGGCGGCGGGCAGTGTCAGCATCGTGACCACGGGCCTTGAGCGCTTGCGCATCACCAGCACCGGCAGCGTGGGCATTGGCATCACAACCCCCAGCTATAGGTTGCATGTCAGCGGCAAGGCGAAAGGCGATGCGGTTGTTTTTGCCTCGGTGGTGGGGGCGGCAATACCTGCGGGCAATGTCGGCGGCAGTTCATCGAGTGGTTTGCCAAGCTTGACCAACGGTTACATTTGGGTGGGCAATGCCAGCAACGCGGCCACCGCGGTGGCGGTGAGCGGCGATGCGACCATCACCAACACCGGTGCGGTGACCATTGCCACCGGTGCGGTGACCAGCGCGAAGATATTGGATGCGACGATTGCCGCGGTCGATTTAGCCAATGATGCCGTGACCAGCGCGAAGATATTGGATGCGACGATTACGGCGGCCGATGTGGCGAGTGATGCGGTGACCAGCGCGAAGATATTGGATGCGACGATTACGGCGGCCGATGTGGCGAGTGATGCGGTGACGACAACGAAGATACTGGATGCGACGATTACGGCGGCCGATTTGGCGAACAGCAGCGTGACCACGGGTAAAATCAGCGCCACAGGGTCGGCCACCAGCAGCACGTTTTTGCGGGGCGATGGCGCGTGGGCCACACCTGGCGGCGGCACCATAACCCTCGGCACCACCACAGGGGCCACCAACCCGCAAGCCAGCGGCGATGCGACGACGGGCTTGGCCAGCTTGGCGTCGGGCGCGGTGTCGATGGTCACCAGCGGGGCCGAGCGTTTGCGCGTTACCAGCACCGGCAGTGTGGGCATTGGCACGGCATCACCGGGTGCGAGGCTGGAAGTGACGGGCGATATTGTGACCACTGTTAATAATGCGGGGTCTTCCACCAGCATTGATTGGGCAACCAGCAATGTGGCCTATACCAGCGCCAGCTGCGGCGCCTTTACGTTTACAAACATGAAGGATGGGGGCTCTTACACCCTTATTGTCAAAGGCACCAGCGCCACAACCTGCTCTTTCAGCCAGACGGGCCTTACCTTTAAGATGCCGGTTGGTCATGGCGCCGCCACAAGCACCAAGCACACGGTTTATTCGTTTATTCGTGCTGGCACCGATGTTTATGTGGCATGGATCAGAGGGTATTGATGAACGTGCCACGATGTCTTGCGGCCATCATGATGTTTTTGCTGCTGGCATCATCGGCGGGTCACGCGCAGGTGCCCATGCCTTTTTCGGCGTGGACCAACCGGTGTAATACGCCGTGGGGCAGTCTTCTTGATGATGGGGGCACGGCCACAGCTTTTTTGGCAACGTCGGCCTGTCCCAGCTGTACATCTGAAACGCGAACCTGCACCTCGGGCTCTCTGTCGGGCAGCTATACCAATGCATCGTGTTCGGTTTCTTGTG
>RFNS01000309.1 GCA_009927055.1 Alphaproteobacteria bacterium | reverse complement strand
ATTGGTGCTAGCACTGGTGCATTGCGGTTGTTCAAAATTGCATTGGTCACGACTGGCATTGGCGCTGTTGTGGTTGCATTGGGAGTCCTAGCTCAGAAGTTGTTTTCAGCCAAGGATGCCACTGAAGATGCGACGGATGCGCAGAAGAAGTACAACGACGAACTAGAACGCGCTAGGACGATAGGATTAGACAGCAGGGCGGAGTTGACATTGGCGCAACGTGATCAGCTGGAGGCGGCACAAGCGGCAGGGAAAAGTGAGAAGGAGATGAATAAGTTAAAAAGGCAGCTATACAATGAGCGCCTGGCGATGCTGACCAATGAGCAACAGCTGATGGAGATGCAAGCCGCACGAGGCAAGGAATTGAACGAATTAGAGGTAGAGCAGCAAAAGCAAGTGGCACGCGACATCAACAAAGTCAAAATCGCGTTGATTGAGCTGAATAAAGTACAGGATCAAAGAACGCAAAAGGTCCAGGAAACTGCGGAAAGGATAACGCAGCAATACATGCCCGTCTTAGGTCAAGAGCGCTTCCTATATCAAACACTCACCAACGCCATCGACATACTGAATCAGAAGGCGGTAAGAAGTGATCAGGAGATAATTGCGATAAAAAGGGCAGGCGTTAAAGAACTGCTGTCGGAGGAAGAGGCCGCAGAGAAATTGCGCGACACGCGCGCACAACGCCGCGTGGACAGGGTGAAGGCAACACTGCAAGGAATCGCCGATATTGTTTCACTATTCAGCGGCAAAAGCGAAAAGGCGCAGAAGCGGGCGTTTGACATCAACAAAAAGGCTCAGATGGGAACTGCGATCATCGACGGCGCAGTGGCAGTGCAAAAGGCGCTATCAAGCGCACCACCACCACTCAACTTCATCTTGGCTGGCTTCGCAGCGGCAGCGGCATTGGTGCAGGTGAAAAAGATTTCAGAGCAGCAGTTCCAAAGTGCTACTAGCCCGGTCAGTGGAGGCGGAAGCGCACCAGCAATGAACAGTTCAGGTGCAGGCCCAGG
>RFNS01000123.1 GCA_009927055.1 Alphaproteobacteria bacterium | reverse complement strand
GTTAATAGCTGTAACTGTATTGTTTCCAAATTGAGGTGTAATGGATATAGAGGTTGTTGCCATTTTATAGTATTTATAATCAGTATGTCTTATTTACAAGAGAACCTGAATTTATAGTATTTGAAGTGTTATTTCCCCAATCTACTAAAATTGTTCCAGAAGGATATGTTGTTACTGAAAACATTGTAATAGTTCTGCCTGAAGGTGGTGTAGGAAAAGTCCAAATACTTGCTGGAGATAAATTATTAGACCAAATTCTAGAGCCATTTAACCAAGCCTCTTTAGCAACATTTTGATTATGTGTTATAGTTTTAGCTGTTGCAAGATTCATGTTATATTACAATGTATAATACCCCAGTTTCTTGAACAACAGGTAAAGCAGAAACTGCTAAAATACTTGTAACTGCACTTGTTCCAGGAACTGTTGTAGTGTTGGTAGTTACTGCTCTTCTGCTACCACTAAAGATAGTACTTGAAGCACTAACTGTTCCATTGACTGTTAAATTACCAGTAAGGGTACCTCCAGCAATAGGCAATAAAGTAGCTGTAGCAGAAGCAACATTTGTCTTATAAGAATCAAAGTCTGTATTAAGAACTAGCTGACTTGATAAAGTATTAGTAAGGGTTAAAGGTGTTAAGAGTGCAGAAGTACTTTGTAATAAAGTATTAGTAGCAAAAGAACCAGAAGCACTTTGATAAGTTGTTGCAACATTATAGGCTTTATTCCATTGGGTTGAATTCCCTACATTATCATAAATTGTGTTGTTAGCACTTATGGTTCCAGTAACCAAACCTCCACTCAAAGGAAGATAATCACTTGTATTGATTACATTTCCCAATCCAACATCTTCTTTTGTAAGTGTTACAGCCCCACATCTTCCATTTACTGAAATATTTACTGAAATAACTGGACTTTGACCAATATTAACAATAACAGGTTCTACGGGAGCAGGTGTAATATCTATTATAATTTGATCACTCATTGCGTTGTTCTAGAAGAGTCTCTCCAATTTGTTGAAAACGGTGTACGTGGTATTATAAATATCGAAGTTGTAGACATATATTTTATTTATTATGT
>RFNS01000165.1 GCA_009927055.1 Alphaproteobacteria bacterium | reverse complement strand
TACAATTTTTTGCACGAACAAGCAAATAGTATTAGTAAGCATGGAACTTTTGATTGGCAGGGAGAAGTAAAAGTTTATGATGCCGCAAATGATGAAATAAATTATTGTGACACTTATTTTCTCACAGACGAAAAAACCAATGCAACAAAGTTTGTTTTAATGACTAATGTGGAGAAAGACTAATGGAACTTCAAGTAGAAGGATTATTGTTTAAGCAAATCTCTAAGCCTAAAAACTATATTGGTAACAAAATCGTAAATGTTTATGATGATAAGTATAGAATAAACCTATACTGTGAATTTGAAGAAGATCAACTTATTAAGAAAAGAATTTGTGGAAGTTATTTTGCTAGACTAGTTAACAAGTCAAAATTAGATATTATACACAGTTCTAACAAGGTTTGAGATTATGGATCAAGAATTACAAAATACCCTATTTGAAAAATACCCAAACTTATTTTCCAATAGAACCAAATCTCATATGGAATCATGTATGTGTTGGGGCATAGAATGTAATAATGGATGGTATGAACTATTATCTTCTGTTTGTTGGAGAATCTTCCAGCATGAGAAGAATATAGCAGACAGAGTAAGGATTAGAAATGAGAATAATAAAGAAAATGATCAATCAGACCTAGAATATATTCCTGTTAAGTTTGATCAGATAAAAGAAAAGTTTGGTGGTCTTCGCATCTATTATAGTGGTGGAGATGATTATGTAGAAGGTGTTGTGGGCATGGCAGAAGAATACAGTTACAAAGTTTGTGAAGTTTGTGGTAATAGTGGCAAACCCAATAAGGGAGGATGGATAACTACACTATGTAATAATTGTAGGAATAAAGATGAAAAGTGGATTCCTCCAGAGTTCCCCGGCTAAAAGAAAGAACTTACTATGCTAATTAAACATTGTCCAATAACTGATACTGACAAAGTTTGTAAACTCTATTCTGAAAAGGATGGAGTACCAATTAAACACGTTTGTACTACAGAATTTAATAATGGAATTGCTGATGTATTTTACAGAGAAACTCCGCATCCAGAATTTGGTAACAAATATTTTGCGATATTATTCCTTAACAATAAACCATATATAGCCAATGCTGATCAAGTAGAAAATTTCACTTTCGGTATGGTAGAAAATGATGAGGGAAATCTAGAATATAGCGTTCATCGTCACGATTATAAAAGTTTCGATAATGGTAATATGATTGATGGTGGGCGTGATTATATTCGTTCTAATGGTAAAGTAAAAATATTTGTTGTTCGTGATGGAGTTATGAAACATTTTGGAGCAAATGATGAGGGCTATATTTGAATTCAACCTTCCAGAAGATCAAAGAGAATATGAGATAATGAGCAAGTCATTAAAGACTCAATCATTTTTATGGGAATTTAGTCAGCAGTTACGAGCATGGCATAAATATGATCATAATTTTAAAGATGCTAATGACGCTTTAGATAAAATTAGAGAAGAATTTTATAGACTACTTAATGCTCACGAAGTCAATATTGATTTATGATTAACAAACAATATTATGAACTTAAAAGTATAGTAGAAAAACTTTGTTTAGAGGCTATACAAGATCAAAAAGATAGAGAATCAACTGTTGGTTATGGTCTTGATGACTATAATGAAGGTAGGATAGTTGGCGGTGCCGCGTTGGCACGAAAAATACTGAGAGAAATTAGGGATACTTTTTAAAGAAAGGTTAATTATATGAAGAGTTGTGGCTATTTTGTGGTTGCTGCGTTTGCTAGTTTTGTTTTTAGTGTAACTTTATGGTTTCTTGGAGATGGGGACGTTAATAGGGATCAGGCCATTTTCGTTGGACTTTGGGTTCCTAGTATTCTTAGTTTAGGAAATCTTGTCAAATGAGTAATTTTACTATATTTATAGTTGGTTTAGTTATAACTCTCATTACCGGAATGGGAGTTATTACTAGCCAAGTCTTTTTGGGTTATAATAAGTTTAAACTTCCAGATCTAAAAGTAAAAGAATACGATTCGTTAATTGAAATCAAAAATTAAAACAAGGAGATTAATATGTATACAATGATAACAGTAGCGTTCATAGTATTTTCTGTTGGATTTTTTGTTTATACACTATATGAATGACGCTATTATAATTAGCGACATCCACTTGGGTAGTGATGTTTGTGAAAGCAAAAAACTATATGATTTTTTAGAGTCAATAGATTCTAAAACAAATAGACTAATTATCAATGGCGACCTATTTGATAATTTAGACTTTCGCAGACTAAAAAAGAATCATTGGAATATATTATCTTTGCTTAGAACATTGAGTAAAGATACCGAAATAGTTTGGATAAGAGGAAATCATGACGGCGATGCTGAGATTATTTCTCACTTAATAGGAGTAGATTTTAAAGACGAATACTCTTTTGTTAGTGGAAATAAAATAGTATTATGTTTACATGGCGATAAGTTTGATGATTTTATATATAAGTATCCTAAAACAACAAAGGTAGCAGATTATTTATATAGAACAATCCAAAGATTCGATAAAAGATTCCTACCTAAACTTATAAAGAATCGATCCAAAATCTATTTAAGATGCACAGAAAATATGATTAATAGTTCTCGTAAATATGCAGTATCAAAAGGTGTTGACGTTGTATGTTTAGGGCATACTCATCATCCGATCATTGACAAAAGCCATTCTGTGTGGTATACTAATAGTGGATGCTGGACAGAAAAAGATTGTTCTTATTTGACCTTAAAAGATGGTCAAGTGGAGTTAGAGTTTATATGAAATATTTAGTAACTGGTGGGGCTGGATTTATAGGAAGTCATATAGTTGACCAATTAATACAGAATGGTCACGAAGTTATTGTACTAGATAACCTATCAACTGGATCATTAGAAAATATTAATGCGTCTTGTTCTTTTGTTAATATTGATCTATCATTAACTCCGATCAAAGGTTATCACAATACTTTAAAGAAGTCAATGCTGTATTTCACTGTGCTGCTTTACCAAATGTTCAATTTTCGATAGACTATCCGTATGAATCAAATAACAGCAATGTTGATACCACTATTAAAATTTTAGAATGTATGAGACAAAATAATGTTACTAAAATTATTTATAGTAGTTCATCATCAGTATATGGAAACTGCGAACACTTTCCAACCAACGAAAAAGAAAATATTAAACCAATTAGTCCATATGCTCTACAAAAATACATAGGCGAAGAATACATTTATCTGTATAATAAACTATACAATATAAATTATGTGATACTAAGATACTTTAATGTTTATGGTGAAAGAATGACCTCTACTGGTTCTTATGTTAGT
>RFNS01000035.1 GCA_009927055.1 Alphaproteobacteria bacterium | reverse complement strand
TAAGCGTGACGGCGCCGCCGTGGTGTACGTCAACGCATTCGTCGAGCCGAAGGCGGTTCCAGTGTGGCAGCAAAACCGCGACGAGCCGACGCCGAATAAGAGCGTCGCAAAACGGACCGCTCACCAAAAGGCAAAGGCGGCGACCGCTGCGGCCGGCGGCGACCCAGACGACGTCCCATTTTGATCGTGATGCCGCCACGGCAGCGGAGCCTGGCGGCGAGTGACGGATCGACACTCTCTCCACGGAGGTGAGATATGCGGTGGTTTTGCTTCATGACGCTGATGCTTTTCGTGTGCAACGTGGTCTCGGCCGACACGGTGGTCGTGCAGAGCGTCACCGTGTCTGCACAGCAGGCGGCCGAGCAGATGGCACGCACCGGGGTGCTGCGTCACTGCGGTCGCGCTGGAGGCCGCCGCGAGGGCATCGGCTTCTCGTCGGTCTCGGCAGGCGCCGCCCTGCGAGCGTGCTGTTTCAGCCGCGAGGCCGAGCGCGGCATCTATCGCATCGTGGACGAGGGCGTGGCCCGCGGGCCGCGAGGCTGGTTTGCCGTGCGTCGGTACGAGTGAGCAACGCCGTGGATCGGCGGCCGGCGTGCTCCAGACGCGTCGGCCGCCACCACGGCCCAACGAACACAGAGGCCCGCCATGGCCACAGTCGCCGCCGCATCGTCGGCGTCATTGGTCGCCACAGCACTTCAGAGGCGCGTATCAGTGCAGTCGGTGCTCGTGAACTATCCACGCGGGTGAGCCGGCCGGGTGCCGCACGATACGCGGCCAATACACACCGGAGGAATGAGATGGAAAACGGCACACACGTATGGCGATGTCACTGGATCGGACGCGAGGTCCGCGACACTGGCGTGCACTGCGAGATCGAGCACGGCGTCGTGCTCACGCTGAGTGACGGCGCCCAGGTCGTGCAGGAGATTCGGGCGCCGTCGCTGATTTGGCCGCTCACGCCGGAATGGGTGACGAGCCGGGCCGCGGCGCTGCGTGAGGCGGCACGCCGCGTCCAGGATGCCAGCGTGACGCTCGCGATGCAGGCCGAGAAGCTGCTGAACCAAGCGGCGGAGGTGGACGCATGACCGGCCGACGCCAGCACTGGATCAGCAGCGAACCAGACTCGATCGACG
>RFNS01000045.1 GCA_009927055.1 Alphaproteobacteria bacterium | reverse complement strand
CGCCTATCCCAGCAAACCCAAGCCCAGCGCCAAGCCTCGCCTAACCAAAGTCGAAGACGTCGGTCACGGTCCAGGCACAGAACTCAAAGCCCTCCTGAAGCGTGTCGGTATCGTCGCCTCCCCCGGTTGTTCATGTAACACCCGCGCCAAGCTCATGGATGCCAATGAGTTAAAGGAACCCGGCTGGTGTGAGAAGAACCTGGAGACCATCTGCGACTGGCTCCAGGAGGAGGCGACGAAGAGGAAACTGCCCTTCGTCCGCATGGCTGCCAAGATTCTCGTCCGGCAAGCCATTCGCAATGCCCGCAAAAAGGGACAGTGATCTCTTAGGAGACCACTATGCCAGACGGGCCGTTCCTGCTGAGTGAAGAAGAGCAAGACGAAGAGAACCGCGCCCAGCGCGAGGCGTTTGCGGAAGCACAGTTGGCTGCCATGCAAGGCCGACCTCCGCGCAAGCCTGCCAGAAACACCTCCGCGCAAGGCATGATCCAAGACCGCGTGACGGGTCAGCAGGCCGCCCGACGCGCTTCACCATTCGCCACAGGAATGACCCCCATGATGGATCACGGATCGTCTGGTGCCTACCACGCCGCAATGGGCGCTGCCCAGCAAGGCAACGTCCTGGGCAACATGATCGCCCAGACCATGGAAGCCCATCAGGACGAGAACGACTCCCGTGTCGCCCAGATGCGTGAGATGCGCCGCATGGAGCATGAGCGCGCCATGAAGCAGATGGAGATTGACGCCCTGTTGTCCCGCCTGGATCAGGCCCGCCAATCGTCCGGCCCGCAACCCCGTGCCGTCTTCCGTGGTGGAGCCATCTACTGATGTTCGACTTCCTCTTCAACGACGACTGGGATGAAGACCAAGCTGGTTGACAAAGACAACGACGGGGTCAACGACCCTGAAGAGCTGCGGTGGATGGACGCCGGCCACTCGCCCCACAAGACCAAGATCGATTACCTCATTCACCGATTGAGTACGAACGTCAATGGACTCCGAAGGCGACAAGATCCGCAGGTTAATCCCAAACCGGCCAGTTAGGACTCCAGACCATCCGGAGAAGTCCCATATGGTCCTCGCCAAAGAAGGCGAC
>RFNS01000019.1 GCA_009927055.1 Alphaproteobacteria bacterium | reverse complement strand
ACCGGATCCGCTCATCAAGAAGAAATGCATACTACCGTAGTACTGATAAGAACTGCTAGGTATAGCAGATCCTGAATCATATACAAGGTTTAGGCCGAACTGTAGGTTTGTACCATTCCCTACTTGGAATATGGATTGCGATATATTTGTATTACTAGGTATTCCAGTAGACTTGAATCTAAATTCAATAGTATCTGGAAATACATTGTTTACGCTTGAGCTTAGATAGTAGTAATACTGTCCATTCCAGGGAAGCTGTATATTAGAGCTGCCTGTATTGTAATAAGCTAAGGAATGTCTTCTTTGTACTAGATCTGGTGTTGTAGCAGATTTATCTGACCCTCCGTACTCGTTTATACGTAAAATCGTATCCGGAATTCCAAAGCAGTTTATGAGTGCTCTAAGACCTCTTTGGGTACCTCTTGTTTTCAAAAGGTAGGGTACGTTATGGTAGAGCCTTTTATAATATTCTTTAGTGATATCATCTCCCGGTATTGCATCTCCAGCAGAAAAAGGTGTTGTATTATCCGTACCCATAAACTGCGGTATTACATAATCTCCATTTGCTGTATAGGGGAGGTAGTAGTCTATTTTTTCGCTACCTGTTGGTGGTGTAATACTACCGTCAGGGTTTATTGCAAGCATGGAATAGTATAGGTTATCTGAGATGCTTGTGTTAGTGTAGAGCTTAATACCTAGAGCTCTCAAAGCATCACCTACTAAGTCTCTTGAGATACCCTTTGTTAGACTGTTCTCAGCATCATACCTCTCTGTAACATCCTTTAAATAAATCCAGATGTTATCAAAGTGCTGAGCTATCATATTCAAAAATGTCCTGTAAGGAAGATTTGAATCATCTTGTTTGAGGTAGTCCGGGATTGTATTAATAATTGCATCTTTATTATCAGAATCGTATAGTGATGCGCTATACAGTATACTTGATGTTACTGCATTAGGTGTAATGTCTATTCCTCCTAGCCAATTTTGAGCTTGTGAACTTGTTACAGAGTATAGGGTGTATGGCTTAGTAGAGTTAGATTTAGGCCATGCAGTAGAGCTAGATTCATAATAAAGGTAGTACTCATACCCATCAAACTTCTCAATCAAATCATCAATCTTAGCCTGTATCACCGCTTTACTTCCTGAAACTAAAGTTCCGTTACCGGATACTGTTTGTAGGGAAGCTATATCAGATTGATACTGTTCAAGAAGGCTTGCTTTGTATGCAAAGTTTGTTATACGATCTGTTACTGATGA
>RFNS01000241.1 GCA_009927055.1 Alphaproteobacteria bacterium | reverse complement strand
ACGTTGATGTTCACAAATACTAGCTCCTCCACATTCTTTACATTCATTTTTTCTACGTTGATGTACACAAATACTAACTCCCCCGCAGTCTTTACAACGACTTTTTCTACGATTATGTTGGCAAAAACTACTTCCTCCGCATTCTTTACATAAATTTCTTTGTCGACGATGCTTACAAATACTTGATCCTCCGCATTCTTTACAGAGACTTTTTTGACGTTGATGATGACAATATTTATATTTTTTTATTAATTTATTATCAAATGTCTGTTTTGAAATCATATATAAAATAATATTATATTAAATCTAGATAAACTTTAAAATTCAATTTTTTTTCATTTTTTACATTAATTTCTTTTACGTCGATAGTCATATATACTACTTTATACATATTCTAATTATACTAACATAGTTATTTTTTTAAAAACTTATATAAAAATTAAATTTTTTATATTTTATTAGCTACTTTTATTAATAAAATATAAAAAAATTATTTTTTTTATTATATTTTACTAGCTGCATTTAATAATATATTAATACCATCTTCATATTTGCATTCTTTACATTGACTTTCTCTACGTTTATGTACACAAATACTAGCACCTTCGCATTCTTTACATTTATTTCTTTGTCGTTGATGTTGGCAAATACTAGCACCTCTATTTCTTTGTCGTTGATGTTGGCAAATACTAGCACCTCCGCATTCTTTACATTGACTTTTAATACGTTGATGTTGGCAAATACTAGCACCTCTACATTCTTTACATATACTTTTTTGCAGTTGATGCTTATAAATACTAGCTCCTCCACATTCTTTACAACAACTTTTTGTACGATTATGCTTACATAGTTGTTTTTTTTTAATAATCTTTTCAAGATCCATATTTTAGAAATATAAACATTAAATATTATTAACATAAAAAAAATCAATTTTTATTATATTTCACTAGCTGCTTTAAATAACATATCAATATTATTTTTACATTTACATTCTTTACATCTATATTTTATTTTTTGATGT
>RFNS01000125.1 GCA_009927055.1 Alphaproteobacteria bacterium | reverse complement strand
CGCTGGCATGGCCGTCATGGCGGCCATGGAGCGACTTGCCATCGCCATCTCGGACGCCGTTGGCCCTGCGGTCATGGCACTGGCAAAGCCTGTGCTGGGTCTTATCAACGGCCTGGCGGACTTCGCCAACAAAAACAAAGAGACGGTCGCCGCAATCGCCCAGTTTGGCGTGGCTGCGGTTGCGGTCGGCGGTGCGCTCACGGGGCTGGGGTTGTCGCTGCAAGTGACCAGTTTTGCCTTCGGCGGGATCCTGAAGACGTTGAGCGTTGTGGCCGCCCCCCTCAACGCCGTCGCCGGCCTGGTGTCGTTTGTGGGCATGTCGTTCTACAAAGCGATTGCCGGAATACTCGCCTACTCGACTGCCTCCGTCGCCTCTGCGGTTGCCAGTGGTGCGGCATGGGCGGCGGCGAATGCTCCGCTTCTCATCCTGCTAGGTCTCCTCGGCGCGGCTGGTGCGGCTGCCGTCTACGCAGCGGGCGGCTTTTCAGGAATCGCAGAGGCGATCGGCGGCGGGCTGAATCAAGCGGCAGCCGATGGGATGGTTGTGCTGTCCGACCTAGCCACGACCGCCACGACCACATTCAGCGGCATCTACGCTGCCGTCAGTGCCGGCGACCTTGCCGGTGCAATGGACGTGCTCTGGGCAGGGCTCCTCGCCGGTTGGCTTCGCGGCGTCGAGGCTCTCATGGGCTACGTCGACCCGTGGATTTCCACATTCCAAAACACGTTCACCTACGCCGGCACCGAGATCGCCGTCGTCTGGGAGCAGATGTGGACCGGGCTTTCGGCCACGGCCAACACGATCGGGGCGGCCCTCACGGGTTCCTTCGACAACATCATCAACGGCGTGCTCGCGTCGTGGGACACGCTGGAGGCCGGAATCTTGAAGTCGTGGAATTACATTCAATCGTTCTTCAAAGAAGGTTTTGACCTTAAGGCAGAAAACGACAAGGTCGACAGCCAAATGGCGGCTCGCGCCCGCGAGCGTGAGCTAGCACGGCCTGGCGTCGCTGGTCGCATGGCGACGGCTGCCAGTGAAAACGAAGCGGCAGCAAACGAGTCGCAGGCTCGCGTCGATGCCATGCGGGCGGGTGCCGACGCCACCGCGCAGGGCAGATTCGACGAGAACGCCAGCCGTGCTGAAGAGCGTCGGGCGGCGACCATGGGAGCCGAGGCCAATCTCAATAACCTTGTCAGAGGGCAGTCTGAAACTCGAGGCCGCGCCCAGCACGCTGAAGACCTTGGGACCAACATCGCCAACGTCGGCTCTCTCGACGGGCTCCGCGAACTGGCCGACGAGTTCCACACGCTCAAGTCAATGGGTCGCCTGACTAGCGAGCAAGAGGGCAAGCTCGCCGGCGCTCTTGACGCCGCCACCGAGCGGCTCATGGGCGAGGGTGCGACGATCGACCCGGCAGAGAAAGCGCAGCAGGGGGCAGGCGCTGCCGGTGTTGGCGGTCCAAGCCAGGCCGAGGTAGCCGGGACGTTCTCGTCGGTCGCCCTGGGTGGCATGGGTTTCGGATCGTCGCTCGACCAGAAACAACTTGACGCGCTGAATCGAATTGCAGCGAACACGGATCCCAATAACGCTGACACGGTGGCCGCCTAATGGCAACATGGGTCGAAGACAATTCGAGCCGCTCCGCGACGATCTACCGTCTTGGGAAGAAGGCTGCCAGCACGATGCGGCGGTCGTACAAGGTGTTTGGCTACACCGACGACACGCCGCTACACGCTGACTGCAACCAGCGGATTACCGGCCAGCTGATGTTCTGGCAGTACCCCGGCGCAAACGTGCAGCTGCGAGCCGAGTCGTACACGGTGGACTACCTCGGGGATGACGCCTGGCACGTCGAGATACAGTACGAGAAGGTCGGGGCAGACGC
>RFNS01000011.1 GCA_009927055.1 Alphaproteobacteria bacterium | reverse complement strand
ATCTCTTTTCGTATGTAAGAATCATATCCTTTTACAACAGGCATTTGGTCATCTGATATGTTCAGTAAAATATCCCAATCAGTAATTTTATTGACATCTCTATTTATTGCGTGTATCTTGTTTTCAGATTTATCTAAAAAATATTTATACTCTACATTTAGAGCATCCATAAAATTTTTGAAATCGCTTTCATTAAAAGAATCGTCATCAATATCAAAGGTAAAAACCCATATCATATTTTTTGTGTCATCAGAAAATTGATAATACTTTAATATGCAATCTTTAAGTTGATGAAATCTGCTTCTGCTTGTAAATTTCATCATTATTTTTTTCACTTTTTCCATTTTTTTGTATAAATTTTTTTTGTTAAAACGGAATAAATATTTTGTTATCTTCTTTACTGCAAATTTCTTTATTTTTCAAAGTTAAAGCGTTTTTGGTTTCTATCTCTATGCTACTCATATTGACAAAAAAGTTTTCAATTTCGTAATCATTTGCATAAATGTAATCTTTCAAATCCGTTGGGCAACAAAACAAGTCGGCAGATAAACCGCTTCTAAATATGCGGATGCTATGACCGATATGTTCAAATCCGTAAGTATCATATCCCTCATAAAAAGCACCTACTTTTTTCAAAATTTCTTTTGTATAAAAAAGCATAACACCGCCACTATTAGCATAAATTTCTAATTCAGTACCATTTATGAAACTACGACCTTGCAATTGGTAAAATGGCTCTTTGTTGTAGCAAAAATGATGCGAATTTGTTTTCTTGCTTTGCTCAATACAATATGTTTCCCAACCGCTTTTGGTAGGGTAACAATCATCATCAAAAAGAAATATGAAATCGCAATCAAGCAAATTCTTGAAACATTCATTTTTTCGCTTTGCTACTCCCTGCCTATCTAAATCACTATCTACTGCAATGTGTAACTTATAGGGAGAATCAGTAAACCTTTCAATGTTTTCACAACATTGTAAAAGCATTTCGGGTCTATTATATGTTGTAATACCAATGCCTATCATTTTGCCACAATGATTTCCTCTCGCTTATTCAATAAGCGTTTGAAAATTTTGTACATATAATTTTTATATTCTTCATCTTCTTTGCTTTCAGAATTAGAGTATTCATCAAATTCTTTTTGCAAATAACCTTGTATCTTTTTTGTTTCTGCATCATCCGTATCAACCGCAAGTGCCGATTTTACTTTAGCAACAACTTCTTCAAACTTTTCTTTAGATTCAGTTAATTCCTTTTCGTACATAGGTAAAAAAACTTTGTCGTAGTGGTTTGCTTATCAATTACAAGACCTTTGTTCGCTTGAAATTTAGCAATTGCTTCCATTATTTCGA
Source organism: Alphaproteobacteria bacterium (assembly GCA_009927055.1). Lineage (GTDB taxonomy): Bacteria > Pseudomonadota > Alphaproteobacteria > UBA9219 > RFNS01 > RFNS01. Next base: position 1,623 of record RFNS01000011.1, on the reverse strand, counting down.
CATTTACTGCTGATGCTTCGTAACTTTTATTAAGGCGCATATATTCTTGTAATCTTTTTTGCGCTTCTTCAATAAAACCACCTAATGCCATAAGATATTTTGCATCGTGTTCAATATCCTCCTTCATTTTTTGTTTTGGAGGTATGAATTTTTTTTGTTTGTCGGAATAGATTGCGTTGATAAAATCAGAAACAATTTTTTCGTCTGACTTTTTCATTTCAAGAACTTTACTCATTTTTATCGTATTTTAATAGGTTTGCATATTCAAGCCATTCTTCCTTATTCCAATGAAACGCTCTCAATCCCGTATGAACGAAATAAGGTATTTTCATACAAGCCATATCTCTGACTAACCAAGTATCGGGTGCTGAATCATCCCCCTCTACAAATCTAAATCGTAAATTACGCAATACTCTTAATTTGAATAGTGTGCATCCTATTCCATTCGTTCCACATCGTTGAACTTGACCATTCATAAAATAATGATGCACAAAACTTAAATTCAGAAATGATATTAAATCAGTATTGTGAATGTCTTTTTCCGAAATTCCTTGCGTTACAAGTTTTCTTTGCCCTCCCCCGTGTAGCATATAGGGTATGCCGACAACATCCTTTTTTGTCCAAAGCAACTGCTGAATACAATCTTCTTGCGGAAAAATATCACTTTCAAGGTGTAGCAAATAATCGTAATGATTATTGATAGCATAAATTCTAATTGCTTCGTGCGTTAGCGCAAGTTTTTCAATAATAGTACAACCTCTATAATCTTTCCAATTACAATTTACCTTATAGTTTTGCTTATCATTTTTGCATTTTCGGGTGTAGCCGAATTATCAAAAATCATAAAATCAAATCTACTTTTAGGATATGTAAAATTGTTTACGTTGTCAATGAATTGAGGCAAACAATAATTTTTACCCTCGTATGTAGGTGTAGCGACAAGTATTTTTGGTAGATACATACTAAATAGATAAATCGTCTTTTATTTCGCCTCCTTTGATAAATGTTTCCTCTACTTTAGGCGCAGGGGGTTCTCTATCAACTTTTGCTCGTAGTGGGTTATCTTCAAAATTTATTTTCAGTTTTTCCACTCCATCTTGATTTCTTTCAATTATAGGTGTTGGTGGTGTATCGTCAATTTCAAAATCATAATCATCTTCTTCGCCAACAACCTCTATATCTTTGGGGTCAATTATTTCGCTTTTTTGTGATGGTTTTGGTTTTGGTGGTTTTGGTGGCGGTGTTGATTTAGATTTTGGTTTTTCCCTTTCCGAATTTTCTTCTGACAAAGTATTTATTAAACCTTTGATGCTTTTATTCATTTGATACAATGTCATTGTTCTCATAACGGCATCTTTACCAAAAGCAATAAGCAAGAATTGTTCATCGGTTAATCCCCATCCGTGCTTTGTAAATACACGAATCATTGGAGGTCTTACTTTTTTCTTAAAATCTTTATCAACTTTTGATGCTTCGGAAACTTGATTATTGTAATTTTGGAAAAACTCAAAAATACTGACTGATGTATCTTCAACGGGTATTCTGCGATTCGGGTCTATACTTCCATCATTTACCAACTCTTGCAGTTTCTCCTCACTTACTTGGGCGAACCTTCCACCCAAA
>RFNS01000172.1 GCA_009927055.1 Alphaproteobacteria bacterium | reverse complement strand
ATTGATTGTTTTCAATCATATCACCCGAATCATCTTTTCGTGGTCTGCCTCTCCTTCTTTTTTCTTCCATATCAGTTGCTTTGAATTTCCTTTATTCTTATTTCTATCTTTTGAAACTTATCATAATATTCTTTTTCATCCCTTGTCATTGATTTAGGATTTGAAAAATTCATCTTATGGACATATTTCGATACGCTTGACTTGTTTTTATTCATTACTTTAGCAATCTCAATTTGCGTAAATAGAGCATATTTTTGTAATAACAAGGCAATCGTTTGAGCAAGGTATAATTGTCTGCCTCCCAATCTCTTTTTACTTTTAATGTATTCCCAATTTTCACCAAATGTTTTACAAGAACATTCTATAATTATGTTATGCAAAGAGTGTTGATTATCGGCATCAAAATCTATGGAACTGCGTAACCTTTCGATTACTTTACTCAAACCAATTCGTGATATTCCATATTCGATAACACGAAACAATTGAGATAAAGAAGATTCAAAAATTTTATTTGAAGCAATATTGTTTTCTTTCATTAGTCGCGTTCAAATTTACTCAAAATCAAAATCAATCCAACCATTATCGGATATGGTGAATAATTTTTCTGCGTAAATTCCACTTATTCGCCTATCATCTTCAATGATTTCGGCATCTTGAAGTGCATCCAAAAAAGTTTTCACCAAATTGTCAATATCGTATTTGTATCGCATTGGCTCGTTATCAATACGATTTTTTTTTGGTGTTGCTTTTGGGTACGGATAAAAGAATCTTAAACACACATAATCATAATCATTTTTCGGAATATGAAGTGCTTTCAACAAGTATGTCAAATCTTTTTTGTGCTTATGATATTTAGGGGAATTGTGAGTATTGCCAAATTTACCAAGTCGCGGTCTTTGACAAGGATAACCCTCTATATCAATACGATATTTGTATGCTTCCATAGGTAAAGTAAAAAGACCCCCACTAAAAAATGGGGGTGAAAAATTTTCGTCTGATTCCGTTGGAATAAGAATTAAACGAGAATTGCACGATTGTCAGTCGTACAATATTTTACATCCAAAATCGCCAAGA
>RFNS01000118.1 GCA_009927055.1 Alphaproteobacteria bacterium | reverse complement strand
GTTGATAATGGAACAGGAAAAAACCGTTATGCAGTATGGACAGGTGATGAAAAATTAGAAAATAAAGAAATGATTAAAGATATCTTTAATCAAAAAGATAATGAAAACGGTTCTTTAATAAAAATTATTTTAGGTTCCCCTGCAATGAAAGAAGGAGTATCATTATTAAGAGTTAATAGTGTTCATATTTTAGAACCATATTGGAATACATCCAGATTAGATCAAGTTATTGGTAGAGCAGTTCGTTTTTGTTCTCATAAAGATGTTGATAAAGATAAAAGAATTGTTAAAATATATTTATATTTAGCTTGTTCACCTAAAAACGAATCAACTGTTGATCAACATATATATAAAATGGCATTAGAAAAAGAATTATTAATTAATAAATTTTATGATATATTAAAAAAAAATGCAGTGGATTATTATTTGTTTAATCAATAATTGATTTATATTTAATAGAAGAAACCTAAGAAAAAAACACCTAATATGCTTGTACCAGTAATAGAAGCGATAATTGGCTTACGATTAGTAATAACCATTGTAGTACCACTTTGAAGCATATTAGACAATGGATTAAAAACTGTTTCTAAATTCATATCTAGATTCATATACGAGCTAATATTGGCAATGGCACTATTAATATTATCATTGATAGTATAAATAATACTATCATCACAATTAACACCACCGTCAATAAAATATGAAAATGATTTATTATTTTCACATATTTTGCATTTATCCATACCTTTTCTATCTGCGTATGTTCCTTTTTCACAATAAAAACATTGATTATTATTTTCATACGTTCCTTCAGAACACTGAATACAATTACTATTTTTTGTAACAATACTACCAGGAGGACAAATTAAACATTTGTCATTATTATTTTTGTATGGCATATATTCTTTATTACATTTATTACATTTATAACATTCATCCGCAAATTTATTATCTGGTACTATTGTACCTACTTCGCACAAGGTATGTACATTAGTATCATTTGTTTTTGACTTGATACAATGCATTGCTCCTTCGTTTGAATAATATCCAGGAGGACATTTAGTACAAGTATTGTTATTTTTTGTTCTATAATAATTAATAGGACAATTACTACAAGTAATATTGTTTTTTTTAAAATTAATATCTAAATTGTAATATTGTCCTTCTTTGCAATAATTAGTAGTAATTACATTTGTTAAATATGTAATATGTTCTTCTTTAGTATTAATTTCTTTTTTGATATTTTTTATTAATTCAATAACTCTTTTTTGATTGTATCTATCAATATAAGTTGGAAATACACTCCTAAAGATTTGCCCTAATGTATAATCACTATTAATTAATAGTAATATTATAACAAGGGCTATGTATTTACTGAAATACATTTGTGATAAATAATTATTATTTGTATTTATTATAAAATATTTTTTTCAATTTTTTTATGAAATTGGTATTTCATGAAAAGGCTTGAGACTAATTCCAAGTATTATTAGTAATATTATAGGAATACTAATATTAATAATATATATA
>RFNS01000232.1 GCA_009927055.1 Alphaproteobacteria bacterium | reverse complement strand
CTTGCTGGGCACCGCCTCAAGGTCGGACACCGCGAACGTTCCTATTATAGGGAGAGGTTCGATGATTCCACGCGCGCGGAGCTCCCGAAACTTGTGATCCGAGACGCCGAGATATTCCCGCGCGGCGTCGGTTTTAAGCGTGATGGGCTGGGTCAAGTCTCGCCGCCTTTATTCACCCCTTCACCGCCTTTTCGACTGCGGCGCGGTAGGCGGCAGATGCGTCCTTCAAGATCGCAACTCCACACCTCATGGCCGATAGCATCAGCCATCGCCGCCGCCGCTTTCAGAATGTCCTCAGTGATGGGGTAGTAGATCGTGCCGGGTTGGTCGTTTTCGAGCCAGTCGCCTTTGTCGGCCTTGTAATCAAACCATCCCCAAAAGGGAGCTTCGTCAACCTCTACCAGAACCGCATTCCCGTCAGGCGTCACGCGCAACCACCTCGACCCCGGCGTCGGGGTCGAGGTGGTTATTCGGAGCCTCCTTTCTTGTCTCTGTGCCGTTCAAGCATCGCTCTGAATGCCTGAAAATCTCGCTTGATGCGTCGGCGGTTCAAGAAGAACCACAGATCGTCAGCCCACAGCCACTTCAACCGAAACCAGCGGATGATCGAGTCAAACATGAGCCACCTCCACAGCACACGCGGCGCGGACGCACTTCGCAAGGGCAAGGGCTTCAGATGCTACGTCGCCAAGAACCCAGTAGAACTTTTTGCTTGTCCCGTGATCCTTGTTTTCCAGGGACCAATACGGCTGTTGCCAACCTTGCTCCCCGCGCCAGAACCGGCACTTCCCCTCACCCTCAATCGCCCGCATGAGGCGACCGAGAACGCCGAGAATGTGCTCCATGTCTTGCACGATGGAATCATGAAAAACGATGGTCCATCTCAGGTCTTGCCGAAACCCAACGGCAGTAACCCCGTTGTGAGTTGTTGACCCCCACCCCTCGGGCAGCTTGCATTTCGTCGAGTCCGCGATCTCGCGGAGGATGGCTAGTAGTTCTTTGCTCATAGTTCTGTTTCCTCATCCGGCGGGAACATGGGTGTTCGTGCCGGTTCGTCGGTCGTCTCATCGGGCATCCAGCCCATCGCCTTTGCGCGGTCGATTAGCTCGGCGTCGGTGTCGTAGCCACCGTGGAAAAAGTTCTTGTGCTCGTACACGGTCACGTACCATTTCGGCAACTCAGAACTTCGATGACACCGCACCATCGGATACACATCGAGCGGCGTTCGGTTGATCCAATCCGCCGCGTTCCTTGCAAGTTCGCGCTCGGTCATTTCTTGTCCTTGGTCTTAATCACGATCACCCACCGGCAATGGGAGGTTTTTGGGTTGCTATCTGCATCCCAGTGGTCGAAGTCAATCGCCCGGTAGAGTGCTCTCGAAAGGGCGTTGCGCTGATGGCCCGTGGCGTCGGGCCTGGCAACCACGGTTAAGCGTTGCGTCTCTCGGTCGTTGAGAAAGTACGAGTGGTTTGACA
>RFNS01000012.1 GCA_009927055.1 Alphaproteobacteria bacterium | reverse complement strand
ATGGCTGCTGGTGGCGGGCGCGCACCGCCTTGCCGCGGCCCGACAGCTTGGCTGGGCGACGATCGCCGCGACGGTCTTTGCCGGGTCCGACGACCTGGCGCTGCTGCGCGAGATCGACGAGAACCTGTACCGGCACACGCTGAACCCTCTGGATGAGGCGGTCTTCCTGGCGATGCGCGCCGAAATCTATCGGCGGCTGCATCCGGAAACGGCACAGTGGAAGGGGCGGCTCGGCCAGCATGCCGGGCCGGGGGCCGTACCGAAGGCGCGCCCCTTCGCTGCGGACGTGGCGGAGCGGACCGGCATCGGCCGGCGGACGGTCGAGCGCGCCTTGACCCGCTTCGCCCGGTTGTCGCCGGCCGCACGCGACGCCATCCGTGGAACGGAGATCGCGCGGAGCGGCGCCGCGATCGACCTTCTGTGCGACATCGCCCCCGCGCACCAGGCACCCGTGGCGCAGGCGGCGCTGGCGATGCCCCCACGCCAGCCGATCGTGAAGCGCCTGGCCTCGGCCAAGGCTGTGGAGCTGGAGCTTGCGGCGCCGGCGGTGCCCGATCCGCTGGAGCGCGCATGGGTTGCCTACACGCGACTGAGCGTGGAGGACCGTCACACATTCATCGACCGGATGCGCGAACGCGGCTACCTGCACCGCCGCCGCACCGGACTGGTGGATTGAACCGGCATGGATGAGCGATCCGCCCTTCTGCGCCGCCTGGCAGCGGCGGGGGCAAGCCCAACGCTCCAGCGTGACTGTGCTGGAGCAGCGGTGGGCGATCTCCGGAAGCTGGTCGAGAGCATGGAAGCCGCACCGCGGCGTCCGACGATCATGGACGTCTGGGCTGCCGATGCTGCAGCCTACGCCGAGGCTGCCCGCAAAAGCGCAGACACATCGGGGAAGGTAGCCGGCTGAAGCGCCGCCTCGGCCGACCAGGTGCCCCCGCATCGCGTGGCAGATGGCGCGGCACCCGCTATGGCGGACCCGCCGCACTGCAATCGTTCAGACTATGCGCCGGGGTCATCTTCCCCCATGCTGCGCGAACCGGCCCTGCATAGGCCGGCCTGCCCACGGCCTACCAGGCACGCGCCCTGCCCCTCCTTCGTCCGGGGCGCGTGCCAGCCGGGGCGCCTCCCGCACCACCATCTGAAGCCCGATCCGGCTGAAGGCTTTCAGCCTTCCTGACGGCACGCGCCGTGCGACTGTGCGGCCATGCCGAAGCCCGACGCCGCCCCCCCAGCGTTTTTGAGCGATGTGCTGACCGATGACGAGATCGGGTCGCTGCGCATCTTCATGTCCTGGCCCATGCGCGACATCGCCGGCCGCTTCGGCCTGGCCGTGGCGCAGCGGATCGTCGCCGAGCTCGGCGGCCAGTACGTCTATCTCGTCGACAAGCCGAAGGCGGATCATCCGCTGGTCGCCGTAGCCGGTGCCGAGGTGTTGCGCTTCCTGGCCGCCATGCCCGGCGTCGGCAGTCGGATCGTCATCCCGACCTGCAAGACGGC
>RFNS01000039.1 GCA_009927055.1 Alphaproteobacteria bacterium | reverse complement strand
ATAATACACAAAGATTAGTTACAAATTGGTTAATGATGGATGGTTTTACTGTCGGATTAAAAGATACAATTCCTAATAAAGAATTATCAGAGAAAACATTAACATATATGGAAAAATTAAAATTAAATGCAGAATATGAAATTACAAATATTGAAAATAATCCTAATATGTTAGAATTATCTATATTTGAAGATATGATTACTAAAAAATTAAGTAAACGTAGTGAAATTGGACAACAAACTGCAGAAGCAAGTGATAGTACTAATAACTTTTTTACTATTATTATTTCTGAAGCAAAAGGTACCAAAGATAATTTAGGACAAATTTTATGTGGTAATACTCAAGATTTATTAAAATTAAAACGTTTACCTAAACATGTGAATGATAGAACATTACCACACTTTTTCCAAAATGACGATAGAGCTGATGCTAGAGGATTTATTACAAATTCATTTTATAGTGGCTTCAATCCTTATGAATTTTGGTTTAATAGTATGACAGGCCGAGAAGGTTTAATTAGTACTGCTATTAAAACTAGTGAAACTGGTTATATGCAACGTAAATTAATTAAAGGTTTAGAAGATCTAATTGTTTGTTATGATCACACTGTTAGAACTAGTAATAATATTATGATTCAAACATTATATGGTGGTAGTCAAATTAATCAATCTATGCAAAAAATGGTTAAACTACATATTTTAGCTATGGATAATAATACTATATTTGAAAATTTATGTTTTAATAAATCTGAAATTAAAAAATATAATATTAATTCTGACGATAATAATAAAATATATAAATTATTAATTGAATTAAGAGATATTATTAGAATTGCACAAATGAAAGTCATAAATGATTATATTTCATTAAGAGAACTCTATTTTCAACCTGTTAATTATGAAAGAATTATACAAGATGCTAAAAATTATATCAGTAAAAAAGAAGAAAAATTAACATTTGAATATATTGTTGAAAAATTAGAGTTTTTATTAGATCATGATAATACACCTTTAGTATGTATCAGTAATGACAGATCTAAATTTCCTAACAAATTAAATGATGAAAAATCAGCAAAAATATTATTTAAATTAGCATTGTATGAATATTTAACACCTAAAAGATGTATTATAGAGTATAAATTCAATAAAGAACAATTTGATACAATTATTGATGAAATTAATAGAACATTTAAGAATTCAATTGTACATCCTGGAGAAATGGTTGGAACTATAACTGCTCAAAGTATGGGAGAACCTTTGACGCAAATGACACTTAATATGTTCCATAAAACAGGCGGTGGTTCTGCAGGATTACAA
>RFNS01000305.1 GCA_009927055.1 Alphaproteobacteria bacterium | reverse complement strand
TTTAACCTTGTTTTCTGACGCGTCCAGATTTGCCTGTCGAGATTAAACAGCATCCATGTTTTAACAATAGCAGCATAAACCTGATTATAATAAAGCAGAAATGGGTAGCGCCAAGTTATGCTAGGCCGCGCCAGAAACAATTCCAGACTCATGACGCCGCGTACGATGCCGACCCAGGCAAAATAATATAAGAAAAACGTGGGTCCATACCTTAATGATAACAGGCACGCAAATACCGGACCGCAAAACGTTGTCCACATGGAAAGGCGTTGATCCAGAAACGACCACCAGACAAAAAAGGGCATTTTATCAATACCTAGCTTTAGAATTCGTGCATTGGTTCGCAACATATTGCCAAACCAGCGCATCATTAGCGCAGTACTTGCCTGTAGAAAATTATGCGAGGGTGGATCTTCAAGAGTGATGACCTGCACATCTGGCAGGTAAATTTGTTCATATCCTTTTTGCATGAGATAGTAGAGCGAAGATTTGTCATCCCCCGTCAGAAACCTTATTTTCCCCAAACGCCAGTGATCAAGATAATCTTCCTCCATGTGCTGGATAAAATCAGGAGAAGTCACGATATTCGCTCGAAATATAGACATACGACCCGTCAGGGTCATAACCCGTTTTGAGAGGCTGATCGAGCTCATAAGCAAATGACGCTGGGCAAAACGAAGATCATACCAGTCTCTCATCACCCTATGCCCCTCAACGATACTAATCTCATCTGTCGTTAGGGCACCCATCTCTGGCATCATTTTAAAAAACGGTATCGATTTTTTTAAACAATCCGGCATTAATATCGTATCGCCATCCATGATGAGACACAGAGCATCATCATCTGGCATATCACGTGAAATCGTGCGCATACCTTGCGCAAGTCCGTAGCGTTTCCCCTTACCCTCAACGCGCACAATATGGATGACAATATTCTCTGGCAGTTCATAAGCGCTTAGAATATTTAAAATTAACTCTTCATCCTGCGCTTCTACAATAGACAGCACTATCATGACAGGCAACTTTACATTCAAAGACTCTTGAATGATTGAATGCATAACCCGCGCGGCAATCTCTGTTTTTATACGAAAAAAAGTGGCTAGTATGTATAGTTTGGACGGATCCAGTCTCTCCGCATTCAAAGTGGCTTCTTGCCGCCATTTAGGAAAGGTAAGTTTGATATAGATAAAGGC
>RFNS01000013.1 GCA_009927055.1 Alphaproteobacteria bacterium | reverse complement strand
GTATAATGAAATATTATATCAATATAATAAGTGTATGGCACAGATGCGAAGTGCGACAAATTTAATTCGCAAGAGAGAATTATATGAAATGTCAATGAGGTATCTAACAAAACTCAGAGTTTATTGTGATTTATTTTATTTTAAGACCAAAACTGAAGATGAATTAAAGGAAGATGATTTAGACCACGAAGAATCTTTTATGGCTTCCAGTAAACTTCAAATGTTGTATGAAGAGTTGCTAAGTAAGATAAATGATGTTCCATATAAAAGAATCATAGTATTTTCTTGTTTTGTGTCGACATTAAGTGTATTAGAAAAAATAATAAATGAGCTTGAACCAGAGATAATGACAATGCAATATGTTGGGAGTAAAACAAAGAAAGAAAGAGATGAAATCGTTGCTCAATTTACTAAAGAAGATGAAACACGACCAATGATATTATTCGCATCTCTGGGAGCGGGAAGTGTAGGATTAAATTTAACACCTTGTTCAACCATTTTTATGATGGATACATCAATGAATCCGTTTGATGAATTACAAGCAATAAATAGAGTACATAGATTAACACAAAAGAATAAGGTAAATATTTATAAGTTTTATATGAAAAATATGATAGAAGAAAATATATTGTTGACACATACACAAAAGATAGAACAAGCAAAAAGTAATGGATTAAAGATGTAAAAAAATTGATTTTAAAAATCTTATTATGTATAAAAAATAAATATGAATTTGCTTCACATAATTTTAAGTCCATCTTTGATAAGACTTAAAGAAAAACCAAAAAAAGAAGAAAAAAAGATAAAAGTAGGGAGTTGTTGGTTTTGTAGTTGTAAAGTATATAAATTCGTATCTATATGTGATATGTGTGAGGAAAATTTAAAAAATCATAAGTTATGTAATCGTTTAAAGTAAATACAAAGTTAAATTAATTATCTCAATGTAGAGATAATTAATTAGAATTTAAATTTTTAAATATATACTATTCTTCTTTTAGGTGATTTTTTCTTGGATTTTCTTTTAGATGATTTTTTCTTAGATGATTTTCTGTTAGATTTTTTCTTATATGATTTTCTTTTACCATCTGAACCCCTATCTAAACGTTGTCTTAAACGATTATGTAAAACTCTTACATAATCGTCAATATTTTCAGGATTATTATAAAGAGTATCCAATTCTCTTAAATTATTATCGTCATCTAATATACCGAAATTATGTAATTCATTTTCATCTACTTGACTATCTAAAAATGCTTCTACTATCATAATGTAATTATTTGCTTGTCCTAAATCTTCATTACGTTGTAATTGTTCATTTGTTAGTAAATTTCCGAAACGATCATAATTTGAAAGTAATCCACCTGGATTTCTTTCATTATTACGCCTAATATTCCATACATTTAAAGGTCCATACATATCTCTTGGAATCTCTATCTCTCCTACTTCATTTTCTTCTTCGAGTTCGATGAGTAATTTATTTAAATCATCTTCTGTTATGGGTGAACGTGTTGGTAAGAAAAAGTTAGGATGACCTAATCTTAAACCGCGTCGTAATAATGTTCTTATCCAATCAGCGATTGATTTT
>RFNS01000014.1 GCA_009927055.1 Alphaproteobacteria bacterium | reverse complement strand
GATCAAGGAACAACCACGCTACCGGTGTACTGAACCTCAGAATAACCGTCCAGACGCAGCAGCACAACGTAGTTCTTGGAGGCGTCCGTCACGGTCACGCCCACAGCGCCTTTGCCCTTACCAGCTTGGACAATGTTGCTGAACTTTTTGTAGCCAGTAGGGGCACTGCCTGCGGTGTAGGAATCTTCTTGGAAGATCTCCATTGTGTCGATACCGCTGGTGCTGGTCAAGGTGACGGTGATGTCGCCGGTGCTGCCGGGGTTGACGCGAAAGGCGCGGATGTTGAGGCCGCCTGTGGAGCCAGCAGAGGTATTGCCCAGGTAGGTGATCTCAGAACCGGCATTAACCTGGAAGGTGTCCAGGGTTCCTTTGATTGTGCGTGTTGCCATCTTGATTTAAGAGAGTTGACTTTCCGTTTGGTATTGGAAGGAGAAGTCGGCATCAATGCCGTGTTCTTTGAGGATGCTGAGGAACAGCTGGCGATCCACAAGTTTCTGGTGAAGCATGTCGATAAAGGCTTCTTCCAACTCATCTCGATCCAGTTCTCGAATCGCCATGGCTGCAGCATGGATTGCGAATTCGCTATCCACGCTCAACCCTAAAGCGCCTGCATCCATTGGTAATTACCAATCTGTGATTACATCCTAACAGCGGTGAACCATTTGGCAATTTTTAGACTGCAACTGGCTTTTGAGGCGGGATGTAACGCTGATCAACAGCAAAGTCTGGAATGTCTGGGGCCCCACTAAAGATGCCAGGTACCAGTTGAGGAAGCCTCTCGTTTTTGTACTGAGCGAGAAACTGATGCGACGCGTTCATGGTGCTTTCCGTGTGGCTTGGTTAAGGCCAGGCCCATGGCGTAAGTTCCGCCAAAGACCAAACCAAAGACCAAAATTAAAGACTCCACTTGCTTGTTCAGTCTTAAACCACTATATTTTAAAGACCCTCAGTACACAGATGCTCAGCCAGACTGCAATTGAAAATATTACCGAGTCTGCGCTTGGTGGCGTCAGTAAAACTCAGTTGCGCACACACTTGATGACAGCCTTTGAGATTACCGAGAAAGAAGCTAACAACATTTTAGACAGCTTAGGTTTTGCCAAAAAACCTAATTACATCAATTACTTCAAGCATTACAACATTGACATACCAAAAGGTGCAGAGCAGATTTATTTTCCTTGCACAAAAATCTACGAATATAAAAACTTTTTATGTCCCTCCGATTGCTATGGATTGATGGACATGGCTGACGCCAAGGTTAGGCGCAGCTGTGTGGCAAACCCAAAGGATGAAGCACTGTCAACGGATTATCGCACCAGCTGGACAGCGGATCTGGAGTGGCAAAGTAGTGATTTTGTCAATCAAATTGACATCAAGATTGGCAGGGCGCTCAATTTAAATCCATTCTTGGGTGAACAATCCAAATTCAACG
>RFNS01000082.1 GCA_009927055.1 Alphaproteobacteria bacterium | reverse complement strand
AGTTGAACCCGGTATAATATACTTATCTGGTGAAGTTTATGTTATGAATAACAATTTTATTGTTAGTAATGATATTAGTACTGTATTCTCTGTAGATAATGTTAGCGGTGATATATTAATATCGGGAGAACTTTCAGTGGATGGTAACTTTTATATTAATGAAGATAAATTTATTGTATATGCAGAAACAGGTAATACTAATGTGTCAGGTACTTTTGATGTTTTAGGTAACTTAAATGTTAATACTAATAAATTTGTAGTAGATGCTGTTACTGGTAATTCTGTTTTTGCAGGTACTCTTGATGTTTCAAGTAACTTTGCTGTTAATAACAATAAATTCATGGTACAATCTGATTCAGGTAGTACAACTATTGCAGGTACTCTTTATGTTGCCGATAGCTTGACTATCGGTGAAATGTTCACAGTAAATATTACTGACAATGTCACAGACATATCCGGAGAACTTTATGCTTTTGGAAACTTTTATGTTGCAGAAGATAAATTCATTGTAAATGCCACTACTGGTGACACTAGTATCACAGGTATGCTTGATATTTTAGGTAATTTAAATATTAATACTAATAAATTTATTGTCGATAGTGTAAGCGGAAATATAATTTCTGCTGGTAATTTTGATTTATCTAATAATTTAAGAATTAATACTAATAAATTTATTGTCGATAGTACTGGTAATATCAAAGCAACAGGTAACTTTGATCTATCACAAAATTTAAGAATTAATACTAATAAATTTACTGTTGATAATAATGGTAACATCAAAGCTACAGGTAACTTTGATCTATCGCAAAATTTAAGAATTAATAGTAATAAATTTACTGTTGATAATATTGGTAATATTTATTCTGCAGGTAATTTTGATCTATCAAATAATCTTAAAATTAATACAGATAAATTTATTGTTGATAATGTAGGTAATATAATTTCGGCGGGTAATTTTGATTTATCAAATAATCTTCGAATTAATACAGATAAATTTGTTGTTGATAACTTGGGTAATTTAATGTTATCAGGAAGTATTAAAATAAATAATACAAAATTTATAGTGGATAGTCTCGGTAATTTAAGTATAAATGATTATTTTACTGTAAATGATCAAAGAACAATTATAGGCAAAGAATTAGATCTATCGAGTAATTTGTATATTAATAATAATATTTTTACAGTTAATGCAAATACAGGAAATACAACAATAGCAGGAAAATTAGATATTTCTAAAAATATAATAGTAAATACAAATAAATGTATTATAGATGCAAATACAGGAACAATTACAACATTAGGTGGATTAAATACAATAGATGACATAATTGTAAACACAGATAAATTTACTGTTGCAGGATTAACAGGAAACACAAATATTAATGGAAATTTAAATATTTTACAAAGCCTCAAAATTAATACAAATAGATTTATAGTTTCTAATACTGGTAAAACAGATATAAGTGGTAATTTAACAGTAAATAATACTTTATTTGTAGA
>RFNS01000053.1 GCA_009927055.1 Alphaproteobacteria bacterium | reverse complement strand
TTCGCCGATATCTTAAGTTGTGCCGCCCCCATTGGGTTGTTTTTTGGGCGCATCGCCAATTTCATCAATGGCGAATTATATGGCCGCGTCACCGATGTGCCGTGGGGCATGGTGTTTCCGCGTGGGGGCCCTGTGCCACGCCACCCCAGCCAGCTGTACGAAGCGGTGGGCGAGGGGTTGATTTTGCTGGCGGTGTTGTGGGTTGTCTCGCAGAACGAGCGCAGCCGCAAACGCATTGGCCTTCGCACCGGCATTTTTATGGCGGGTTATGGCCTTGTGCGCTTTGTGGTTGAATATGTGCGCGAGCCTGATGCCTTTTTGGGCACCTGGGCGGGCATCACCATGGGGCAGGCCCTGTGCGTGCCGATGATGGCGCTGGGCACCTGGCTGATCATCAAGGCCATGGCCAAAAAACCGAAACTGGTATGACCACGCCACTGCTTTTCATGCTTCACGAGCGCATTCGGGCCGAGGGGCCCTTGCGTCTCGATGACTTTATGCAATTGGCCCTGCAGCACCCTGAACACGGATATTATGTTCACAAAAACGCCGTGGGGGCCGAGGGAGATTTTACCACCGCGCCCGAAATCAGCCAGATTTTTGGCGAGATGGTGGCCCTGTGGCTGGTGGCCGAGTGGGAGGCGATGGGCAAACCCGCCCCCCTTTCGCTGGTCGAACTTGGGCCAGGCCAAGGCACGCTGATGGCCGATATCATGCGCACGCTGCGCCGCGTGGCGCCATCGCTGGCCAAAGCCGCCCATGTTTTTCTGATCGAGAGCAATCAAACGCTGCGCGCGCGCCAAGCAGAAAAACTGAAAGATGTTCAACCGCAATGGATCGCCGATCTGGCCCATTTGCCTGCACAACCCTTTATGCTGGTGGCCAACGAATTTTTAGATGCGTTGCCTGTACGACAATTCATTCGTCAAGGCGGGGGATGGTGTGAAGTGCATGTGGGTCTGAAGGGACAAGAGTTGGGGTTGTTGCAAACACCGCCCGACGCGGCGCTGGATCAACTGTTAGGTTTAACAGCCGTGGTCGATGACACCGTCAGGGAAATTTCCCCCATGCGCGATGCGTGGCTGAGAACCATTGCCGACGCCCTGAACGCCCAAGGCGGCGCGGCGCTGTTCATTGATTATGGCGATGATGCGTTTCAGGGCCACAGCACGCTGCACGCCTATGCGCGGCATCAGCCCGTGGCCTTCACCCACGCGCCGGGCGAGACCGACCTTTCCGCCGATGTCGATTTTGGGGCCGCCATTCAAACCCTGACGCATCAGGGCCTGCAAGTATCGCCCCTGCAAACCCAGGCCCAGTGGCTGCGGCAGCAG
>RFNS01000132.1 GCA_009927055.1 Alphaproteobacteria bacterium | reverse complement strand
ATGATTTTTTTGCATCATAACAGGATTATTTTGCCCAAAGGGGCTGAAAACATCCCAAAAGCACAGCGCCGACTTGCCTTGTGGCCAGATTTGGTCATAAATCAGGCAACACGTTCACACTCACACCCCCCAGGGTTTTTCATGAAAACACTTCTTCTGCTTGCCGCTATCCTTTTGGTCCCCGGTCTTGCCAGCGCGCAAGATTATTCGGTGCAACAGCCCGACCTTATTTCATTCGGCGTCAGCTATTACGATTTTAACGACAACAATCCGCGCAATCCCGCCACCGATTTCCGCTTGGAATATCGTTCGGGCACATCGCTTTTGCCCATGATCAGCGCGGAAACCTTCCAAAGCTGGGAGCCTATTTTTCAGGTGCGCCCCACCTTGGGTGTTGAAGCCACCAGCGATGGTGCGTTCTATGGTTTTGGCGGCTTTTTGTATGAATTCCTTATTGGCAAACATTTCGCCATCACGCCCAGCACGGTGGTGGGGCTTTACAGCCGCGGCGATGGCAAGCGCCTTGGCAGTATTATTGAGTTCCGCAGCATGCTGGAGGCGGCTTATCGGTTTGACAGCGGCTGGCGCGTGTCGGCGCAAATCAGCCACATCTCGAACGCCGGCATCACCGATCGGAACCCAGGCGTGAACATGGTGGGTGGTTACATCCACGTGCCCTTCAACAGTTTGTATTAGGCACTGTCTATTGGGCGCAGGCGCCATGCCCTGTGCCGGTTTGGCTTTTGGGGCCCCTCATCATTGCATGATATTCCGGGCATGATATTACGGCTGTGATGTGCGCGGTGTTTTTGTTCGCGCGCGTTCTACTCACGTGCTCTACCGTACGCGTTCTAAAACATCGTTGTCGGCGCGCGGCGCGTTCTCGCCTCACCGCGTGGTGAATAATCTTAAAAATGGAGAAGAATGGAGATTGATGAAAAGAGAGGTGAATCAACGCCAAAGAGTCATCATGCCGGCCCTGAGCCAGCGCATGGGGTAGCGCCTGCCGACCTCCCTTTATGATGTCATAAAAGCCGAGAGAGGATGGGACCTTGGCATGCGCCAGGGTGCGCAGGGATGTGGTGATGGACAGTCGCACCTCTGAGATCGTCGGCTTCCGTGCTTTATGGCGTTGAAACCCAAAAGTTCTGGCCAGGGCGGCGGCCCCTGCCTCCGCGCCGTCTGTTCTTGCGCCGTTGACACAGTTTTATGGGCGCGGGCGTTGGGGCAGATGTGCGGGGGCACCTATGTGGGCCGTGCATTCGGGCAACAGTTTTTTGCAAAGCAGCAACAAAAAAATGTGATGCGTTTTCTAAATCAAATCATTATGGTAGTGTTTACTGCTTCGAAAGCTTCACTGACTGCCCAAGGAAACCGGTATGACGGCCCCCCACGCAACCCGTAACCCTAATCCCGTCCATATGCTGCCCCCCCGCGCCGCCAAGACCGCCACCGAAAACCCTAAAAACGATTTTTCATCGACCCCGTTTTGGGTGGGGG
>RFNS01000314.1 GCA_009927055.1 Alphaproteobacteria bacterium | reverse complement strand
AGCCGCGGGTCGTGGCGTCGACCTTTTCAACCTCCAGCGTGATTGACGAATCAACCACGCCGGTAAGGCCGGAAACGGTCGTGTTTTTTCCGAGCTTGATGGTGGTGGCCATGCGTGTCCTCGCAGGATTGGGGCCTGTACTTCAGTATACCTGACCGCCCATTAGCCCCCGCTGATTCGCGCGTTTTTGGCGAACTGCCGGACGATTTCGTTCCTGCGAATCGCTTCGCGCAATCCAGGCTGCATGTATGGCCGCTTGGGGTACTCAAACGATCGCACCCATTGTGATCCCATCTGCTGCCACCGTTGCGGTCTTAGGCGTGGCTTCCTTCCGACGGCCCACCAGCCAATTATCCCTCGGTAATTGCGGCCGTTGTGGTCTGGTATCCAGGCCCACGCCTGCATAGTCTGTCGACCGCCAAACTCGTGCAGAGAAACGATCCTTGGAATGCCTGGCATAAAACCACCGATGACGACAGACTCCGACCCGGAGTCGTATGCATAGGTGATTGAATTGCGAAGCGTTCCGAGGTGTGTGTGCGGCGGATTCGGCGCCACAGACGCCGGTCGAAACTTTATCTGGAATATTCGTTCTCTGATCTTCTCTTGCGTTCTCTTGGACGTCCCGGGGAGGTTGTGCAACTGACCTAGCGTAAGTGTTGGGTTTTGTTTCATGACAGCCAGTTTTGGCCTCGCCATGCCAAACTTTTTGATCAGCCTGCGAGTGATACGCATGACGACAGAGCCGCTCCTATATAGACCGTCGCGCTTCACCTTGCTGATCGAAGACGCCACGCCGGCTCTGTCGAAGAAATATTTGAACTGGATCCGCACCGGAATCTGAGCCGGCTGGATGCTGGGCAGTAGCGCCATGTCAGCCAGTCGGCCCAGTGGCCGGCTCCACGAGGGTCAGATCCCGGTCAAGCGGCACCTTGTAGGTGACCGTCACCTGCCCGAAGAACACGTTTCGCGTCTCCAGTGACTCCGGGTCGTAGGGAACCGGATTGGCGATCTCGGTCCAGTCCGTGTCCACCGGCACGCCGGTCATCGCAATCGCTCCGACGCGGATCGCGTCGGCGATCTCCTGCTCAAAGTCTTCCAGTGCCGCGATGTCGGCATCGCTTCCGACGTGCTTGGCAATGACGATGCCGATCGTGACCTCGGCCGTCTCCATCAGTCGCGTCTCAGTCTGAAACGCCACCGGGCCGGGCACGACCGACACGAGCATCGTGCCGAGCTCATCCAGTCCGTAGTCGGGCCTCCGGCGCATCTGCACGTCGACCTTCGTGTTGCCCCAGCACCGCCACTGGCGGTCTGCTAGTGCAGCCGCCAGCCGCGTCGCCACCACCCGCGAAATGTGACTCATCGCTCCCTCGGCCCCTGTGTGTGTGCGGACGTCGCCAGTTGGATACGTGCCAGCTGCTCGGCCAGCCGCCGGTCTGCGGGCTCGCGGCGGAACGCCTCGGCCGCATGGGCCGCCGCCTCCTCGCGGAGCCCCAG
>RFNS01000269.1 GCA_009927055.1 Alphaproteobacteria bacterium | reverse complement strand
AGAGGCGACGATGCCGACGGCGGCCAGCAGCTTTTTCATCTCCGTACCAGGCCCGGCCGGTGGCGACGGCGTCCACCCCGGCTTTGCGGCACGCGGGTACGCCGGGTGTGCCGTGTCGATCGTCCACGAGTCCCCGTCACGGGCGACCACGCAATCGGCCACCTCGTCCAGCGTCCAGCCGCGCTCGCGGCATCGGGCCTCAAGGTGCCGTCGCTCCGCGACGATCACGGCAGAGGGTTGCATGGCCCGCCTTGGCACGTCGTGCCGACTCCGAGAAAAGTTCCGCAGCACGCACACGCGGCCCTGATTGAACACACGCCGAGGTCGCAGCACGCTCCCTCGCCGCATGCTTGAAGGCACTCGGCCTCGGTGGCATACCCGCCGCCGCCGGGCTGGCCAGCCCCAGCTACGCCTTGGTGTGTAGCCGTGTCTCGACACGCCATTACAGCCCCCCATATCCGGATACGTCACCGACACGAACCAACAGTGATCCGACCGTCAAAAGTTCAGATCGAGATGGGTCCGTCTGCACAACTGACCATTTCTTGATCGGATACGAGATTTCCCACGATGCCACAAAACAACGGCTTAGGTCTGTTGCCAGCTTTGTTATTGTCGCGGAAGAGGTGTCAGGTTGTGGAGGCCATCGCACTCGGTCCTCCTCCGACGATGTATCCGTTGCGAAGTTGCGGAAAACACCTTGCGTGTCTTGGCCGTTGATCGCAGATCCCGCAAACGTGGCGGTTGATGGGTGCGTTCCAGTAGAGACGTCTGCGCCAACTACAAAACTTCCATCCAGTGCTGGCGAAAATCCCGTGCGGCCACATCCAATCTTGAGAGTAAGGACGTTCAGAAAAAAAGAATTGAACCATTGATTGTTGACGAAATATCGGATTCCATTTCCGCCCGGAACGCCAAAACCTGGATTTTCCCCTACCCATGAATACTGGCATGGCTCTTGACCACTGCATCGCGGCTCAAACAGTTGGTCGTAACCAAGATATATGAGATAAGAACCAGACGGAAACTTTTGATCGCCTCCGTATACCCAATAGTTGCCGCCAGACGGCCCTTCAAGTGCTCTGGAAAAATGCACTTGCGTATATCGTGTTATGTACGTGATGCTTCGCGGCACAAAGCTGTTTGGCGGCACATAGTCGTACGTGAGTGCCGTGAATCGGCCGTATGACGGCTGAGTGATCGTCCACTTTGTAATCGCAAAGAAATACCTTTTTTCCGGCAATCGTTGCGGGTCGGCGCAGCCGCAGTATTGCGTGTCGTAGCAATACCACTGCTTCGGAGGTGTGCAGCACGGATTGCAAGACCCGCCCAGCATC
>RFNS01000015.1 GCA_009927055.1 Alphaproteobacteria bacterium | reverse complement strand
GTCTTCGTCGGGGAACAAGTACACGGCACACGTCAGGTCCGTGGTGCTCGACAGGTCCAGGCCAACGTACGCCTGGCGGCCTTCGAGCGGACGCAGCTGCTCGCCGCACGCCGCCCACTTGTCCGGCAGGATCCACCGCACGTCAGAACTGGTGGCGATGTCCAGGCGGTATCGCAGGAACGAGTTGAGTTTCGACGGGCTGTTCTTCGCCTCCAGGGCGTCGGCCGCAAACGACTCAAGCGTGATGGTGTGGCCGAGGCTCGGGTTGGCCTTTCGCCAGGTGGCCTCGTCAAACGGATCATCCGCCTCGTCGGCCTTGAACACGCAGCCGTAGAAAGCCGGATCTAGCGCGGGGTCTGCTGTGCACCGCTCGGCGTATGTCCGCTGCTCCCACCACAAGGCCTTGCGGTCGAGCTCGCCGGCCGTCGTGATCGACAGCAGCAGCGGCTGCCGCCGGGCCGCGCCGCCATACCGCAAGGCATCCCACAGCCGCCGGTCACGCTGGGCGTGCAGCTCGTCAAACAGCAGGGCGTGGATGTTGAGTCCCTCGGCCCGGAACGCATCGGCCGACAGCACTCGGTAGAACGAATTGCTGGCCCGGTGAATGATCGTCTTGCGGCTGTCCACCACCTCGAGCACCTTGGACAGGGCAGGCGAGGCCCGCACCATGGCAGCCGCTTCGCGGTAGATGATCCCGGCCTGCTCCCGGTCGCAGGCCGCACCGTAAACTTCGGCCCCCGGCTCCTCGTCGGCTAGGAGCATGTACAGGGCGATGCCAGCCAGCATCGTGCTCTTCCCGTTTTTCTTGGGCACCTCAATGTAGGCCACCCGGTGCTGCCGCGTGCCGTCCGGTTTCAACCGGCCGAACAACTCACGGAACACGTCATGCTGCCACGGCAGGAGCGTAAAGTGGCCGCCCGCGTGCTGCCCCTTGGAGTGACGCAGGACGCCTTCAAAGAACCGCACCACCCGGCGGTACTTGGCCTCGCCCTCGGGCGTGAGCTCACGCACCTTCGGCGGCGAAGAACGCTTCGAGGTCGTCTTTCGGGGCTTCGGCTTTCGTACCAAGTCGCACCCTACTACTGGGCGTCAGACCGAACTCGCCCATCAAGCTCGCCTGCAGAACCACGAGCCCACGGTACAGACTGCCGGCCGGATTCGGCTTCACGCCACCGAGATCCGTTTTGATCGTCGGCCCGCTGGCACGGAGTTCGAGCAG
>RFNS01000021.1 GCA_009927055.1 Alphaproteobacteria bacterium | reverse complement strand
CTATCTAGTTCACCAAAACCATTCTCATCACTAATTCTGTCACCTTTATTTGTTTCTCCAGGTTGTCTTATTCCTTTTGGATTAAGAAAAGCCTCATCTTTTTGTGATTCAGTATCTGTTTCTGGAGCAGGTTGTTGTTGAACATTTTGACTTTCTTCTACTTCATTTGTTTCATCAACATCATTTACCTCTTCAGTTTTTATAGCAGTATAAATTCTTGGTGTTTCATTATAAGCCGTTTCTTGTAATGAACCTAATCTAACAACTTCTTCACCAGAATCATTATAAAGGTAAACCCCAATAACATCATTATAATAAATACCATTTTCTACTCGGTCTTCTAATATTAATCTAACACCGTAGTTAAATGAATATTCAGTCTCTCCAGTTATAAGATTCTTTTCAGAAATAGGTTCTTTTAACTTATACTGTGTAAAATCTTTAAATGATGAATTAAATACATTATGTTCTCCAGGAAATCCTTCTACCTTTATTTTATAGGTATAAACATTGTTTTCTTGATCTTTTTTACTCTGTGTTCTTGCAACTATATCACCTCTATAAAAAACACTAGAAGCAGTTTTTTCTTGTTCTCGAGTTGACTTAATATTTTCTACAAGAGTATCCTTGAATTTTCTGATATCTGATCTTCTGTCTTGATTATTTTCTTCTTTAATATCCTCAAGAGTTTGATTGAAATCATTAGGAATACTAAATATTATATAGCTGTTATATAATGGTGATGATTTTGAATCTATAGCAATCTCAGCATTTAGTGTTGGTAGTAATTCAGTGTTGTACTGTCTTGGTACAAACTTCCCATTCTCATAATCTAGATAGATTTCATCCTTCTCTACTAATGTATTCTCCTCACCTAACTTAGGTTTAAGTGCTTTAGACCAAAAGGCCATCTTAGCAGGATAGTATTTCTTTACAACAGGTAAACCTTTTTCATCAAATTTAAAGTTACCCTTGTCATCTTTCTCTAGAGTAGCTTTACCTTGTGTTAAAACCTCAAAGATTTTATCTTCTGATGCTTTACCACCTTTTAGATCTACAGCAAATAAAGTATTTTTAGCACCAGCATTTT
>RFNS01000227.1 GCA_009927055.1 Alphaproteobacteria bacterium | reverse complement strand
AAACAAGACTTTGATGGTATCATTCCTAAATTTGTTAGAAAATGAGTTTGAATTAGCACACAAGTTAATTCCAAAAGAAAAAATATTTATGATATATCGTATATCTAAAACAATACGCAAAATACTTGATAAAATACAACTAAATGCTATTATACATGTTAAAAAAAAAATTACTTTTTCAGATGATAAAGAATTAGAGAATAAATTAATTTTTTTGAATAAAAGGTACAAAGTAACAGAGTTATACTTTGGCGGATGTCAATTATATAAAGTATCTAATATTGAAAATATAATTAAAAACATATTGGATAATAACTCATTAATAAAACTTGACCTTAATAATAATCAGCTTGGAGATGTTATAGGTCTAACAATAGCAGAAAAATTAGTCAATAACACAACACTAAATATACTTTGGCTTAATAATAATAGGCTAAGTGAGTATAGTTGTAAAGTTATTATATCTAAATTAGATAATAATACTACTTTATCTGTTCTTGATCTTAGTTGTAATTTACTAGGTGATGATACAAAAGATATAATGTCTAAAGTATTAAATAAAAATACTACATTAAAAGAACTTTGTTTAAATAATAATTTACTTAGTGAATATAATATATCACAACTTGCACAAACATTGACCATAAATAACTCATTAACTAAACTTGATCTAGGTGCTAATAAAATAGGTGATGATGGAGGATTAGCAATCGCAGATGTATTATATAAAAATACAACACTTACTTCTATTAGTATTAGCTCAAATTCACTTGAAGAAATAGGAGGAGAAGCAATTGCTAAATCATTATCTTACAATAATAATCTTAAATACATAAATATTAGTAACAATAATATAGGAAAATATGGAGGAAAAGCAATAGCCGAAGCATTACGTAATAATAATACATTAAAAAGTCTTATTCTTAATAATAATTATTTAGGTCAGTTTGATAATGTAGGTTGTGATATTATTTCAGCATTATATACAAATACAACTTTAACAAAACTTGAACTTAAAAATAATTTATTAGAAGATGATACAAAAGATAATATAACTAAAATGTTATTTATTAATACAACATTAATAGATCTCAATATATCTGATAATTTGTTTACTAAAAATAATATTACAGAATTAGTAGATGCTTTATGTACAAATAAGAGACTAACTAAACTTAATATTTCTAGTAACAAAATAGGTGAAGATGATAATAATACATTTGCTAAAGTATTTAATAATAATACATCACTTACTGAAATTGATATTGGTTATAATTTCTTTAGTAATATTGGAACTATTATATTTAATACAACGCTAACAGATCTAAATCTTATTGGCAATCAACTAGGAGAG
>RFNS01000016.1 GCA_009927055.1 Alphaproteobacteria bacterium | reverse complement strand
GTCCATCATCGCCGGCCCGACGGCGTCGCTGATCGCAATTCCGAGCCGCTCCAGTGCGGCCTTCAGTTTGTTCGCCGCCCCCGACAGGCCGCTCTGCAATTCGTCGAACTTTTCGCCGACCTTGAGTGCCCCGCCCATGCCGTTTTGCATTGCGGCGAAACCCTCGACGCCCGCCTGCGTGAGCACGGCCGCGGCACGGATGGCATCCTGCCCGAAGATGCGACGGAAGATGTCATCCTTCGCCGCCTGGTCCATGCCTTGCATCGCCGTTGTCAGCGTGCGGATGATTTCGACCAGCGGCTTCATGGTGCCGTCGGCGTTGCGGAACGATTGCGTCGAAAGCCCGATTTCGCCGAGAGCCTTGGCGGCGTCTTCGGCCGGCGCCATAAGTCGCAGCAGCATCGTCTTTAGCGACGTGCCGGCGTCCGAGCCCTTGACGCCCGCGTTGGCGAGCACCGCCAGGGCGGCGGCGGTGTCCTGAATCGTCTGATTGGCGAGGCCGGCGACCGCCGACACCTGCGAGAATGCTTGAGCGATGCCCTCAATGCTCGTGCTGGATGCGTCGGCCGCCGCCGACAGCGTGTTCGCGGCCGTATCGGCCGTGACCTTGAACACGTTCATCGCGTCGGCCATGACTACGGCGGCCTCCGACACCTGCAAGCCGCCGACCTTGGCGAACTGAATCGCGGCCTTGCCGGCACCGCCGAGCACTTGCTGGACGCTCATGCCGGCCTTGAGCAGTTCAAGGAACCCGGCCGCGGCTTCGGTCGGGCCGACGCCCAAAGCCTGCGAGGCGTCCATCGCGGCCTTGCGAACCTTTTCCAATTCGTCCGCAGTGGCGCCCGTGGATGCCCGGACGTTGAGCATCACGTCCTGAAACCGCGAGCCGGCCACCACCGCGGCGCCGATCGGTGCGGCGATTGCGACGCCGACTCCGATCATGTTCCGGCCGACGCCAGACAGCGCGGATCCGAGCTGGCCGAGCTGTCGCTGGGCACGGCTGAGCGCGGCGAACAGCTTCCGCGGATCGCCGCCGATCTCAACGTATGCTTCGCCGGCTTTGACCTTGCTCACGTCTGAACCTCGTGCCAGTTAGGGCCCAGCAGTTTCGCCACCTCTTCAGGCGTCGCTTCCCGTGGTGGAGGCTGCTTCACGAAC
>RFNS01000199.1 GCA_009927055.1 Alphaproteobacteria bacterium | reverse complement strand
GTTACCGAACAACGCGACTCGAATCGTGACATCTCAGATTCATTACATCAAGAACTGGAATCCACGAAAGCCAAACTGGCAATCGCCAACTCGGTCGTTGACCGTCTACGGCTTCACATCCAGCAAGGTATTGAACTATGAAAACTGAATCAGTCGGTGCAGACATCCTGCTAGAAGCCCACCTGCTCGTCACAGGCGCACGACAAGACTCGTACGGCAACGTGACCGAGGACTACAGCAAAGTCATCGCAATCTTCGAAGGCTTGACCGGTGTGAAGCTCAGTATCGCCGACGCGCTCCTGTTCATGGTGTCAGTCAAACTGGCGCGACTCCGCACCAACCTAGACAAGAACCGACTTCACCACGACAGTCTGCTCGACACGCTCGGCTACCTCGGACTACTCAACCAGGCATACAACGATCTGCCGTTCCCGCGGACAGTGGCCGAAAAATGAGGACGGTCACAAACTATGTGCGCGGACGAAGTTATGTGTGCGCAGCAATCTCACACGAGTTACGCGACGCCGTAGAACTAGCAGCCGACAAACAAGATGTCACAATCTCGGCGGTCGTGCGAAGTATCTTGGAACAGCACTTCGGACTTGACAACAAATGAAACCCAAACTCTGCTCCTGTCTTCCTACCAGATTGCTACCAGCCCATCCATGCTGTGGAGATAAGCCAGACGACGATGAGTGAAGAAGAACAAACCTTTGATGACCGTCTCAAATACCTGATTGAGTCGCAATGCGATGTCGACAATGTTTGCACGGCTTACACACTGGTCGCCACCATCCAAAACTTTGTTACTGCCGAAGAAAAGTTTTTCACGATATGCCCGCCTGAGCAAGTTACATCTACTACTATCGGACTTCTCGAATCAGCCTCGGCTGCCGAGAAACTAAGAATAGCTAGACAGTTACTGCAAGACGAATGACCATAGGAGGTCTGCACAATGAAAACAAGAAAATCTAAAGCACTGCCAACATACAACGCACAAAATCTGTTGGCACTCTACTCGAAGGACAAAAACAATCGGTTCCTTGCTGACGTGTTCGGCGTCAGCAGAGGAACGATCATTCGGTGGGTCAACCGACCCGAAGAAAGTGATCTGAACATATTTAAGGCAGATCATTACGCATGTCGAATAGGTATGCACCCAGCGACCATCTGGTCAGACTGGTACGAAAAACAGGAGGAACAC
>RFNS01000017.1 GCA_009927055.1 Alphaproteobacteria bacterium | reverse complement strand
CGCAGCTTGCCGTCGTTGAGGCCGTGCCATAGCTCGTGAGAGTGGATGGCGGCCAGCATGTTCCACGCGGCGTGGCCAAGGTGCGGCTCGCTCCTGTCGCCGGCGAGGAACTGGTAGATGTGCGCTATGGCATGGTTCAGCAGGTCGTTGACCGGCATGCCCTTTTCCCAGTTCCAGTCGCCGTACTTCTGTGCCCCTTCGGCACAGGCCCGCGCCACTTCGCGGAGCCCAATCGGCGAGACGAGGTCGTAACGGAACTCCTCAAACGTGTCGCTACGCACGGCGCCGGTGCCGAACTTTGCCGTGGTGCCCTCCGCCGCCCGCGTCTCCCGCTCGGCGGCCCACACGCCCAGGAATCCCTCCGGCGGCCGCACCGGCCTCGCGTCCGCCGGCTGCACCTCCACCGTCCGCCGCTCGACCGGCTCGGCCCTCTCGGGCTCGCGGAGGTTGCGCTGCAGCTGCTTGTGCCGCTCGGCGACCGCGGCCCAGGCCGCCTCCAGCTTGTCCTGATCCTGCACGCGCACGGGCTCCGGGTCCGTGAACGTCGCCTCTTCGGCCGGCTCGGCCGGCGTCAGCGTGCAGCCCTGTAGCGCAAGCCGAGCCTCGACAGCCTGCCGCACTGCGTTGTTTGCCTCTTCCAGTTGCAAAGTCATCCGCTTCCGCTCCTTCAGTAAAAGAATCACCCACGCCGCTAGTGTTCCGCTTGTCCCTTGCCACCACGTCGCCTGGAATCGCCGGGCCGCACGCTCGGCACTGGCGACGTCATCGGGCGTTAGGCTGTATGTCACGACGTTCGCACCTTGCCATCGGCCGTGATTCGGAAGTTTTCCGCGTTGAATTGGCCGTCTGGCTCGACCGCAACCGTGGCAAAGCCCCAGTTCCACTTATTGAGCCGTGCGTACTCAGGCCGCAGGTCGCATAGGCAGCCGGTGCTCCAGCAGAAGACCTCGCTGCCCCACATGTCCGGCTCGCAGTGTCCGCTCGTGCGGTGGCCGTGGCCTTCAAGGACCGTATGGTGCAGCCTCATGAACGCGCCGCGAGCCTGGTTCACGGGCGACGAGATGCCCTTGCCTTTTTCGTGCCCGTGCAGCACGGGCAGCTTGCCCAGCATGATCGGCCGCTGATCTTCGACGAGCTCG
>RFNS01000192.1 GCA_009927055.1 Alphaproteobacteria bacterium | reverse complement strand
GAACTCAGCAGTTCTGACTGGTTGAATATATATTGACAATTTCAGTTCATTGTTATCAATAACGTCTGGTGTGTTATTTCTTTCGTCGCAGACGATTCTATAATCGTACAAGCCATCGTTATTTTTAGCTTGATTGAATATAGGAGCCAAGGCATTTGCAAGTCTTGTTCTTGTTGTGTATGTATTTGGTTCGAATACATAGAATTTCAACAGACTCTTTGTTGCTTTCTCAAGTGTTAAGAAGAGTCTTCTTACATTGATTCTGTCAAATGCCGATGGTTTTGTATACAAGGTTTTTTGTCCAAATACTACAAATCCATCACCGGGAAAGAAAGCTATCGGATTTATATTGATTCTATAAAGCAGATCTCTTTGCTTTTGTGTTGGATTTACACCCACATCAATAACATTCGACAATACGCCTCTGTTGAAACCTGCTGGTGCTATCCAAGGATATGCTGTTTGTGACGTTGTTGCAAAGACTGCTGCAACATATCCTGAAGCAGGAACCCAAACTTGGCTACTAGAAGCTGTATCATTTGTTTTGAGCCAGTTTCCATATACTGTAGCATAGCTTGATACATTCGAAGCATACAGATTTTTAAGAGGCCAATATATATCTTGAGAAAAAACATAATTTCTATCTCTGGATATTTTGGAATCCGATCCTTGTACAAAAATGTATTTGAGAGGATCGGCAATAAATACGTGGTCTTTTCTTGTTCTATTTGCAAAACTGATGAATTGTGATGCAATATCTTGATAAATGTTTACGATTCCACCAACTGGACCATTAGTTTGTGCTTTTAGTTCAGTTATATCAACATTGTAGGTTTCGTCAAATATTTTTGGATTTGCAGGAAGTTGATTTCCGTAATTGGCATCTTGCCAACGTTTAGTTGCACCTACCCAAACAGTGCCCAAGCCAGCTTCTGCCACTACATCCAAATCTATATCTAAATTATCAATTTGGTTGAGTATTCTTTGAAGTTTTGCGGGAACATTACCAACATCACCTGCTATTGTACTTGTATCTGAAACATAAACACCTTTAGAATAGAGGTTTTTAGCATCTGGTAAAAGTCTTACTGTTCTTGTTGATTGTAATGCGTTATTAGAATTTGTAGTATATCCCCAATTTCCTCTTTTAGAGATATAAGGATTTGTAATAACTTTTACATTAGAAGAGGATTGATTTACAACATTATCCAAGAAGAAAGTTACATCTGGTCCACCATTTGGATCGTTTTGAGTACT
>RFNS01000272.1 GCA_009927055.1 Alphaproteobacteria bacterium | reverse complement strand
GGCCAGCCCGCCAGGACAAACCCCAGCAAAGCCGCGGCGCGGCCAAAAGCGTTAGATGAACGGCGTTGATTCATTTGAATTGGTCCAGTGTTTAATGGCAATCCCCTGCGGATATTTATCGGTGGGCGCGCGTGTGATCGTCAATCGCACGAAATTCTTTCGTGTCGCATTTTTATTGTTGTTGGTAATAAAATTCATCACCACGGGTATTTCCACCACCCATTGATAGCGTTCTTTGGCCAGCCCCTCGGCAATAATAATGGGCGATCCCACGGGTGCTGTTGTCAGCACCAGCTGGTTGCGCTGGAATTTATCCAGCTCAAAATCGCGGAAAAGGGCTTTGACATATTCCACCCACGCTTCGGGCCAGAAGCGTTTTTCATGCTCGCTGATGCGTTCATTAAAATTGGCAAAGTTAAACGTCATCACGTCGGTCACGGTGCTGGCCGTCCACGATAGCACGGCCTGGCGTGTCATGTTGGGCAGGCTGAGCGGGGTGATGGTCAGGGTGTCGGGCACTTTGCTGGTAAAATCCAGCGGCATGACAAAGGGCTGGGTTTTGAACAGATACTGTGTCTGGGTCAGCGGAATAACAATGACCAGCAGCATCACCAGCGCCACCAGCATCCACGTTTCGGCGATTACCAGCTTGGCAAAGAAGGCGCGGCGGGCCTGAAAATGCTCCAGCGGGTGTTTCAGATCTTCCTTGGTGGGGGTATCATCAAACAGAAAAAACGCCCGTTGCGATGTTTTGGCCGACGAGGATGTTTGGGCGGCCACCGCCTGTTCGTCCACAGTTCCGGCAACCGCAGGGGCCAAGGGGGCCGAGGGAGTGGCCGACGGCATGGTGGGGACAGAAGCCGTTGTCATGGCTTTTTCGGCGCCAGTTCGCCCGCTTTTTCCTGCTGGCGCAGGCGTTCCAGCGTTTCGGGGAAAATTTCAATCCACTGCTCAATGGCCACACCGCGGGGGCTTTGCAGGGTCGAGACGCGCACAGCCGTCATGCGCAATTCAGTTTCAACCGAGGGGGGCGCGCCGTCGCCTTCAAACTTCACGCTGATGGGCACGCGCAACACCCATGTATAAATGCCGTTCAAATCGCCCTGGCGCACCACTTCGGGCGCGGCCAAAATTTCCACATCCATAATCAGGCGTCGTTCACGAATAGCCTGCAGGCGGCGTGATTCGCGCAGGGCTTTCAAAAAGCTTTCCCACCCGCGGTTGGTAAAGTTGGGGGCCACATCTTGCAGGCGCATCTGATA
>RFNS01000018.1 GCA_009927055.1 Alphaproteobacteria bacterium | reverse complement strand
TTTGTAAAGGTTGTCAATTGCTAGTCTACCATTGTCTTTTAATTCTCTTGTTCCTATTCCCGCAAATCTTTTTGTTAAGACAGGAGTTTGGTTGTATTCTTCAAATACACCTTTGTTATAGTTGTACTTGTACCATCGGTTCTTTGATTGCACATAAACATAGATTGGTCTTTCAACACCATCTATTTTTTCTGCGGCATAAGCAATTGCCCAACCAGTACCACCTGCTACATTAGACATATCTAATTGATTAGTATCAGGTCTAGTATAGAATGAATCTACAACAGCAAAGATTGCATCAGAGTTTTTAACTTGTAACCAGTTTCTGCCTAGTTTATTAATTGTGGCTGGTCTTCTGGCTTCTTTACCCAAACGTTTAGCTCCTATCTCTACTACCTTTGCAAATTCTGACTCATCAGTAATTAATGCTTGTGGATTATTCTCCATAAGAGGTAGTAATAAGTCAGGCTCTAGTCCTGATTTCTTTCTATTAAGCATACCTTGATTATGCCAGTTCATGAAACTAACCGGATGTCCTGAACTTTTATAATTAAAGTAAGCATCTGCACCTCTTGCTGCACCACTATTACCAACAAAGTCAGCTTGATTACCTAATACAACTGTGACACCATTAATAGTAGTTGTACTATTACCAGTTCTCCCTGCCGGGTTTACATTGGACGGAGCTTCACCAATATCTGAAAGAGACATTCCAGTTATTGTCACACCATTTTCTCCTGGTTCGGTATAAGTTTCACCATCATATACACTTTTGTTTGTACCACTATCTGTAGTAATGTAAACATAATCAGTAGCTCTAGATACGGCAACATATCTCAACTGTCTCTGCATTGTTTTTGCTTCCTCATCAGTCATTATATTACCCTTCTCAGATCTTTTCCTTTGAATATATTTAGTTAATGGAGCTATGGTATCATCCATTACCATTACAGTAGTATACGTACCTCCTTGTGATTTATGAATTGTGTGAGCATATCCATAATCTATATACTTTCTGAGTTTTGTTTTCTCAGTTCTACCTTTTCCATCTTCCATTAAAAGAAGTTGTGACTCTAATGATGATGCTATTGAATATAATTCAGCTCCTTTACTTTTATTGGTTTTATATATTTCTTGAGCAGCTTTATTCATTTCAGCAACTGCTTCACCTAACATTCTTATGTTTTCATCATTTTGTCCAATGTATGGTACAAATAAATCTTCTACAGGTTTTTCAGTTGTATCAAGAATATTTTGTAGAGATATTCTATATCCTTGGAATTTTAGTTCTTTTCCTCTAAACATTTCAGGAAGCGCAGGTTCATT
>RFNS01000020.1 GCA_009927055.1 Alphaproteobacteria bacterium | reverse complement strand
CTCGGCCGCACCGTCGAGGGAGCTATCGGCGAGTCCACGGTGGCGAAGCGACGTTTCGTTGTCATTCTGGACGACGACGCCTTGGATACGCCGACTGCGAATCTGGAGGTTGTGGTGGCGGTTGGAGGAGGACTCTGGGGCGCTGCTCACCCGGAGTTTGATTTTCTGCACCTTCGCAAGGTCGTGATGAACGAGACATTCGGCGACAACCCGTACCACGTAGAAGTCACGCTTGAATACGCAGTTCTCACAGATAATCAGAAACTGGAACCACTTTTGAGAACCCCAGAATGGAAGTTTGAGGTGGTATCTGGAGAGCAGGTGCCGGCACTGTACTACTACGATGGCGAAACAAAGAGGCCGCTCGTAAACAGTGCCAACGATTACTTTGAGGGTCTGACGGTTGAAGAGTCACTGACGCGAGCGACGATCAAGCAAAACTTCGCCAAAAGGCCCGATGGCATCATTGGATCGTTTGGGTACGTGAACTCCGACTCGTTTGCAGGCACAGCGCCATACCAGTGCAAGCACGAGGG
Organism: Alphaproteobacteria bacterium; assembly: GCA_009927055.1. GTDB lineage: Bacteria > Pseudomonadota > Alphaproteobacteria > UBA9219 > RFNS01 > RFNS01. The sequence continues at coordinate 4,768 of RFNS01000020.1, read as the reverse complement.
CTCAACTGTCGAGCGCGTTGATGAGCTGTGGGGCAACGTAGTGAAGAAGTACTGGAAAGCAGAGTCGCAGGTTCTGTTTCGCCCGACCGGATGGAACTTGCAGCTGCCAGACGTTGGCTGGAACTTCATCGCTGGCGGCCAGAAGCGACGCGCGATGGTGTTTGACTTCCAGAACGGCGAGTGGATTCCCAGCGCCAATCCAGTTGGACTCAATGGCAGCGGTGGGCAGACAGGCGGATATCCAGCGATCCTCGAGCGGCGCGTCGTACCAGAGATTTCTTTCACCGGACTTTTCGGCAGCCCTCCTGGCTGACGCTGCAAGAGTATCGGTCAGGAAACGTAGAGTGAAATCATGCCAGACACGACGTACTCAGTGCTGCCGGCCGAGCTGGATCTCGCGTTCGTCAAGGGCGACGAGTTCGGCATGACGTTGACAGTCGAGAACACGAACCTCACAGGGTATTCGTTCGACTCGCGCGTCTACGCCCTGACAAGCGTGAATGCGGGCGGAGGCCTCGGTGGCGGCGTCTCTGTGGCTGCCGGGAATACCGTTGTCGCGTTCACCGTGACTCCCGTCACAGTGACTGCCGGGATCGTGAACGTGTCCCTGTCTGAGGTCCAGACAGATCAGCTGTCAGCTACTGGGAGGTACCGCTGGTACTTCCGCACGATCACGCCGGGCAACGTGACCCGCACCATTCTGTCTGGTGACGTGACGTCGAGGGCACCCTAATGCCGACGAACGTCTCGATCAGTGGCGAGACAGGCGTCATCGTGTCTGTCGGCGGCAGCACGGCCGCGTCGGTTTCTGTGACGCCGGATGGCACTGGTGTCTCAGTGTCGGCCAGTGGCGGCATCGGCCCTACAGGATGGCTGACGCCCGCAGGAACGTCTGCGAATCTCTATGGCGTGCTGCAGTTGGTCGCCGGCAAGGGCGTCACAATCAGCACGACGAGCGGGCAGTTCACCATCGCCAGCTATGACGTCACTGCTGTGTCTGGCTATGCACCAGTCCAGTCAGTGGTAGGTCGCACTGGGAACGTAGTCCTGCAGGCGGCAGACATCACGTCCGGGACATTCGCAATAGGCCGCATCCCGACGATCTCGTATACGGCGTTGAGCGACGTTCCGCAGGCCTTTCCGCCGTCGAGCCATACGCACAGCACGACGGACGTCGTCTCGTTCACGGCTGCTGCTGCTGCGTCAGCTCCTGTGCAGAGCGTCCAGGGAAAAACAGGCGCTATCACGCTAAGCCGGCTCGACCTTACCGCTGCTGCGTCAGTGCATACGCACTCGACCGCGGACATTGTTGGCATCACGTCCGGATTCGTGCAGACGGGACACACGCACGACGCGGCGGATATCACGTCTGGCGTCTTCAGCGTCGCTCGGATACCGACGATCGGATACACGGCTCTGTCTGGCGTGCCGACCGCATTCACTGCGGCGTCGCACACGCACGATGCCAGCGCGATTGCCGCAGGAACGATCAGCCTGGCCAGGCTCCCGACGCACGTCTATTCGGTCAATGGGCTCACCGGGACGCTGACAATTGCACCAGGCAACAATGTCACCGTGAGCACGGCGGGCTCTACCATCACGATTGCTGCTGGCGGCGGTGGCACTGGGAATGTGAGCTGGGTCTCTGTGCCAGCAACACCAACTTCAAGCGGCACCGCTGGTCAGTTTGCTCAGAACTCGACGTATATGTACGCCTGCTACGGAGCCAACCAGTGGCTTCGCGTGTCCCGTGCCGCGTGGATTGTTCCTCCTGATTCGCCGACGAACCTGTCTGCTTCTGGCAACTACGACTACATAACTTCTCATGGTCTCCTCCGACCAACGACGGCGGCAGTTGACTGCATACGTTCTGCAGCGCGATGCCGAGTCTGCAGTGACTGTGGCTTCCGGCGTGAACTCGTATCAGTTCAATGGACTGACGACAAGTTCAGTGCAGTGCACGCAATTCACTCTTTCCGTGAAGGCAGAGAACAGTGCTGGCCAGAGCACGGCTGCTAGCACAACTGTATTTCTTCCAAACTACCAAGCGCCGATCATCCACGGCATCCAGAAAACGCCCAATGAAGGCGCTCCTGGCGTGCAGTACACCGTCAGCTGGCACGGCCCGTGTGTAAGTGCGTACCCATACAACCAGTTTGAGGTGCAGACGCGACTCTTTTTCAACGGGTCGGAAAACATCTCCCAGGGCGCTGAGGAGAACTGGGAGGCTTTCTACTCTGGCGCTAACTTCAATGCGTCCGCACAGATTTCGACAGCTACGAGCAATCAGCAGTGGGAGTTTCGCGTGCGTGCGAAGTATGTCCTTAACGGCGTGCTTCAGGCCACATCTGACTGGGGCAATCCGTCCCCCTACTGATCCGAGCCACTCATGGCTGAGCGCATTTCATTCACTCGCACATCGGCGACGCGAATCGCTCGAGCTGTGAGAGCGGTCGAGAACGCTCGGCCTGCTGGGCAGCCGCTTCAATTCGACACAGTTCCTCCATCTGCTGCTGGATCAAAGCAGCTGAAGCTTGCGTGCTTCACTGGCACGTCTGTGTGGGTGCGAATGACATCCAGGCAGGTCTATTTCTACGAGCCTGACACCAACTCCGTTGCGATCCTAAAGATTCGGATTGCAACCAGTCAGACGGCTACTGCCGTCGCGAGTATGTTTTCGATCCCAGGCGTGACAAGCTCTGCCTATATGGCGACAGCACTTGTTACCGTTGCCAAGATTGACGGCATATGGCACGTGCAGGCCGCAGCTGGCGGAGCGTGAGCGATGAGCTTCTTCTACGAGGGCAGGCTTCCTGCGTATATGTGGGGGCACTGCAACAGCAATACGCCGTGGTCGTTCTATCCCCGCGTAGGGAACTTTTTCAACTCGCAAGGCATAAGCGTACTCGGACCGTTTTCGCCTTTTGTTCCAATTGCGGAAAGCGGACCACGGCGCATCGCGTACAGGCAATGGGCTACTGGATCAAGCCAAGCGTCTGCGTCTGCCGGTGAGCTGCATGATGTGCCGTGCGATCAGCAGTTCCCGTGGAAGAAATTTCAAGTGCTGTGGGGCGGCGAAAGTAGTGTTGGATACATCCTCGTCGGACTAACACTCCACGGTGAGTTATACGCATGGGGCTACCAAGGTCCCTATTGCGACCTTCTGTGCGCATATCTGGCATCTCAAGCGTCGCAATCTTTTTCGTTTTCGCATGAGTCAGCGAAACCGTACTCGCCTTACAGAACTCGCTCGCGAACAAGTCCTGCATATGAAGAAAACACCGGTTCTATGGGGGCTGCGGCGCGCCCCAGGCGCATCGTGTTCCCTGGCGTCCACGAGCCAATCAAGGACTTTGCCACGTACTTTCCTACATTTGGGCCGCAGTCCGGAATAACGATTGTGACAAAGAGCGGTCGAGTGTTTGTCGCCGGGAGCTTGGTTCTTGGAGTGCATGGCGTGCCTCCATATACGACGAGACCTGATGCGAGATTGTTTACGCAAACCGTGTCGGACTTCGCACAATACCCAGGGGCCGTTGACTATGTCGGTGCGTTTTACATTCCGACAAACGCACCATACTTTCCCGTTGTCACTGAGGTGACTCTCCCATTAGGCGTTACGGCTGCGTCTGTCCCAAGTGGACGAAAGGGCTGCGTAATTGGCGACGATGGCCAACTCTATTATTGGTGGTGGGACTTCAAAACGGGAACAATGCACGCGCCCAGCAAGCTGACCGGCATGATAAAAAAAATCGATGTTGTGTCAGGTGGATCTGGCTACGTCAACAGAGGTGGGGCGACAACTTTTTCGATGGCGCTGACGATCCCGCTTCCTGGCGACGGAGTTCAAGCTGTCGGAAGTTGCTTCATAAGGGACGGAAGTGTTGTGTCGACTCGAATGTTTTCCGCCGGCGCGGGATACACTTCCTCCACAAATGTGACAGTGGGGAACTCGGCCGATCAGTTGGCTGCAGGAAGCGGAGCGCAATTTTCTTGCGATGTGTTTGACTCGACGCATTCATTCATATCAAGCGATGCTGCTGGAGGCGAATATCTTCTTGACAACAGCGGGGCTCTTTACCGCACGGGCTATTTCTCAGGTAGCTCATTTGACAATGCTCCAGATGCACATCGATACATATGGCACTCAGCAGGACCGTACCAGTTTGCACGAGGCAATGTGGTTGTCACATCGTCAGGAACACTGCTCTTTGATAGTCTCAACGGTTCGTCTGCCAATGTGGCGAGCCAGCTAGGGTTTGATGTGCAGCGAGAGGCCGCGATAGTTTCTCAGAACTTTGAATCTTGGCTGAGCGAAGGCTTTTCGGAGACGAGGTCGCTGCTTCCAGTTGCGGAGGGGTATGTCTCCGGCGCAGCGTTTGGTTTTGGCGGATACAACGATTCGCTCAACGGCGATGTCATTGTGGGAATCAAACAAGACGGCACGATGTGGTCGGCCGGCAGGAATGACAATGGGCTTCTTGGCGATAACGACGATCTGTTGGCATCGCGCAGGGCTATGGAGCGCATTGCCTCGCCAGCCGTCTGGAAAGACGTTTTCGCATTTACTGGGTTTGGTCCGATGTTTGTTGCCATCCGCAAAGACGCAATCTGCCGCCAGATTGACCAGCCGATGGAATACTATCCAGACGACTACTACAGAACGCTCCAGTAGCCGCTCCGCTTGACACGCCTGTCACGCTGCACGCGTCACAGGAGCGACGCCCATGCCACGGCAGCGGAAGAGCCCTCCCAAGCCCGAGGCAGT
>RFNS01000275.1 GCA_009927055.1 Alphaproteobacteria bacterium | reverse complement strand
AGATCGACCGCGCCCTTCTCAATCTCTTCTAGCTTCTTGTCGGTCTTGCGCTTGCGCTTCTTCTTGGCAAGCGTGTTCCGGCAGTGCCGGCACTTGGCGTGGTAGCCGTCCTTCGACTTGTGGAAGTGTTTGGGGTCTAGCGGGTAGGTCTTGCCGCACTCGGCGCAGGTGCGCTCGCTAGACACTCACTTTGAACTTGGGCTTCAGGTCCACGATCTTCACGGTCGAATCGAAGTTGGCTTCCCAGGACTGCTTCAACTTCTCGGAGATGTGCTTGGCTTCGATGAACTGCGGCTTGCCAACGCACTTCGGCTTCCAGTGGCCCGCCCAAGAATCCCAGTTACAGAACACCGGATTGTAGCCCAGCTTCTGCGTGCCAACCAAAGAAAGATCGCGTGTCTGTGTAACATCTTCCGTGGACGCCTTCTCTGCCTGATACTTGTCGGGAAATTCGTAATAGTACCAGGGCTTGTCCGCTTCGGTCTTGGGTTCCGTGAGTTCAAAGGCCCGCATGTCGTACATGATCAGGCCCGTGGGGAGCGCAGCGCATTCCTGGATTCCAGACAGCTTCACGGCCTGGGAGCGTTCGTACATCTTCAACTGGAAGTCTGGATTCGGATTGTCGGTCTGCATGTTCCGCCACTCAAAGACGTACACGCACTCCATCGGCGGCGGGCCGCAGTACGGGGCGCCAATGACACACGGGCCTTTGTCGTAGTGGCCGTACAGGAAATCGAATGACGATGTGAAGAACGGCTTGCCGCCCGGTTCGCAGTCTGGCTTCATGTCCGAATCGATCATCACCAACACATCTACTCCGTACTCTCGGGCCTGGAGAACGGCCCGGTTGCGGGTCATGGTGATCGGCGTGTCGGCAAGGTTCCAGATGCGGATGTTCTCAATCCGTGGATCCCGGGACGCCTCGGCAACGAGGGGTGTCATCCACTCCCTTATGTCTGGGACTTCAGAGGAAATCCCGCCGTTGCCGCCGTAGGAGAAAGTGACCAGACCGACGTTCAGCTTGCGTTGTTGCATGTATCACCTCGGGGGAGAGTGATGGTATCAAATTAGTGTACGAATGTCAACTTAAAGCGAACGGGTTTTGCCAGCCGCTCTGCACCATGTCGCCGGCCTGCGACCAGAGCGAGTTCACATCAAAAGACGGGCGCCCCATGCTGCCGTCCGGCGTTCGCTGGTAAGCCGACAGCCTTCGGTTGAGAAGATCGATAAACGCATCGCGTCGTCCGTAGTCAGGAGTCTCTGCGCTCTGGCCGGTGAAGTCCTTTGCGAGTTGTTCAAAGAACTTCGGGCGCTCGTAGGCGTACGCCAGATTGCCCTGGTTCCCGCTGCCGGATACGGAACGCTCAGATCGCGTACGCCCAGTGGGGTCGATACGCCGCGTGTAGTTTACGCCCGGGGTCGTGAAGCTCTGTGCCTCGGGAGCGCCTTGCGGGCGCGCCTGATTCCACGCCTGCGCAAACGCCGTATTGGACTGCGGCGTCGTCAGAGCCTGCGCAGCCTTGGGGACAGAGAACGGCGCGTAGGCGTTCCCTGAGACATCCTTAAACCGAGACATATCAACGGGCTGCGCAATCGGCTTTAGGACCGGCTGTTGATTGGTGTCTTGCGGCTTGGGGATAGACGCGCCATTCCACTGCCCGCCGTTGTATGACCAACGAGGATCGTCGTATCCACCGCCTTGCGTTTGGAATGCCATTATTCGTCACCCTTCTTCGTTGGCATATTGTCCATGCCCATGCCCGTCCCCTGGAGCATGCGCAGTTTGACGATGTCCACGGATTCCGGCTTGCGGATCTCCGCGATCAGTTGGCGGATGAAATCTAGGTTGGGGATTGCTGGATCCATAAAGAAAACGCCGCTGGCCAGTTGCCCAGCCAGCGGCGCCCCCGATTGCCCTGTGACGGGCAGTTCTTAGTAGCGGGTCTTCACGATGGCCAGGACGTTCGCCCCGGTGGTCGCACCCGTGCTGCACGCACGGCCGAGAACACCAAGGCTGTTGTCGTTGCCAAGCTGCGTACCGGCAGCGACAGCGCTCTTCGTCACGCGGCCAGCCGTGGTGCCCGTCGAAGCCGCAGCGGTGATCGCCGCGAGACGGTCGCCCACAACCAGATCCGAACCGCTGAGAGCAACAGCCACCTCAGTCGGACCTTCCACCGTGACCCAGAACACATCGTTCACCGCAACGCCCGTCGCCGGGAGGTACTCATCGACCACACCAACGCGCTCGTCGTTGGTGACGGACGAATAGCCCTTGGTCTGCGTGAACGACGCCAGACCGGCCGTGCTAGTGTCGAACGACACAACACGCTTGGGAGACAGGGCGATGGTGGACGCATTCCGCACCGCAACGCAGGTCTTCACCCGGTTGCTGCGGATCCGACCCGTAGTGGGGTCAACATCCGGGAACTGCTTCACCACCCCAACCCAGTTAGCACCGTCCGTGGCATTGGTGACCCCAAGGGTCTGGCCAAGCGAGAACGGCGGATCAACAAGAAGACTCATTTCAGATTACCTCTTTCTTTAGGCAAGGGCAGCGAGTTTGAAGAAGTTCCGCGGGCTCTTAAACTTAAGGTTGCCCAACGTTGATACAACGTAGCGATACTGCTGGGTGATCTCGTCGTAGAAGGGGCCCTCGCTGTTGAGGAGCTGTCCTTCCATGCAAGCAACTCCATGTTGCCAATGGCGAGACCGTAGCCCGTGTCGGCCGGAATCGAATTTTC
>RFNS01000022.1 GCA_009927055.1 Alphaproteobacteria bacterium | reverse complement strand
AAAATTACCTGATGATTTTTATACATTTAATTTTGCATTTGTTTGTAATGACCATGAACTTAATGTAGGTTATGACGGGTATGCATCTGGAACAAATATGCAAGAGATTCCATATACAGATTGGCCAAATGAAGTTACTCAATGTGGTTGCCCAAAAGAAAATAAATGTTGTATAGGTGATAAAGAAGGAATATGTATTACACATAATCCAGATGCTCCATATGGTGATACTAATATTCAACCAAGAAGAGTATTCTTAAATTGTAAGAATGAAGCTTATGAACTTGTTCAAGTGGTCAACCCATCAACAACCAGAGTTTATAGAAACTTGACTCCATTAAGAATGAAAGCTAGTCAGGAAATAGAATGTGACTGCCCAAATCTTTATTACAATACTCGCAATGAAGGATGGATTAAGTATGGTTTTTTAAATACTACATTTGAATGTGGTAAAGTATATTTAAACTATCAAGGTGATCTTGTTGATGATGATGGAAACTTATTAGTACCTGATCATGAACTTTTAAATGATTATTACGAGTATGCATTAAAATATAGAATACTTGAAAATTTATTCATGAATGGTGAAGATGTTTCTGCTAGAATGCAATTGATTGCTGGTCAATTAAGAGATGCTAAGAATGAAGCAATGAGTATGGTTAATACTCCAAACTTTAAAGAATTTGAACAGTTGTGGTGGGCTAACAGAAAAGCAATGTATGGTAAGTATTATGACATGTTTAAAAGTTATGCTCCTGATAGTGCATACTATAGATTTATGAACCAGAGTAGAGTAAGATAACATGGCTAAAAAAAGTATAGGTAACTCTTCAGAACAAAAGATATCTGTATTTAATAAAGGATTAAATAAGGATGCTGACCCAACATATATCCAAGAGGGTATGTGGACCCATGCTAGAAATATTGTAAATAACACAATAGAGGGTGACATGGGAAGTATTTCCAATGAAGCATCTAATGAATTATGTGCAGTTGCTGGAGCTACAATGCCAACCTTTGGTAATCTTTATTCTGAATATAAATATATTATTGGAGCAATACATTTATTTAGTGATAAGTGGGTTATTTTCACAGCTGGTCATGGACCCATGTTAGGACCAACTGGAGTTTCTAAACCTGTTATGTCTGAGATAGGTTTATTAGAAACAGATACATGTAATTATAGACCAATTGTTCAAGATGAATGTTTAGGTTTTGACAAACACTATTTAATTACAGGAGCATCTAGAGAAAAAGAAGATTGTTCATGGCAAGTATATTGGGCAGATGGTTTAAATCCTGATAGGTTTTTAAATGTCGGAGATCCTAAAACTTGGCCGTCAAGTAACTTTCAATGGTCACTTAATATTTACGGTTCTAATAATCAGACTATATATAACCAACATGTAAATCAATACACAGATGGTTCTTCTATTATTCAATG
>RFNS01000036.1 GCA_009927055.1 Alphaproteobacteria bacterium | reverse complement strand
ATATTTGACCATTCTTAAATTTGTTATGTAGTAATAGTAATCTTGTTTTAAAATCTCTTCCGTCTTCTGCATCCATCCATTTATTCTGATTTTTATCAAAATAACTATCTTTATAAGTCAATGGCATTTTAGCACCAATTGAATTAAATAGTGGACTGAATGCATTTTCATTTGCTGCAATACCAAGTACTGCTTTACCAACCATGTTCTGTGTAAACTTAGACACATTGTACAATGGTTCTAATGTAGTTGTCGGGCTTACTACTTTTTTGTCTTTTAACATCAAAGGAGTATCCCGGTTTACAGTACTAAATTTATCATAATCAGAGACATATTCTTCAAGCTCATCTGCAAGATCTTTAAGCATGTATGTATCATTGGGTCTTACTAATGAAGCATAATTTTCAGGTAGTTCAAGGATTGATTTAATTGATTCAATCATTTGATTTTCTATGTCTGCTTTAGCTCTTCTAATAGCTTGCATTCTACCAGGACCCTTCATAGTATCTATAGAAGCAAGTATTTTAGCTGCACTTTGATTAGATGATATATAGTTACCTTCTGCATCAATATTAGGCATGAATGTAGTAAGCTTATCAACGTCAAAGTCACCCCCTGATTTTGCTACCAATTCTGTAGGAGGGATAATAATGTTACCTGCAGATGTGTCTAGAAACTCCCATACCTCCATAAACTCCATAGAGTTATGTCCTTGTACTGGAATTCTTACTGCGGTCATAGTAATTGACTTGCGGTTGTTGTCTTTATTCAACCACTCGTCTTCTTTAATCATTTTATTAAGTCTTTGTCTTGTACCTATCTTTTCACCATCTAAGTGTTTTAGATTTAATAGGTTTAGAAAATCTCCCTGTAAAGCAATTGCAACCTTCATTGCATTTGTTTTTCCATCTGCTCCAGGAAAATAAAAAGGAAGATTGTTAGTACCCATGTACTTTAATATATCTTCTTCCGATCCCGCTTTAAACTTAGTTCCTTGATTCCATAGACCATTAGTCATTGAGCTGGCAACTTGTACAAGTGCTTCACCATTTAACTTCTGTCTTACAAATCTATTTTCTACAATTGATAGTACTGTTCTTTCTAATGTTTGTGGATCTATAAAATTAGACAAGTCATATCTTAAAGATCCATCTTTATTAGTTCTTAATGCATCAAGTAAATTCTGAGGCATATCCTTACTCTTAAGGTTTCTTTTCATTAACTCTAAGAGTTTTCTTGGATTACCTACATATACACCATTTTCTTTTGTGTATCCTATTTCTTGAAGTAATTCTTCTTTTAGAATTTGAGTATATGAATCCACTACAGATTTATAATTATCTACGAGTGGTTTATTTTTTTCATTTACTACTGTACCTTTTATAAACAATCCTTCAAGAATTAATTTTCTCAACTGAGTAGAGAATATTACTTCACCTTTAAATTTGCTTGGTACAGATGTAACTTCTTTTAAGAAC
>RFNS01000023.1 GCA_009927055.1 Alphaproteobacteria bacterium | reverse complement strand
GCAAAGGATCGCGCCCGGTTGTCTCCGGGGTGTTGGTTAAGCCCTGCGAGTTGTCGGACTCCAGGGCTATCTTTTTGCGTCGGTCTTGGAACCAGTAGTAAGTGGAGCGGGCGATTCCTGCCCGCTTGCACGCCTTGCCGACCGGCACGTCCGCCGCCATGAGGCGTTCAACTTCGGCAACGCGCTCATCCATGGATAGCCCAATTGGCCTATCGTCATTTGGGGTTTGGACCATTACGACCACAGTATAGGACGTGTTAGACGTAAATGTCCAGTTATTAGACAGAGATTTTTGTAAACCTTCCTCCATGGCCACCCGACCGACATCGGAAGCCCTGAAGGCGTTTCGTAAACAACTGCGACTCACTCAGGCTGAATTCGCTGATATGTTACAGACCACTCGCGCAACCTACAAAAACTGGGAAAGCGACATATCTATTCCAGACGAAGCCGTCAACCGGCTTCAGGACCTTGGTTTTTGGGATGGTAAAACGCTTCGAGGCGCGGGCATTGTCTCGCAGATTGCAGAAACCGAAGGCCGAAGGGTTTCACTCGCGGGCTCGCCAATGGTTGAGGTTCCAGTTATTGGTCGTGCTTCGGCAGGCCCAGGGCAGGGCAACGTAGACACTGATCTGCATTCCATCTGGGTGCCCATGTCGCTCGCACAAAGTGGTGGCGTCGGCTGGGTCGTGGAAGGCGATTCCATGATGCCCGCACTGGAACCCGGTGATATAGCTCTTTTCCGTGAGCATCGTCAACCGAAACGCGGCCATACCTTTCTGGTGCGAACGACCGACCGGGAAGAGCGAGTAAAGATCATGGACTGGGCTCATGGCGAATGGATTCTCCGCTCCCTCAATCCAGCCTACAAGCCGGAACCGCTGGCTGGTCACGAAATTCTCGGATTCCTCATTGGCTGGTACAAAGTTCGCGGCACCCGAGAGGACATCGTCAGCGACCCTGCAGGGCTGATGATTGCAGAGTAGCCGGTCGCGCTTAGACCTAAAACGTTTGTGGCAAGTGCTTTAGCCGGTGTTACAATAGCGTTGCCATGATCGCCGCCATTGCTCTACTCGCCATTGCTCAGGTGCCACCGACTTTTCGCGGAGTATGGACCATGACCGACGGGACTCCCGTAGTAGTGCCGACGACCAATCTACTTTGGATCGACTGGCCAAACCGCTCTATCGAGGCAAGCTACTTTAAGCCCGCTCCAAAAGGCGGAGTCGCCGGAGCTTACGGTGGGAACGCTAACCTGGAGCAAATGTTTGCGGGAAACACCGGCGACTGGCCGGTAGCTGAGTCCAAATCCTTGCGAACCGCGCCCTCACCGGACTCCATGGCAGATGACTTCAAGCTCGCCAGGACTGAGTACATCAAGCGCTACGATAGCGACTTTCGAGGTTTTCAGTGGGAAGCGTTCCCGTACGTCTTTGCTGCCGAGTCGGGCAAGTCTTATGGCCGGGTGTTCTGGACCCAGCCGCAGGGACGACCGTTCCGGCTACTGCTTGAGGATTCTTACGGGTCAAAATATCTCGATTCCTATCTGGCCTATGCAGGCGGTTGGGAAAAGATCATCACGACCGGCACCTTCGTTTCGGGCTCTATCCGGATGACGTTGAAAGACGAAAATGCCAAGGGCTTCGTTAAGCTATCGGGCACGCTCACGAACGGCACGGAGAATTGGACACTCGACGGGAATCGCATTCTCTCGCGAGGTTGCTTCCGAATCGTGGAATCTTCCACCGGCGCGCCGAAGGGCACGGGCTACGTGATCTGGACTCCAAGTAAGGCCCAGTACGGCGACTTTGCGGGCGGCAAGTGGGAAGCGGCTGACACCCTCCGAGTCCGCTTCAACATCAATAGGACCTACCCGAACGGCTACGACGCGATCCTGAGACGCCAGGGCTAAGCGTTAATTTGACCCGGTATGTTTGCTAGTATTTTTGCGCCTACGTCTAGGTGCTAGACAATTCTGTCTAATGTGTCCTATAATAAGTCATTCCCGCCGAACACGGGAGTTGACAGGAGACACATGCGACACGCATCCCACAATCGAAAACGCGGCAAGGCCGCCGATATCATTTTCGTCCTCAGAGATGAGGCCCGCCGAGTTAACGCCGCACTGCGCGGCCGATACGACGAACTCACGCTAGACGCTGCGCTAGACCGAAACGAGCGGATGGCGACCCCGCGCGAACTGGCAAGCCTGCGGGGTGGCCGCTGATGCCGTCGCTCATTTCGAACGAAACCGAGATCCGCGCCGCTCTCAAAGAATTCTTTGATGCCACAGCC
>RFNS01000024.1 GCA_009927055.1 Alphaproteobacteria bacterium | reverse complement strand
GGGTGGCGGCGATGACATGGGGGGTGATGTGGGCGCTGCAGAAGGGGCACCATTATTTCGTCAAACCTTTTGCCGATGCTGGGCGCATTCTTACATTACCCGTGGCGTATGGTTACAGAAAAATAACAGGCAAACCGTGGCCTGGGTTTTTTGCATCCCCCTTCGCGAACGATGTGATGATGGTTGGCGCCACCGCTGCTGCCGCCTTCGCCTATTTTAATAGATACAACCCCCTGCGCGTGCCCGAAAATGTTTTGATCAATCACAGCAGCACGGCATGGTGGAGCGTCACCTTGGGGGCGCCAGCGCTGGCCGCTTACTTTTTACATAAGCGTGGGGATGTCGCGCGTATGTTCAATAACACGGCCAAGGTTGTGATGGCCCGCCTGCCCAGCCGAGAACGGGTGGGGGCGCTGGCCCAATCAGATTCGCTGAGAACAACATTCAAGAATCACCCCATGCTTGTGGCCAGTGCGGCGGCGGGTGCGGCGATTGTGGTGGCGGGTGTGGCCTATGGCATGGCGCCGCTTTGGCCAACGGCCTGGTTCTTAGTGTACATGATGGCGGCACGTGGGGCTGTGAATCTCATCAGCGATGTGAATGGGCGCGCGCGCGATACCGCCACGTCACTGGCTGCAACGTTGCCGGTTGTTGGATATCCCCCTGCACCAGGGCCGAGTGCGCGGGCTGTTGCGGGCGCGGGCGCTGGCGCAGAAAATTCGCGCGGCCCACAGGCCTGATGTGCTGGTGTTCAGCGGTGCATCTCCACTAAGGCGGGTCACTGGCCCATATTTTTGCAACAGCGTTTCGCATTAACACAAAATCACTTGACAGTTTAGAAAAATTTTTTACTATACATACATAAGCTGTTTTTGCAAGTGTGTTTGGTTTTAATCAATCGTCCGTTGAAACCAGTTGAGAGAAAGGGAACAATGTCCGGTCGCCCTCTGACCCAGCAATTTTCTCCCAAAGCCCGCTCCGGCCGCACACAAACACAGAGCCAATCCTGCTTTTTCTCATCAACACAACGTCTGTTGTTTTCCTACAACCTGCAGGAGGTCAATCGTCAAAACTGTTTGCATCATTCACTGTCATAACTCTTCTTTTCTTTTAAGGGGGCCAAAATGGCAAAAAAAACTGCTGATGTTTACGACAATGACTTAGAGGGTATGACAACAGAACTAGAGCGGCTGTTTTATCGCGCTCAGCTTCAAGGCAAGACACTATCACAAGAAGAAGTATCGGCGATGCTTAAAGCCGCGAATATCCAGCATTTTCAAATGTCGAGTGTGGAATTGACAGATCGTTGGCGAAAACTTTTTTACGCTCTTTCAATTCCAGTTGTCGCCGCTGGCTGTGGTTACCTAGCCTATACATTGTTGGGGTGGGAAGGCAATTTTTATGATCTCTATCTTGCATTAACAAAAACATCATTGGCTGAGGCATACAATGTTTCAACTGACTTCTTGAATCCCATAAAAAATC
>RFNS01000025.1 GCA_009927055.1 Alphaproteobacteria bacterium | reverse complement strand
TGCAATAGGTTCTCAAGCAGGAGATAATACACAAGGTGGATTAGCAGTTGCTGTAGGTTATCAATCTGGTTTCAATTCACAACAATCTCAGGCTGTATCTATTGGTTTTCAAGCTGGATATCAAAGCCAAGGTGGAAATTCAGTAGCAATTGGTTCTCAAGCAGGTTATAATAATCAATCTTCAAGTAGTGTATCAATCGGTTACCAAGCAGGATATAATACACAAAATGTTTTTTCAACTTCAATCGGTTATCAAGCAGGATACCAAAGTCAAGGTTCTCTTGCAGTATCAATAGGTAATCAAGCAGGATACCAAAGTCAAGGTTATTTATCAGTTGCAATTGGTTCACAGGCTGGACAAAATAACCAAAGTTCACAAAGTGTTGCAATTGGATATCAAGCAGGATATCAATCACAAGGTTCTGGAGCAGTAGCTATAGGTTATCAAGCAGGTTTTAGTTTACAAGCATCAGGTTCAGTTTCTATCGGTTTTCAAGCTGGATTTTCAAATCAAGGAGGAAACTCAGTTGCTATTGGATATAGAGCAGGATTTTCACAACAAGATGTAAATTCAGTTTCTATAGGATATTTAGCTGGTTCTACAAATCAACAAGCTCGTTCAATAGCAATAGGTTTCCAAGCGGGACAAAGTAATCAATTATTTTCTTCAGTTGCTATAGGTTCTAATTCAGCTGTATTATCTCAAGGAGCTAATTCAGTTGCGATAGGTGCAGAATCTGGAAAAATATCTCAAGGTGCTTTTAGTGTTGCAATAGGTTATAAAGCAGGAGTTACAGGACAACAACAATCAAGTGTTGCAATAGGTTACAATACAGGAATTTATCAAAATCAACAAAGTATAGCGATAGGATATGAATCAGGTTCAACAACACAAGGAACAAATGCTATATCAATAGGATATCAAGCAGGATATCAAGGACAAGGTTCACAATCAGTTGCAATAGGTTATCAATCACAGTATCAAGGAAATCCATATGCCGATAATATATATTTCTTAACAGGAAGAGCAACAGCATCAAATCCATCACCTATTTATTACACAAGAGATTCAGTTACATTTACAGGAGTAAGTTCAACTTTAATGACTTATTGTTATAAATTAAGAGGAAATTTAGATAATTCTTTCTTTATAGCAGTTGGAACAGGAAGTAATAATGCAATATACTCAACAAATGGAACATCTTGGACTGGTTTAGGAATTACTTTATTATCAGGTGCAACTTTAACATCTGTAATGTGGCATATTGATAAATGGATTGTATCAGGATTAAGCGGAGGTTTTGCTTACTCATCAAATGGTACAAGTTGGACATCAGGAGGAACAACTGTGTTTTCTGCTGGTTTAGATTCAGTATCAAATCAAAATATAGCTTTGGTTATAACAAACGAAACTGCAGGATTAGTTTATTCTTATAATGGAACAGTATGGACAGCAACAAATTTATATAGAGCGGATGGTTGGTGGCCAATAATAGGATGGAATGGAAGTCAATTCGTTTTAAGTTTTAATCCTTTTAGTGGTTCAACAACATTATTTTATTCAGCAAACGGAATAAATTGGAATAATTCAGTTGCATCAGGTTTTGGTATTAATTTTGGTTTACAATTTTTAACTTGGGATGGAAGTAAATGGTTAGGTTATACTTGGTATTTTGGAAAATTAGTTTATTCTTATGATGGTATTACTTGGAGATTGACAACTGGTGTTGATGCATATTCAACAGAATTACAATCTCTTGGTTTTAGCACAAGATATCAAAGAGTTATTGCAGCTGGAAAATCAAATGCAAATGTGTATGGAACGATGATATATTCAAGAGATGGTTTTACTTGGAGTTATGATTCATCATCTACTTTAACATTAAAAAATTCAGATGCTAATACTATTTCTTCAACATATGAAGCAATTTTACCTGTAACTAAAGTTAGTGGATTTTCAAATGTTGCGATTGGATATCAATCTGGTTTCCAAAATCAAGGTGATTACTCAGTTGCCATTGGTTCACAAGCTGGTTATACTGGACAATCTACTGGTTCAGTATCTATTGGTTATCAAGCTGGATACTCTCAACAAGGGAATAATTCAGTAGCTATAGGTTATCAAGCTGGTCAATATAATCAAAAATCTGGTTCTGTTTCTATAGGTTATCAAGCTGGACAAAGCAATCAAGGTTCTTTTGCAACATCTATTGGTTTTAGTTCTGGTCAAAATAATCAAGCCACTGGTTCAGTTTCAATTGGATATCAATCTGGACAAACAGAACAGGGACAATATTCAGTTGCTATTGGATATCTTGCAGGACAGACAGGACAAGGACAATATTCAGTTGCTATAGGAAATCTTGCAGGAAATAATAATCAAGCTTCTAATTCAGTTGTTATTAATGCATCAGCAACAGGACCTGATGTAACTAATTCAGGTTTATATGTTAATCCAATTCGTTTGAATTCTGGAGCATATAATTATATTGGTTGGGATGTTAATACAAAAGAATTAACATATAATCCAGATGCTCCTGCAACTGGTCCATCAGGTGCAACAGGATACACAGGTGTAACGGGTTATACAGGTTATACTGGATTTACTGGATACACTGGATTTACAGGATATACAGGTGTAACAGGATATACGGGATATACTGGATATACCGGTTTTACTGGATATACGGGATATACAGGATACACAGGATTTACTGGATACACGGGATATACAGGATACACAGGTTATACTGGATTTACTGGATACACAGGTGTAACAGGATATACAGGTTACACAGGATATACAGGTTATACAGGATATACAGGTTATACAGGATTCACCGGATATACAGGATATACAGGTTATACAGGATATACAGGTTATACTGGATTTACTGGTTATACAGGGTTTACAGGATATACCGGATATACAGGTTTTACAGGATATACAGGTTATACAGGTTATACAGG
>RFNS01000278.1 GCA_009927055.1 Alphaproteobacteria bacterium | reverse complement strand
CGTCGTGGTCGTTCGCGGACGGTTGGACGCCGCCCGCTGGCGGCAGCGATGGCGTGAAGCCAGGGAGCGCGGCTGCTCGGGCTGCGTTCAAGGCCGGGCGCGAGGATGAATACATCGACCGGATGCAGGGGCGTTTCGGAGGGGAGTGGTGAACATCTATCTCGACAACAGCATCGAAGCCTACCGCACATTTCTCAAGGTCAAGTCGCTTCCTCGCTATGAGATTCACGGCCGAATTGCCGTGGTGCCAGACGAGTACGCGGCGGCCATTGGCATTTCGATGGAACGCGAAACGGCTCGCGACTACGTGCCTGCAGATTGGCTTTTTGATTACCAGCGTGACATCGTCCGCATGGCGGTGGAGAAGCGCCGGTATGCGATCTTTGCAGACTGCGGCCTTGGCAAGACTCCGATGCTGCTGGAGTTCGCGCGTCACGTTCGTGCCGTGCAGAGCAAGCCCGTGCTGATCGTGTCGCCGCTCATGGTTGTGAAACAGACGATGGAAGAGGCGGCGAAGTTTTACGGCGACTCACTGCCGATTGAGCAGGTGCCTGCGAAGAGCCTCGCAAAGTGGATGAGCACCCCAGGCAGCCGTGTTGGAATCACGAACTATGACGCACTCAGGGATGACACCCCGAGCGGCGACTTAGGAGGGCTGATTCTTGATGAATCGTCGATGCTCAAGAGCCATTACGGGAAGTGGGGGCAAGTCTGTCTGCGTCTTGGGGCCGGTGTGCCATGGAAACTGGCTCTGACTGGCACGCCTGCGCCGAACGATCGCATTGAGTATGCAAACCACGCGGTATTTCTTGACGCATTCCCGAACGTGAACTCGTTTCTCGCACGGTTCTTCATCAACCGTGGGCAGACCCAAGAGCGGTGGGAACTCAAGCCGCACGCATTGCGTCCGTTCTACCGGGCTCTTTCGCACTGGTGCATTTTTCTTACAGACCCGAGCACCTACGGATGGAAGGACAACGTACACAGCATCCCCCCGATTCACGTGAGCATCGAGGAAGTGAGTCTGTCGGAAGAGCAACAGAGGAAAGTTCGGGCTGAAACCGGGCAACTGTTCGTCACCGAACTGGGCGGCATCACGACGCGGTCGAAGCTGTCTCGGATGGCGAAGTGTGAGAGCAGTTCAAAGCCTCAATACATTGCGGATCTTGTACGTTCGTGGCCCGATGAATCGACGATCATCTGGTGCCGATATAACGACGAGCAGCGGGCTATTGAGAGCGTGTTGCCCGAGGCTGCGAGCATCGACGGCGATACCCCTCTTAATGAGCGGCAGCGGCTCGTTGATGACTTTAAAGCGGGCCGCATCCGCGTGCTGATCACAAAGCCAAAGATCCTGGGCTTCGGCCTGAATCTTCAGGTGTGCACGCGGCAAGTCTTTAGCGGGCTGCAGGACTCCTACGAGGAGTATTACCAGGCGGTGAAGCGCAGCAACCGCATTGGCAGCACGAAGCCGCTGATGGTGCATATCCCAGTATCCGA
>RFNS01000026.1 GCA_009927055.1 Alphaproteobacteria bacterium | reverse complement strand
AAGCCATCGCATCAGTGCATTGTAAAAGTTGGCCACGTGTGTCTCCTTACGCGATGAAAAGATTGCCAGAGGCACGCTCAGGTTGAAGGCTCGCCATCCAGAACGCCATGACGCAAGCCACAATCGGGTCGATCTTGTCCTTGCTCGACTTCTTGTCGAACATCCATTCGTCTTTCAGGTTGCGAGCGATGACCGCGTTAGACGCACACCACTTCAGCAACTCCGAGTCCTCGAATCGCAGCAGTCCTTTCTCCATGTGCGAGAGGAATGTTTTGATAGGCTCATTGAACATGGCTTGGTTCTGTGCCATGCGAGCAGCGATGAACCCGTCGCGGTTAAGCACCTCGCCCATCTGCTTGGCATTTGCCGGGTCGTAGGCAACGTGCGTAGCGTTCCACTGCGTCATTGCCTCCATGAGCGACTCTTGCAGTTCGAGCGACGGCAGACGGCTGACCAAAACCTCTTCGTTGTAGAGAAACTGCGACAGCGGCATGGCGGTCTTGTCGCGCTTGGTAGCCGAGTCGAGAAATGTTTTGACCTTGAACTCGTAGCGGTATACGTGCTTCTCGTTGATAAACTCGCCAGTTGGAAACCGTGCACACAATGCCCACGCCGCGAAGTCGTCCATCGATCCTTGGTCAACACCACCGCAGACCACCTCGGCTTGCGACCAGTCCGACAGCTCGCCGATGCACTTGCGGAAGTCCTCATCGTTGATGGCTTTCTCATTCGATGAAACTAACCGATTGGCGTGGTAACGCATAAATCGATTGCGACCAATGACGTTGTGCTGATCTTCTTTCCATCGCTGGCGAAGATAGTCCAGCTTGACGCTGACATTCAGGTTCGGATTGGCTTTTATCCACAGAGATTCGTCCGCTGGGTCGTCATCCTTGTCAAGCTCGTAGATGATTGCAAACAGCGATTCGTCTTTAAATGCTCCATCCACCACGTTGCATGCGTAGTTGTAATCTTCGAGCCACAGCTTGCTGTTGTCGTCACCAGCGGTGGTAATGATGAGGTGCAACGGCTGAGTCCGTGACGCCGAGCCAGTTACGAGCGTGTCGTAAAACGTGCGGTAGTAACCTGTCCATGCGTGCAGCTCGTCCATGACGACACAATGTGGATTGAGACCATCGAACCC
>RFNS01000027.1 GCA_009927055.1 Alphaproteobacteria bacterium | reverse complement strand
ACTTGAAGGTCAGCGACCACGGGCCGTCGCCCTTTTGCGAGTCCCATTCCTGGGCGCCGCTAGCCCCGAGAAACAGCACTTCGCCGGCCTTGAACGTCCGAAACGCCGCGTCGTTCACCGAGCCCGTCAGCGTTGAAAGTTGCTTGATGTACGTCGATGTGATGTAGGCCGTCGGCACGTCATACGTCTCGGTCCACTGTAGGGCGGGAACCACGACATCGACGCCGTTGACGGAGTTTCCATCCACGCCGATTGCGCCCTGCTGATCCGGGGCGCTGTCCACCGGATAGCGCCGCTCACCCAGATCGAATCCGCCATCGTTGGGAAGTTTTTTGACGATGGCCTGCGTGTAGTGGGCAGTGCCTCCCGACGTGTCAAACGATCGCGAACGCTTGAGCGGATCTGGCTGATTGCTGTCCTCGGCACCTTCCTTGACGTAGGTGACCGACAGCTGCCATGCGTCATCGCCGAGGTATTCGAGGGTGTAGTGATCGACGTGTAGCCGATTTTCAGGCTGGCCAGGATATTGCCAATACAGGAGACCGGCCGCGATCGTGGTGTTCACGTCTTGATGGACGGCGACATCGTCGGACGTGCCGAAGATCTTCCAGCTCTTGACGTAGGTGCTCTGGGCCTTGCGGCCGAGCCTCACGATGTGGGCCGAGCGGCTGCTGTTGTCCTCAATCCATGTGTAGGTAGACATCGTTACGCGGCGACCTGTGCGCCGGCGTCCTGACGGGTGTTCTGCTCAATCTTGCCGAGCAGCTCGTTTGCTTTTTGTTGCAGCGACCCGCCGAAGCCCATGCCGCCCACGGCCTGAGCCGAAAACGTGCCGGCGACTTCCGCCTGGCTGGCGGCTGCTTCCTGTGCCGCTCGCTTCATGTCTTCCGGGCTGGTGCCGCCACCCTTGGCGCCTCGTGCGGCGATGCCGGCGTGAACGTCGGCCTTCGTGACTCGCTCTTGAGCATCTTCAAGGGCCGCCTCAAGCGTGGAGATCTGCGTTTCGCTGAGCCGTCCATTGCTGGACAGAGCGTCAAACTCTCCGTACATATCTCGGAGGTCGCTGATCGACTGGGCGCCCTCGATCCGCTTGAGCAGATCGGCGAATTGTTCGTTCTGGGCCCTCGCCTCGCGCTTGCCGCGGCCGGCGTTTGCCACGTTGGCTTCCGCAGCCTGCGTGGCGGCGCGTCGCTCTCGTCTGTTCTGTTCGTTCTTCGCTTCGCGAGCGTCTACCGTGGCTTGCGTGTTCGCATCCACGGCCGCGGCTCGTTGATCTCGGTCCTTGACTGCTTGAGCGTTGGCGTCTTCCGCCTGCTTCGTGCGGCCTTCGATGCCGGGTCGATTCACCTCTCGCTCGCGCCGCCTGGCGGCCATTTCGGAATCGACCTTTTCGTTTTCCTTCTTCAAGTCGAAGCCGCGCTTGATAAACGATTGAATGCGGTTCCACGACTTGAGGATCCCGGCCTCAAGCGTGTCCCACGCTGCGAGAATCGGATTGAT
>RFNS01000028.1 GCA_009927055.1 Alphaproteobacteria bacterium | reverse complement strand
ACCGAGCGAATCACAATTGTCACCGATTAGATAGATATTATTTTCTTTACAGAGCGATCCAATAATATCCATGTCTGGTGGATTACCGAGTACAGGTGATACGAAAATCGCGACGGTCTTATCAGTAATTGCTTGCTCAACTTTATCAAGATCAAAGTTGAGCGTGTGCATTTCAATATCAACAAACACTGGCTTGAGATTATTCTGAACCAGTGGAGCAATTGTAGTCGGGAAGCCAACAGGCGATACGATGACTTCTGCGCCATCCTTCCAACCCAAGTGCTTCTTCAGCGCAGCAACCATTGTAAGATTGGCGGATGAACCAGAGTTGACCATATGACAATGACCAACATTAAACTTGCGACCAAACTCCCACTGAAACTTTGCGACTTGCTCACCAGAGACAAGCCACTTGCCTGTGAGGAATGCACTTACACCTGCGATGATTTCTTTTTCATCCCAATAAGGACCAGAATAGAACACAGTATCCTTTTCTGGATTGAATTCTTTACAGTTATAAGCATACTTCGGAGTGCCAACAGCAGCAACGAGTTCTTCAATCATCTTGTTCACGTCAGTCATAGTGTTTCCTTTAGGTGTATGTAAATGATGGACCAGAAGAAACATTTTCTTCTTCTTTATTTTTCTCATTGAAATAGATGTGTTTCAAATGATACTCCAGCATAGTTGGTGCATTTTTGGCAAAGGTATTCCATTTATCTTTTCTTCGTTCCAACTCAGTAAACGCTTCCATATGCATTTTTTCTGATCCAGGCATATAATTAACAGCTGTCTCATGATCAAAGTCAGACATATAAAAGAAATTCATACCAACACTAATCCAGTTTAAACCATCAGTTGATGGTACGCCACTAGCCTCACTTGGATAACCATTAATTCTAAATGTACCAATTTCTAGTGGATTTAACTCAGATGCTTCTGAATTTACTAATAATCCATCAGAACGTCGATTTATCCAGTATGGAGTATCATCTCGCATACTCAACGTATAATGCATAGATACAAAAGAACAAAA
>RFNS01000244.1 GCA_009927055.1 Alphaproteobacteria bacterium | reverse complement strand
TTTCGGCTCTTCGACGCAGTCGAAAAAATGTTTCCGTCCAGAGTCTTCCAAAACGTCGCGTTGCGCTTGATGCCGGTCAGCACGAAGCCGCTGGCGCGGTAGATCGTTCCGTCACCGCACTGGGTCGCGTCTGCGTAGGACACGATCCACTTCACCTGCGGTGCGTGCTTGCGAAGCAGGAGCATCGCGATCGACAGGCATCGCGATTCGCTGTTTCGCGGGAGCGCATCGCTGAACGCCATGCGGTTGAGCTCGACGAACTCAAACCATCCGGTGCCCTCGACAAGCCCTTGCAATTTTTGTTTGTCCAGACTCGGACCGAACTGCATCGCGCCGAGCAGGCGACCATCGAGAAACGCGCCGAGGTGCAGTTGTGCGTTCTTGATGCCCTTGCCGCTGTAGTGCCATCGACGGATGCACTCCTCGGCGCTCGGTCGGTCGATCGGTCGCACGACGATTCGTTTTGCGTCACCCACGGAGGTAGACCTCCGCGAGATGCACGAGCGCGTTGGCGTTCGCGTTGGTGTTGATCGAGGGATCGAAGTCTCCGTCTGCCTTGGCTTGCTCGATCGCGCGATGCACCGTCTCGAGCTGCGAGTCGTGCAGGGTGAAGGTCATCGCGTGGAACTCGGGTCGCTCGCCTTCGGGCAGTGCCCCGAACGCATCATCCTCGCTCACGGTGTTCGCCGAAATGACTTGATCTCCCGCGCTCTTGACGATTGCGTCGAGGCTGGACGAATCGAATCCGAGGTCGCGCATCGTCTCGGACTCGCGCCCGAACTGCTGAGCCATCTCCACGATCGCTAGCGGGTCATCGACGCCCTGCAGCGCGCGCGCGTTGTCGGCGAGGGTCATCGCGTCGGCCTCGGCGTCCGAGACGTCGACCCATCGCACCGGGACCATCCCCGGTGCCGGTGCGTGCTTGTCGAAGAGATGCTCGTGCCCACCGCGCAGCTCGCCGTCGACCTCGATCCCCGCGAGGATCTCCTTCGCCGCCTCGAGCCTCCCGTGGCCGCCGATGATCCTCTTCGTCGACCGCTGCGCAACGATGGGAGCTCCCCATGCGGTACGCAGGATCGAGCGAGCCAAGCGCATCACCTCCTGCCCGTGTCGGCGAGGGTTGCGCGGGTTGGGTCGCAGGTCGTCAACGTGCGCCCAATCGAGGGCTGTGGCACGCGCGTTAGGTGCGGATTTGGTCATGGTTTCCTCCTGTTCGCTCTCGTCACCGTGGTGACGACTTCTTCGGGCCGCTCGGGCCGCTCCAGAGCTCTCGTCGAGCCCAATAGTTGGGCGACAACGGGTTGTCCTTCGTGAGCTTGCCCGACGCATCCCTGATCTTCGCGGACCGCGCGAGGTAGCTCTTGCGCGCGGCCTTCGAGTAGTTGTGGCCGTACCCGACCGCGCCAAAGTGAATCATGCGGACCTTGCCCGACTTTGGGTCGCGCACGTAGACCGTTTTCTTCTTATCCGGCGGCGTCACGCCTGGAATCTTGCGCGGCG
>RFNS01000029.1 GCA_009927055.1 Alphaproteobacteria bacterium | reverse complement strand
TAATAGTCAAACTTATTTTTAACATCTGAATTATATCTTTCATTGATACTATTGTAAACAATTACACCAACATATTCTTCAATAGTATTCAAGATTGCATATGTACTATTAGTATTAATTTGTTTATCAATACTATCATAAAACTCTTTACAATTTTCTCTAGAAAATGGTATATTAAATGTTTTTTTAATTAGAGATTTTAATGGTGTTTGTTGCGCTTGTTGCATAGTAATATTTGTAGATGGATTATAAACATTACTACTTCTTTTCTTCCATGCTATTTCTTCAACTGCTTGTGTTGTATCTACATAAGTACCTGTAACTGAAGAATTATCAGATAATATTTCAAACATTTCTTCATTTGTGTTTTTAGAAACACTAGCGACTGAAGAATTATCAAATAATGATATTTCTAGTAATTCCTTAATATTTTTAATTATTTTTTCAATATCTACAATTTCTTTTTCTTTTGTAATAATTTGTTGTTTAAAATTAATTATATCATTTTTTTTTGTATCAATTTCTTTGTATAATTGGTCTATTTTTTCTTGTATATTTATCTTTTCAGTTGTCATTTTAAAAGTTGTTATTAGTGTATGATATTTTTTATTGTTAAACAATAAAGATCATAAATTTAAATACTAATATATTTTTATTATCAATAAAAACAAAATTCAATTTTTTAATTTGTTTCAATATAAGGAATAAAAATATATAATGTAATTAATACAATAAAGAAAAATATCACAATAGCCTTTATTATTCGTGTAACCATGTGTAAAGCTTGATATCGTATGTGTGATTGATATTTATGCTATTTGCTATGAGCATAACAGTAAGATTGTGTTTTACATTATTATGATACTTGTAATTTACCATGATATTTTTTAGATTCATTTTGATATCATCCATTTCCTCATTTTTTTTATACATGTAGCTGTTGCCCCAAATTATTTTGCACTCATCACTTGTATTTTCTACATCAGTAGTCCATTCATTATTGTCTTTTACTCCGATAACATAAACTTTAGAATGTGATGTTGAGAAAAATCCAAAGTTATCACTCTTAGTTACTACATGCCTATTAGGTTTGTCTATAGCTCCTA
Source organism: Alphaproteobacteria bacterium (assembly GCA_009927055.1). Taxonomy (GTDB): domain Bacteria; phylum Pseudomonadota; class Alphaproteobacteria; order UBA9219; family RFNS01; genus RFNS01. Next base: position 1,330 of record RFNS01000029.1, on the reverse strand, counting down.
GAGCTGCAGATACTTCTCTAAGGAATCTTGGTGTATCTTTAGATGGATTTGTATGGACTGTAAACACTGGTAAAATACACAATTTATGTCTCTTAAAAATATTTGAATCTTCTTCTCTTTCTAACAAATTATTTTTTCTCTTATTCACTACTACTACATGTACTTGTTCTTGTGCTTGTGCTTGTGCTTGTGCTTGTGCTTGTGTTTGTGCTAGTTCTTGTACTTGTTCTTGTATTTGTGCTTGTGTTTGTGTTAGTTCTTGTACATGTATATGTACCTGTTCTTGTTTCTGTTCTTGTACTTGTGCTAGTTCTTGTGTTTGTTCTTGTGCTAGTTCTTGTGATTGTTCTTGTGTAACAATTTTAAAAGTTGATTCATAAACAATAATATCTATTTTAAGTTTGTTAATTTCTTCTTCTAGCATTTTATACTCTTCATTTTTTTTATCAATTTCTATTTTAACTTTTTTTATTTTTATTTCTAGATTTTCATAATCTTTCTTTTTTTCATTAAGTTGATCAGATATTTTGGCAATTGTAATTTGCATCATATAATTTATATATAAAATAAATTAATAATAAATAAAAAATTCAATTTTTATTTAATAACTTATTGTATAATTAATAATTTATTGTATAATAAATAAAACAAAAAATTATAAAACACATAAAATACACATATATAAAAGAAAATCTCATGCCAACTTGCTATCCCTCGACACAATCTTTCCTAGCTGACTGCTGACTACCCGAACAGGTCGAGGGTAGAAAACAGAATATACACAAACGTCAGGAGAAGCAGTAAAAACCATTTCATCATCCAACCGGCTTGATTAGCTTGATCCTTACGCAGAAAGCATGCGTATCCATCTCCGAACTGAATAAAGAGACACTCAGGAAAGGGATTATTGAAATCCGAATCCCAGGACACAATCGCGCCCAGCTGGCCCAGCAAAGCACCCCCACAAAGGGGTGGCGAGATGACACAGACCGTGTCATTTTCCTTTGGATCCTCGCACTGGACGATAACCTAACGTCACGAAGGTGAACTCGAACGGTCGATGTTCGAGATTACCTAAAGATACATCGAGGATAATGTACTCTTTGCATCGTACAGGTAAAATGTCATTCATCGAATCAACAACACGCTCATAATATTCGATATAATCAAACGCGATATTCCTCTTCCAATTGAGTGTGTCATTGACATCTGGGTTCAGCTGTCCATTGATGTCAGCAGGTAAAGTGATGATGTATGTTCCTGTTCCATTGTCTTTCACAAAGGGAGTAGCTACTATAGCTACCTCCACACCATCCTCCTCAGGAGCTAC
>RFNS01000287.1 GCA_009927055.1 Alphaproteobacteria bacterium | reverse complement strand
CGACTACCAGCGGGACATAGTCCGCATGGCGGTGCGCAAGCGGAAGTTTGCGATCTTCGCAGACTGCGGCCTGGGCAAGACGCTCATGCTGCTGGAGTTTGCCAGACATGTACGGGCGGTGCAGGACAAGCCCGTGCTGATCGTTTCGCCGCTCATGGTGGTGAAGCAGACGATGGAAGAGGCGGCCAAGTTCTACGGCGACTCGCTGCCGATCGAGCAAGTGTCAGCCAAGGGTCTAGCCAAGTGGATGAAAACGCCGGGCGGGCGGCTTGGCATTACCAACTACGACGCTCTCCGCGACGACACGCCGAGCGGTGATCTTGGCGGGCTCATCCTTGATGAGTCGTCCATGCTCAAAAGCCACTACGGCAAGTGGGGCCAGGTGTGCCTGCGGATGGGGGCTGGCATCCCGTGGAAGCTTGCCCTTACCGGCACGCCGGCCCCGAATGACCGAATTGAGTACGCCAACCACGCCGTATTTCTTGATGCGTTCCCAAACGTCAACTCGTTCCTTGCCCGGTTTTTTATCAACCGTGGGCAGACAATGGAGCGGTGGGAACTGAAACCGCACGCCCTGCGGCCGTTCTATCGGGCTCTCTCCCACTGGTGCATCTTCCTGACGGACCCAAGCACCTACGGGTGGAAGGACAACGTCCACAGCATCCCGCCAATCCACGTCTGCATCGAAGACGTGCGGCTATCGGATGAGCAGGAGAGGCAGGTTCGGTCTACCACAGGCCAGCTGTTCGTGACCGAGCTGGGTGGCATCACCACCAGGGCGAAGCTTTCTCGGATGGCGAAATGCGAGAGCAGCAGCAAGCCGCAGTACATCGCTGACATGGTGCGGGAGTGGTCCAATGAATCGACGATCATCTGGTGCCGCTACAACGACGAACAGCGTGCCATTGAGAAGGTGCTGCCCGAGGCTGCGAGCATCGACGGCAACACGCCGCTAGAGCAACGGCAGCGCATTGTTGACGACTTCAAGGCCGGCCGCGTCCGCGTGCTCATCACGAAGCCCAAGATCCTCGGCTTCGGCCTGAATCTTCAAGTCTGCACACGCCAAGTCTTCAGCGGCTTGCAGGACTCCTACGAGGAGTACTACCAGGCCGTAAAGCGCAGCAACCGAATCGGTAGCACCAAGCCGCTCATGGTGCATATCCCAGTGTCTGACGTTGAACGCCCGATGGTCGAGAACGTGCTTCGGAAGGCACGTCGCGTCGAGGCTGATACCCGAGAGCAGGAGGCCATGTTTCGTGACGCTGCTGAATGATTCCACCATGTACCACGTCCATCACGGCGACTGCATTCCTCACATGCTGGAGTACATGCCGCCGGCATCCGTTGACTTTTCTGTGTTCTCGCCGCCGTTCCCTAGCCTGTTTGCCTACACGAGCAAGGCCGAGGACATCGGCAACAGTGAGGACATGCGGGGCGAAGCGAAGATCCACCTTGGATACTTCTTCCGCGGTCTTCGTCGCGTGTTGAAGCCGGGCCGGGCCGCGGTCGTGCATGTTATGCAGATCCCGAGGCTGAAACGAAGCGGCGAGGTTGGCCTGCACGACTACCGCGGGCTGAACATCCGCCTCGGAGAGCGAGCCGGGCTGATCTACGAATACGACTGGGTGGTGCGAAAGAATCCGCAAGCCCAAGCGATTCGCACGCGGAGCCGCGAGTTGCAGTTCGCAGGGCTGGAAAGCGACCGGGCGAAGCAGCGTGGATGCCTGCCCGACTACCTCATCAAGTTCCGTGCCCCAGGCGATAACGCCGTCGCGATCGATTCCGATGGCGACGTGTCGCGGAACGAGTGGATTGACTGGGCTGAATGCTGCTGGAGCGACATTCGCGAGACGAACACGCTCAACGTCAAAGAGGCCCGCAGCGAAGAAGACACCAAGCACATCTGCCCGCTCCAGTTGGACGTGATTGACAGGCTCGTGCGGCTCTACAGCAATCCCGGCGAGATCGTGTTTAGCCCGTTCACCGGCATCGGCAGCGAGGGCTACGTGTCGCTTCAGCGTGGGCGACGGTTCTACGGCTGCGAACTAAAGCACGAGTACCACCGGCAGGCTCTCAAAAATCTTGCTGGTGCCCAGCGGAAGCACGAGGCCGACAGCCGCACTCTGTTCGACACGGAGGCGGTGGCATGAGCGTCTACATCGACTCCCAGTGCGACCTTCCGCTGTTCACGCAGCGAGCCCCGGCAGTCAACGGCTCAATCACCTCCGCCCAAGCGGCCGACTCGCTCGGGCCGGCGACGCTCAACGCTCTGCAGCGTCGCGTGCTCGAGCTGCTCCAGGCGACTCCAGGCGGGCTGACCGACGAAGAGATGCAGACCCGTTTGGGTATGAACCCGTCAACGCAGCGGCCACGGCGGATTGAGTTGGCGCGTCGCGGGCTGGTTGTCGAGGCCGGGACCAGGCGCACGGCGTCAGGGCGGATGGCCACGGTGTGGAGGGTTGCGTGATGAGCACAGAACTGTCAACACGACCAAAAGGCT
>RFNS01000310.1 GCA_009927055.1 Alphaproteobacteria bacterium | reverse complement strand
CTGCGACCGCTCTTTTTCGGCCGTGTACGGGCTGCGGATCGACGCACGATGGTCGAGATACCGCGAAAGTGTCATGTCTGAAAGATCTTCGATCGTCGGTGCGTAGCCAAGCCACTTGCCGAATGCGCGGATTGTGCATCCGTAGAGGCGTGTTGTATTGGCTGAACGGCCGCGCAATCGGAGCGGTCGATACATCTGGTCGAAAAGATTTTGCAGAAGCATGGCGAACTCCTCCATTCATTCATAGATCACGCTTCGTGCGTATGCGATCCCTCAGGCGGGCGAATCCTACCCCCGCCATTCGACCCAGCCGTTCCTTCGGGAGCGGCTGGGCTTGTTTGTCGTGGATAGCACAGGAGTGGAAACAATGCAAAAGCCCCCCGAATGGATTTCTGTGCCGGTTGCAGCGGAAATGCTTGGTTGCACGGATGTTTGGGTCATTCGGATGATCCATCGCGGCGACCTCGAAGGATTCAAATTGTCGGCCCGAGCCTGGGCCGTGAGCAGGAAGTCAGTTGAAAAGAACGTCCGCGAGTATTTAGAGCGTGACCCCACCTTGTCAGGGAGAAAGCGGTCAAAACTCGGATGAGCCTATTGCTTTCGGTTGTCACCACTGCTACGAATGGAGGAGAACGGCATGGAGTCGAAGCGTATGGGCTACTACTCAACACGGCAGGCAGCGGAAAAACTTGGCTGCTCGGCGAAAACGATCAGCCGCGCCGCGAAGAAGGCGAAAGTCGGCATCCACTTCGTTGGCGGGCGGCTTGCCGCCCTGGCCCCGGCTGACTTAACCGCGTTGCAGCCGTTCATTCACGAGACGAGCGGCAATCCAGATTGGATCGCCGCCGCAAAGAAGCCGCGCCGCAAGCGAGCCTGACGAACGTCCCCCTTGTATATGGGGATTTTTGTCATGGGCAAAAAGTTGTTCGGCGCAACTCGGTTTTCGCGTCAGCGGTGGCTATGCCTTTGCTGCGTAACGGGTTAGCGCGACGAGAAAACGCGCGCGAAAGCGATTCCTGCCGATGTTGTTTTCGCGGGACGGGTGAACGTGCGCTTTTTGCCCCCCTCAAGCCCTTCAGCAGGGCCATATATAAAAGGGGATTTCCGGAAAGCCCCCGTTTCCCCGCGAAAAGCGGGGCAAAAACTTTTTTTGATAAACCTATTGACACAGTATGGCCGATAGTGTAAAATACAGGGGTCAACGCGGCGGACACCGCGAACGACTCACAACGGAGGACGAGACGATGAAGACCAGCAAGACGATGACCGCTGCCCGCAAGTTTGTAGCCGCCGCTCGCTCGGCTGGCTGGCGGATCAGCAGTCGCGAGAACGTCGTGACGATCACGAAGGGATTCACCGCCAACAGCCGCGAGGAGTTCGTTGGGCTCGACGGCGAGTACTACGGCATCCTCTCGATCCTGCCCTACAAGGGCAGCATGTGGGGCACGGACGGCTCGGGCGTCGGCGGCTACTCCGCGATGCTGCACGGCGTCTTCACGA
>RFNS01000030.1 GCA_009927055.1 Alphaproteobacteria bacterium | reverse complement strand
GCTAATAGCCAAAACACCGCTTGTAAGGGTAGGAAATACTACTGTTAAGCAATCTTTTACATTAAGAATTGCCGAGGCATTGTTTATTGTATAAATACCACCTTTGCAAGCAAGAAAATTCTTATTGCCAGCTCCAGTTATATTTATGGCAGAAGTTCCTAGGTCGCAATTAACTATTTCTATATAACCGTTTCCAGAATTAGAAAAACTTGTATTGATTGATGAATTATTGATCTCTACACCGCCCACACTTGTATTGATAACATTAGCAATTGACAAGCCTGTTAAAGATTGACTTGATGCCGAGTTGGTATTATTTAATGTTAAAGTTCCTGTAAAATTACAAATACCTCTTGTTTCACTGTTTGAGCCAACGATACTAATGTTTTGCTGTGTTATTGTGTAATTTCCTGCATAAGTCCCCGGCAATACCTCAATTTGATTGCCAGTGTTGCCCGCTAAAATTAAAGCTTGCGAAAGTGTTAAAACCGCAGTTTCTTGAGAAAAACCGCTATTAGTATCAAGTCCAGTAGGAGATAAGTAAATAATCTTTTTTGAGCTTGCTTTACTATATACATAACTTGAAACAGTCGAAAGAGACGATTTTTTCTTGCTAAAACTAGCTCCACTATCTTCTATTGGTAAAACATCGGCATCAACAACTGTGGTTTTAGCAGTTAATGAGCTAAATTCGTTGCTTGTTGTTTTGCTAAATTTATCATTTAAAGCTGTCAGTGCGAGGGTAGAAATAGGTTTGTTTGCATCGCTTGTATTATCAACATTACCAAGTCCAACATCTGCTTTAGTCGTATTGTGTGGATTTCCAGTAGTTTGTGAGTGATCGTAAGCTATTTTACCTCTATCTCCTCTATAAGCAGTTGACGAGGTTTCACCAAGAGCAAGAGAGGAAGAGATCTCGACATATTGAGTGCTACTCCATCTATAAACAGTATTAGTATCTTTTGCTACATATATTTTACCAGTTTCCCCTGTGGTTGGAAAGCTTGCAAGATTGTCAAATTCTAACACATCGTCAACAAAAGCAGGCAATTGAGAAGAGGGAACTTTGCCGTCAGAGCCAAGTTCTGCCAAGCCATTTGATACACCTTTTAAACTAGTATTGAGTTTATTATCTAATTGTGATTGAATTGAAGATTGCAAACCACTTAAATAAGAAAATTCGTTGGCCGTTACTGTTCCTCTTGATATTATGGTATCCGTAGACCAAATGCCATTTGCAGTAGAGTTATCTGTTAAAATTAAAGTAAGTTTTTGATTTAATCCTGACAAGAAGCCGATAATTGAATTACCAGAATTTCTTACTGTTACCGAAGAGGAGTTATAATTTATAAAATTATAAGTTGTCCCAGTTAGCATCTTAGTTGCATTCGGCAAAGTTATTGTAGAATTTCCAGCAACACTACTTGTAAAAATTAAATTTTGCGACTGACTTTCATTTAGTGTTAAAATTTGATTTGTGTTAAAAATCAAGCTTTTAGCAATAAAATTTGAATAAACCCCTTGGTAGTTAGCCTCAAAAACATCTTGCATTGTGCCAGTAGGGGCAACTTGCATAACAATCTTACCGCTTCCTGCACTACTATTACTTGGTTGAATAATTAAATCGCCACCCTTAGCTAAATTTGTTGTTGTATTACCAAGTCTTATTGTTAAATTTCCTTGAGTTCCGCTGTCTGTTATTGCCTGATCGGATAACACAATATTATCGTTTCCATCTTTTCTTACATCACTACTTATTCCAACCGCATTTTGATTTAAATCAGACCAAGTCTTATTGCCAGCAAGATATTTGCCAGCTGTATTATTAAATACAGGCAATAATGAAGCTGTTTTATTAACAATAACTGACAATAAATCGTTATTAGCAATGTCGCTTGTATTCGATACTAAAGTTCCATTCTGTATTTTTGAAGTTGCAATATTTGCAGTGTTATTAATGTCGGCATTAGTTAAAGTTCCAGCATTAATATCGGCACTAATTCCACTAACTCCAGTTGTTATATTAATCTTAGCTGTGTTAGCAGTCTTTACATTAGCCTCAATCTTTTGTGGACTTGCTGTATAGACAAAATCAATTGAATTAGTATCAGTTAAAACACCGCCCACGGCAGCAATAGCAGTAGCAGGGGCATCAGTAATGTTTAGTTTATTATCTTGTAAAACTTTCCCTTGATTTGCAGATAAAGGTAAATTTATTGAGGTGTTTGTGAGATTATTAACAACTTCAGCCTCTTTTAATATTGTAGCATCGGCAGGTTCAAAACTACTTGCATTCTTTAAACTGTCGACAATATTACCATTAGCATCAAATACTGCAAAATTATTTAATACTGCAGTAGGAACTTTAGAAATGCGATTAGTAACATCATTAACAAGAGCAACTTGTGCATTAGTTAAGTGGTTATATTCGCCAGCAGAACCACCTTGTATTCCCTTTAAGTCATTATGGCTAGGAACTATTGGAGTGTGTATATGCGAAAAAAAGTTCGATCCCGAATGGTAGTAGGTTATATTAGTATTCTGTGTTCTTGTCGTTGAAACAAAAATCTTAACAACTAATAAATCAGTAGTTGCAACGGTAAAGTCTTGTTGCGGACTTTCAATTGATAATACATCAGGATTGCTAGCATTAGTCGATAAAATCAACGGACTTGTTGCAGTAAAGAGCAAGGTTTCAGTATTGCTCGTTGCTCTTTTGTAAAATTTAGCAATAACACGGCAAGACCCCGAATGATCTGCATAAGCAAATAAATTAACTTGCCAAATTCCACCATTTAGTTTAGTTACACCAATTTGTATAGGATTGACAAAAGATGAAACTAAAACCTCTTGGTTGTTAACAGTAGTTGTAATAGCTTGTTGCGAAGCGGTGCTAGGTTGTTTTGACAATGTTTTATAGCCAGAAATAGCGGAGTCTGTATTTGTTAAAAATAGAGTATC
>RFNS01000159.1 GCA_009927055.1 Alphaproteobacteria bacterium | reverse complement strand
TGACCAAAGGTTCAAAGGGCAAGTCCTTCTGCATGAAGCTAACAATCCTGCTGGTGAGGGTGTTGTGAATAGCCTCGTCCTTATAGTGAACAATTCCATCCACAATATCGAAGTCCCCATTGATATATTGCTTCACGCTGGAAGTAATATCCGTAAGATGAACAAAGTTGTCCCAATCCCTTGCGCGAACCGCATCCAGAATATCGGAATACTTTGGATGATCTTTTTCGACAGAATAGGGCTTTCCGTTGATGACGGCAGAGATTTTGCCACTGCCACTGATAGATACCGCATTGGTGTTTTTCATAGTGTCTTTATATGTTAGTTGTTTTTTCCGGTAATTGCAAGAATTATTTTTTGAGATTTTCCAAGATGGTAACAATATCATCATCATTCCAAGAGAAATCCGTAATCTTGCTCACCAAAAGTTTGATGGCAGGATTGTCTGACTCGACTTGATGACACTTGCCCTCTTTCATAAACTTGTTATTGATGCTTTTATACTTCTCAACTTTCTTGCCCAGAGAGCAGACCATATCAACAAACTTGACAACAGGATGATCGGCATTGTTGGAAGCAAACTCCTTATACTTCTTAATCTTGGAGAAATCTTTCATATAATTACCATACTTCTGATAGGTAGCAATGTCCCTTATATCAAAATCCAGTTTGATTGTTTTGATATAGTCCTCAAGTTTGATAGAGACATTGGCAAGTGCCTTTTCATGGCGAGCAGACACCATAACAATATCATCGGTGCTGATGCCCAGAAACTCTGCAAGATTATACAAGTCTGTTTTGCAGTTAAAAGGATGTATGTCCTTATGAATCTTCAGATTGAAATTCCAATCGGAAGTATTCTTGACAATATAATACTTGGGAGGTTTGGAAGCATCGAACTCCTCCGAGTCCCAGATGGTTTGGTAGGAATTACCATGACGATAAATCCTCATACCTGTGCTGGTGACTACGTTTCCGTTACTGCGAACAATCGGAGCACGAAATGCTTTGGGCAAGGAAGATGTAGGAAGAAACATATCCTTGTCAAAGGTCATATCAGGATTGCTATTGTTGGTCACGGCATTGTAGGCATCCATAGAAAAGATGCACATACAATCATCGGGATTGTTGCGAAGATGAGACTTCACGCGAGCAGCAGTCCCCTTGGCAAGATCATCATAATACCACTTGGTCTTATCTGCGAAGTTGACTTGATTAGATTCCCGAAACTTCTTCCTGCTATGCTTGGCATAACTATATGTAATGATCTTACTGGAAGCAGAGACTTTGCAGAGATTATTGATGAGAAGCATCGGATTATAGATACTGATTCCCTTCCAAGTAATCTTGGAGAAGTCGATGCCCAGATTATAGAACTTCTCATTCAAGCTCGACAGAGTGCGAATGGCATCAATCAACTTGGTCTTGCTCTGAATGGTGCTCTCCAACTTGCCTTTGAAGTCCTCGACAACAAAATCCAATTTGTTTTTAATAGCCTCAATCGTTTGGGGGCAGTAGCTCAACGATTCGCGGGAAGGAGTGAAGTCCAACTCACCAATGTCGAACTTCAATACTAGACCACCACGACCAAGGAACTGATCATGTTTAGTGTGCCGACCCATGAGATAAATGTCGATAGGATAGGTGACTCCACCCATAATGGCATAAGCCTCATTTGTGAATATATAGCCGAACCTAAACCTACCATAGCTCGACCAACCCTCGCCTTCAAAGATGGGAGTCTCGTCAAGCCAATCAATCTTTCCTCCGCTAATGGTAGGCTTGACATCGAAGAAACGGAAGGCTTGTTTGACAGCACGAACAAACTCCACGAAGTCAGATGCCTTGACCGGAATCTGAATGGCAACTCCATTGCTGTCCGTAGTTTTTTCAGTGGACATAAGAGCAATGGCAGGAGTATTGCTCTCGTTGAAGAAGGCATTGTAAATCCTCTTGGTTCCATCGTGGATGGAAGTGATGATGAAGTTGTCCGTATAGCAGAAAGGAGACTTGCTACCCAGACCCAAGCAACCGATCTGACTATTGGTGTTGGTCTTGGTGCTCTCAAAATAGACCGAGTAGATGCTGTAAATATCATCATGTGAGATGCCTGTTCCGAAATCTTGAATGGTAATCCAAGGTTCCAGAGTATTCGGAATGTGAATGTGGAAAGGCTGATCGCCCTTGCCAGCAGCAGTCATGCTGTCCGCAGCATTGCACCCCAATTCACGCACAATGGCAAGGGGCTTGTCAGAGTAGAGATCGGAAAGAATCTGAAAAGCCTTACGTGAGGTTTTCATCTTGAACTGGCTTCGCCAGTAATGTTGCCGATCTGTTCAATGGTATTGTTGGTTTCCAGTAGTTTCATAGTAGAAAATAGATTAGATTTTATTTCCGAGAAAGTCGAGATATTTTTTCAAATAATTTTCCAAAGGTGCTACTCCCATCTGCCCTCTATGAGCAGTCCGAATAGGGTAGTTCTTTTCAGGTGGGTAGAGG
>RFNS01000031.1 GCA_009927055.1 Alphaproteobacteria bacterium | reverse complement strand
GTTTAGTGTTTCAGCGCTTCTCACAACATCTCAAAAGACCAAGTAAATCAAAGGTTTTAACGCCATTTTCTGTTTCAGGATATCTCACAAAATATCGTGACTTCTTACGCATGACAGGGTATAAAACAGGGTACAAGAGTTCAATTTAGAACAGTGCCCCATCGTGACCCGCAAACCAGGAAAACTCGTCGATTCCGTCTTTCGCACCGCTAAAGCTAAGGCCGTGGCTTACAAGATCTATGATGAAGCTGGCTTGCGCATGCTGGTGCGCCCCACAGGCACCAAAGTTTGGCAATATCCGTATATCTATAACGGCAAGGCCAACATTTTCACGATTGGGCAATACCCTGACATCTTGCCAGCAGAAGCTCGCAAAAAGCGGGATGAGGTCAAAAAACTTTTAAGCGCGGGGAAAGAGCCGAATACTGAAAAAATCTTAGCGAAGCGCCGCGCTGTGCAAGCCTCATCCGATAGTCGTTTTGAGACGATTGCCCGTGAATGGCACAGTAAGCAGCTATGGGCAGAGAAACATGCCAAAAATATCCTCTCACGGCTTGAGAAGGATGTCTTTCCGCATATCGGTATGATGATCATGGATAACATCAAAGCATCCGATATTGTTCATGTCTTGCAATATGTGGAAGAGCGTGGCGCCTTAGATGTCGCTCACCGTCTGGGTCAATATATGAATGCGATTTTTGACTATGGCTTGGTTAGCCGCAACCCACGCCGCCGGCGCCAAGGTCGTGCTCATCGGCGATCAACAGCAGCTACAGGCGATCGAGGCCGGTGGAGCCTTTCAACGTCGATGTTCAGCTCGAATCGAGGTGACATGGAGGCGTCCTTCCTAGGCGAAGGCGATTGCTTCTGTCGGTGGTTGGGCTGCGCATCATGGCTTTCCCACAGCGACAACTGGGCGCACACACTCTTTGCTGTTGACATCCTGATGCGTCATGGATATTGATATGCGAACAGAATTGTTTTGTCCACACAGATGATGAGTGCAAGATGGCAAACTTAGACCCTGAAGTGGAGGCACGTGAAGGATTTTTGACGTTCCTCAAGTCGCAACGTGGGGCGCTGCATCATATCGCGGACACTTCCGACGACAATTTTGTTCTTGCAGTCTCGATCGTTTCGCGTGCCGGCCTTCCCCAAGCTGAGGTTGCTAAAAAGATTGGCGTCAGCCAATCAACCATCAGCCGTTGGTCGAAGGGTGTCAATCTGCCGTCCAACTCGATCATTCGAAAGGCTTTGTTTTCAGAGCTCATCAAAGCCTTCGATGAGTATGTTTTGAAGATGACGAACCCGGACGCGCGTGTCGACGAACCGGAGCCTCCCTTGGCACACGGGGCGCGTCATATGCGCCGCAATGCTCGGGCGCCTGTCTAGGTATCAGCAGCTCGCCAACACATGCCTCGTACTTCGCCTGTCGGATTGCGCGCCGCCAAAAAACGCCCAGCCTTGCCGAGTGGCACTCCGATGAGGCGCCTGAGAACGCTGTCTGGGGCCGCGTGTACGTGGATTTTGTTTGAGGCAAGCAGGGAGATTCGCGGACTGCCTCCCCGAGGTCCATCGGCAAACCCTGGTCCCCATAAAGCACCCTAACAGTCCTAGCCGGCAATGGCTTTCTCAACTTCGTGATGGCGCTCTGGGCCCGCGCAATAAGGTAACGTTCGGCGGCCGCCGATCGGGGCGATGTGCCAAACCCTCGTCGTATCTGAGCGGATGATCGGCATCGTAGCCGAGAACCCGCTCAAGCCGCTTGCGGTGATAGATGGTGCGCGCGACGCCGCCCAACAAACAGGGGGAGTGCAGAAGACGCTTGCCCCCGCTTACCCCCCTCTGGTACAAGGGGCTATGGCTAGAAAACCCCGTTCACCATCGCCCCCCGCACCGGCGGCCGATCATGTTGTGCAACAAGCTTCAGAAACGCTGGTAACCAATTCAGAACAAAAAATTTTATCCGATAACGAGGCCAGCAATGGGGCCAGCGATTCCCCTGTGTCATCCCCTCAGTTTCAGTGGGAAACCCCCACGCCGCCCCGCCCCAAAAACCCGCCGCGCGGCAAACAACAGGCGCCCAGCGTCATGATCCCTGTCACAGGCACGGTGGCCGAAAAACTGCGCGCCGCCCGCGCCAACAAGGGCCAAACCATCGAGGCGATGGCGCGCACCTTGTGCATTCGTATCGAGTATCTGACCGCGCTTGAAAACGGCGATTATGCCGCGCTGCCGGCCAACGCCTATGCCGTGGGTTTTTTGCGCACCTATGCCAATGCGCTGGGGCTGGATGGCGAAGCGATGCTGGATGACTATCGGGCCGAGCGCCAGGAACAGCACAAACCGCCTGAGCTGATCCCCCCCAAGCCCATCAACGAAAGCATTGTGCCCAACCGACATATGCTGATTGGCAGTGTGATAGTGCTGGCGCTTGTGTTGTGGTTGTGGTCGGGCATGAATACGCCGACTGATGAGGCCGAGGCGCCGCAACCCCTGGCGATGACCGAGGATCAATCCGCACTGTCGGTGTCGGGTGATCCGCCCGTTATTGATGAGACCACGGTTGATGGGGCCA
>RFNS01000033.1 GCA_009927055.1 Alphaproteobacteria bacterium | reverse complement strand
CCCCACACACTCCGCCGCGGCAGATTGGTTAACCCGCCGCCATGCCTAATTTTCTAGGCAAACAATAGTTGCGCATTTACTGTGTAGCCGATGACCAAAACTGTGAGCGATATTCGTTTAGACGCTGCGAATGACACATGTTCTTCGCCTGATCATCTTGTAGCCTTAAAAATATGGGATGGGTTGAATTCTTTATTAAGTGGGGACCCCATCGCTCACACACAAATGGATGGCTGGATCAATTTACCTCCAACCACCAAGGTCGATTACCTGACGCCACTCGACAATCACCACGATAAAAAGCCTCTTTTATTTCATCTTTTGAATATTGATCCCATCGAGTTGGCCTTTAGAGGTGAAGCTTATACAACCCTGATGAGAAAAACTCATACCACGTTGCTCGCAAAAGCGCTTTTATATCTTGCCCAGCACGAGTACACCGCAGTCACAGAAAGGGTCACAAACCTTCTTCATCAATCAGTCACGGAAATTCTCGCTCAGGCAACACAAGTTGGCCGTGATGTCGCTCAAAGCACTGGGGCACATGATGCACAAACGAGTGTCGCAACAATGACAGACAATACAGCTTACGGCCTAGCCTATTGCGAACTCGTTCTTTTGTACAACAATACTCGCAAAGTGCTTGCCGGTCCAACCTTTGCTGATGCCCCCCAATCCGCAGCGGCTCTTGGTCTCTTGGCATCCATGAAAACAGCCCTTTTTAGTCCTCGTTAAATTCAAATCTTGCTTAACCCTTGCTAACCATGGTTGTTTGGCGTTTTTTCTTCAGCCCAATTATTTTCACGATTACAATGGTGATATGACGCAGGAAACGCAGCCCGATAATATCATCACCCTTGGCGCCGCAAGGCCTGAGTGGGCCAGGGCCGCGCGCGCGCGCCTGGCCGCCCATGCGCTGGCCACGGCCGATACATCGGGGCATGAGTACCATGTGGCGCGGGCCATTTATCAATCTCTGATGGCTGATGCCGGCAACATGTCGGTCACACTCGCGTTGCTGATGCATGAGCTTGACCCCAGTTATGACACCATCAATTTCAGCGCCGATATTGTGCTGGAAGGCGGCGAGAAGGTGGGGTTGGATGAATATTTTTCAACGCTTTTTCTGCATTATGCCACAGCCCCTGTGCACGGCCACAAGATGCGCGCTCAGCAGTTGCATGTGCTGGCGCTGGGCATCCTTGGCATTCTTGTGTCGCACATCAACGGTCATGGCCGGGCCGAGGCCCCTTCGCCACAAACCTTGATGACAGAGGCGTGGCGAGAACACGCGCTCTCTGTTCTTCGCACAATCCCTGCGCGCTATGGGCACCATGCGGCGCTGCGTCAGTTGTGGCGTGATGCCCTTACCTGCGCGGGAGATTTTATTGTGGGCGCACCGCCTGCCACGCTGAACCCCATGAAGAAAGAGATTGCGCAGGATATGCTGGATTCTCTCAAGCAATCCGCCATTTCGCTGGCCCCGACGGCCTGATTACTCAAACGCCTCTTCCCAGGTGCCGCGGGTGGCAGCTTTACTGTATTCGGTCGCGCGCGCTTCAAAAAAGTTGGCGTGCTCAATGCCGTTCAGCATTTCATCCATCCACGGCAGGGGGTTTTTGGCCACCCGGTACATGGGCTGAAGCCCCAGCTGCGTCAGGCGCCTATCGGCAATATAGCGAATGTAGGCCTTCACATCATCCGCAGTCATACCCTCCACGCTGCCCAACTCAAACGCCAGATCGATAAAAGCATCTTCATGATCGACAATCGTATCGCAAATCAGGCTCAGCTCGCGCTGCAGGTTATCGGTCCAGATAAATTTATTCTCATCCACAAAGGTGCGGAAAAGTTTGATCATGCTTTGGCAGTGCAGAGTTTCATCGCGCACCGACCATGTCACAATCTGCCCCATGCCCTTCATTTTATTAAAGCGCGGAAAGTTCATGAGAATAGCAAAGCTGGCAAACAGCTGCAGGCCTTCGGTAAAGGCGCCAAACGCCGCCACCGTTTTGGCAATTTCAAACGGACTATCGACACTGAAGGTTTGCATATAATCGTACTTATCTTTCATTTCCTTGTATCGCAAAAAGGCCGAATATTCGATTTCAGGCATGCCAATAGTATCAAGCAGGTGCGAATAGGCCGCGATGTGAATGGTTTCCATATTCGAGAAGGCCGACATCATCATCTGCACTTCGGTGGGCATAAACACACGGCTGTAATGTTTCATATAACAGTTGTTCACTTCCACATCGGCCTGCGTGAAGAAGCGGAAAATTTGGGTGAGCAAATTCCGCTCGCCCGCGTTCAGCTTGTGCCGCCAATCCTTCACGTCATCGGCCATGGGCACTTCTTCGGGCAGCCAGTGCACCTGCTGCTGTTTCAGCCACGCCTCATACGCCCAGGGGTAGCGGAAGGGTTTGTAAACGGGGTTG
>RFNS01000034.1 GCA_009927055.1 Alphaproteobacteria bacterium | reverse complement strand
CCCCCGGCCCCGATGCCGCCGCCCAAGTGGCCGCCAGTCTTGAGGCGGCTGCCACGCCACTGCCCCCTTCGTCGGCGGTATCGCCGGCGATCAACCCCGAAACGCCCGCTGCAGCGCCCCTTGCAGCGCCCCAAGCAACCGGCACAACATCGCCCAGCACAACGCCCGAAACAGCCCCCAGCAGCAGCACGCCACCGCCGCCGCCCACCACCAGCGCCTCAAACCCCGATAACGCGCTGGATCGTTTTCTCAGCAGCCATCCGGTCGATCCCTCGGTCCCCACTGTGCCCTTGCCGCCTGCTCAGGCCGGCAGTGCCGCAAATGGCCCCGCGGGCATCGCCTCCAGCGAGGCGACGCTGCAAAACGCCGCCGAAAGTGTGGCCGCCCAAGCCGCCCAGTCCGCCGAGCCACCCCTGACCGCCGACATGCCCGACCAGCAGGGGCGTTATCGCGGACAATCATTTTTGCGCGCGCGCGATAATTTTTTGCCCCTCAGCCCCGATCAGATTCGCGAATTTATGCAGCGCAACGAAGATAGCCAGCGCAACGCCGTGCCGCCCCACACCGGCACGCCCAAACCGGTGGTGAGTGTTGAGAATTTATCGCTGGACCCCGGTGTTGACCCGCCCATGGTGAATGTGGCGGCAGGCTATGTGACCACCATTACGCTGCTCGATGCGTCGGGCCAGCCCTGGCCCATCAGCGATGTGGGGGTTGGCGGTAATTTTGAAGTGTCGCCCACGGCGTCGGGCACGCATGTGGTGCGCATCACGCCGCTGACCCGCTTTGGCAATGGCAATCTTTCTGTGCTGCTGAAAAATTTGAACACGCCCGTCATTTTCCGCCTCGTGTCCGGCATCGATAAAGTTCACCTGCGGTATGATGCGCGCATCCCTCAGCTGGGGCCCGAAGCCAAGGTGCCGCTGATTGATAAAATACGTCTGGTGGCGGGCGATGAGATTATTATGGCCTTTCTTGATAACGTGCCGCCGAACGGATCGAAGCGCATCAAGGTATCGGGTGTCGATTATCGCACCCTGGGGTGGGAGATGGACGGACGGTTTTTTGTGCGCACGCCCCTTAAACTGCTCTCACCCGCGTGGGATCATTCGGTCACATCGTCCGATGGCACCACGGTGTATCAACTTAACGACATGGCGCCTGTGCTGCTGCTCTCTGACAGCGGGATTATGACACGCGCTCGCCTTTCGCAGGAAAATTCCGATGACCAACCCTAAGGACACCGCCAACAACCCCGAATTCGCCAACGAATTTGATGAGTTTGAACAGCCCCAGCTGGAAGAACGCTCGCAACAAGCGGCCTCGCCCCTTGATCAACTGAAACAGCTGTGGCGCGAAAATCCGCTGGTCAAGCTTTTGGCCGTCATGGGCGGCATTGCGGTGCTGATTGCCCTGATTATCTGGATCACCTCAGGCCCCGAAACACCCGATAAGGCCACCGTCACGCGCGCGCCCGATTTGCAGGAAGCGCCCGGCGGCCAGGCCACCCCCGCCTATAACGAAGCCCTGCGCGAAGCCGCCGCCCGCGAAACGGCCGAAGCCCTGCGCAGCGGCGAAAGCGCCATTCCCACCCCGCTGGGCCGCGATGTGAACCTGGATGACTTGAACGCCGACCCCAACGCGAATGATCCGCTGACCGAATTTAGGGCCGAAATTGAACGCCTGAAACAGCAGCAGGATCAGCAGCAGGAAGTGATCCAGAAACAGGCCGAAACCACGCCGCAGTTTAACGATGATTTGCAGCGTAAAATGGAACAGCAGATGACCGCCTTGCTGGAATCGTGGAAGCCCGGCCAGATGCAGGTGATTGCCGGTGCCAAAGTTGACGGCCCAGGGGGCGATGTGGTGCTGGGCGGGAGTGGCGTGCTGAATAACCCTGAAAATCTGCCCCTTGGGGCCACGGTGGCGGGCGGAACCAACGCGCTGGATGCTGCCAGGGCCATTGTGCCCGCAGGCACTGTCAATTATGCGCAAATGCTGGTCGAAGCGAATTCTGATGTGCCGGGGCCCATTATGGCGCAAATTCTGTCGGGGCCATTGAAAGGTGGCCGCGCCATTGGCAAATTTGAATATCTCGAAGATTATCTGATCATCACCTTCGATCTGATCAACTATAAGGGCCGCGATTATAGCGTGGATGCGCTGGCGCTAGA
>RFNS01000290.1 GCA_009927055.1 Alphaproteobacteria bacterium | reverse complement strand
GCCTGCCATCGTGCGTCGATAATCGGCCCCTGAAATTTGAGGAGTGGGAGGCGTTTCGCCCCGCCACCATTTTTGTGTCGGCCACGCCGGGCCCATGGGAATTATCGCAAAGTGGCGGCGTATTCGCCGAACAGTTGGTGCGCCCCACAGGCCTGCTTGATCCGCCCGTGCTGGTGCGCCCCACGCAACATCAGGTCGATGATTTGTTGAACGAATGCCGCCAGGTGGTGGCGAAGGGGCAGCGCGTGCTGGTCACCACGCTGACCAAAAAAATGGCCGAAGCGCTGACCGATTATATGACCGAAGTTGGCCTGAAAGTGCGCTATATTCACAGCGATGTGGAAACGCTGGAACGGATTGAAATTATCCGCGATCTTCGCCTCGGCGTTTATGATATTTTGGTGGGCATCAACCTGTTGCGCGAGGGGCTGGATATTCCGGAATGCGGCTTAGTGGCTATTTTAGATGCCGACAAAGAAGGTTATTTACGCTCGCGCACATCGCTGATTCAAACCATCGGCCGCGCCGCGCGCAATGTGGATGGTCGCGCCATTTTGTACGCCGATGTGATGACCGGCAGCATGAAAGCCGCGATTGATGAAACCAACCGCCGCCGCGCGAAGCAAGAAGACTATAACCGCCAGCACAACATTACCCCCGAAACGGTGCGCAAAAATATCTCTGATGTGCTGGGCCGTGTGGATGAGGGCGCCGAGGCACCGCCATCTTCTTTACTCAGCGACGGACAATGGGCCGGAAAAGATGTGGCCAAAACCATCAAAGCGCTTGAGAAAAAAATGCTGGATGCCGCCAGCAACCTGGAGTTTGAAACCGCCGCGCGCCTGCGCGATGATATCAAGCGGTTAGAGGCGATGGATCTGGGCATTGCGCCTGTGTTGGCGAAAAAACATGCTGAGAAAACTTCCCAAAAAAACCAGTTGCTTCGCACACAAAAATCTGGCACAAAATCTCGGCAAAACTAGCATAAACCCCATACTTTCTTATGAGAAACTAACATGACAACACAAAACGCTTCTGCCGATATTGCCAACATCACTATTCTGCGTATTCAATCGGGCCCATGGAGAGACAAAACGCCACGCGGCGAGCCCATCAAATACATCAATCTAGACTCTGGTTTATCTCGAACACTGTATGATATTAAGGTTGTTAACGATAACGACAAAATCGCTGGTACTGCAGAAAAAACGTACGCCTCTTATGAAGGGTCAATTGAGTTGCTGCTCAAACATTCTGCCTTGCAAACACTCCGCCCTCCCAAGCCTTTTGAACAAAGAGATG
Organism: Alphaproteobacteria bacterium; assembly: GCA_009927055.1. GTDB lineage: Bacteria > Pseudomonadota > Alphaproteobacteria > UBA9219 > RFNS01 > RFNS01. The sequence continues at coordinate 911 of RFNS01000290.1, read as the reverse complement.
TTGAGATCACCATCCATCACCATGTCAATAAAACTGATGGTGTGTCAGCCAATATCACGATAGCTGTTCTCGATAAGGTCAATGATCAGATCACTCGCCGGCAAATAAAACGTTTCGCACTGGAAGGCGAACAAGTTTTTACAATCACCAATGGAAAACGCTCGCTTTCTTCCATCTCAATGCCTGACGTGTCTGAACACTTTAAGCAAGCCGCCAGAAACATGGAATCATGGAATACCTACAACCACCCCGTGGTGATCAAGGCGCACGCCGCAAGTTTGCCGCAAGTTTATTGACACAAAACTGCTAAGCACCATCGCAACCTACCCCTTCCCCACCGCATCGTACACCACGTGGGGGAATTGTTTGGCATCCAGCTTCAGGGCGTTGCGCGTATCGATAATAACAGGGGCGCGCATGGCCGCCAGCAGGCGCGCCAGATCAAGCCCCCTAAACTCATTCCATTCGGTCAGCAGCAGCAACGCATCGCTGCCACTCGCCACGTCATAGGCATCGCGGCACCAGGTCACGTGTGATAAATGTTTGGCCGCTTCTTCCATGCCCGCAGGATCATACGCGCGGATGGTGGCCCCCGCTTCCTGCAATAACGGAATAACGGTCAGGCTCACGCTTTCGCGCACGTCATCGGTGTTGGGCTTAAACGTGACGCCCAGCACGCCAATGGTTTTGCCCGCCACGCTGCCGCCGCACACACGCACCACGCGCTGGGCCATGGCGCGTTTGCGGTTTTCATTCACGGCCACCACCGCCTCCACAAGGCGCGTGGGGGCGCCCACTTCTTCTGCGGTCAGCACCAGCGCCCGCGTATCTTTGGGGAAGCAGCTGCCGCCAAAGCCTGGCCCTGCGTGCAAAAATTTGCGCCCAATGCGACCATCCAGCCCCATGCCGCG
>RFNS01000037.1 GCA_009927055.1 Alphaproteobacteria bacterium | reverse complement strand
CCCCGGGCAGGACTCGACGAATCGCGAGCACGCCGTAAACAGCAGGCTCGCCTGCTTGCGGTCCCCGGCGGCGATCAGAATCTGCCCGCCCTCGTCGCCGAAGAAGCCTTCGTATGCCCCGACCAGGGCGCAGGTCGCCGTCTTTCCTGCCTTCCGAGGCACGGCCAGAAGCGACCGCTGGTACTGCCGCCGGCCGTCGGGACGGAGAGTGTTAAACAGGCGACCGAGATAGTCATCCTGCCACGGCTGAAGTTCAAACGGTTGCCCCGCGAACTCGCCCTCGCTGTGTTTCAACAGTCGGGCGAACTGCCGGATATCAACTGGCCGCTGAGTCGCCAAAGAGAGCGTCCACCGGGTCGGCGACGACCTTCACCGCGCCGTAGCCAAGGCGGGTGCGATCGGCTGGGGTCAAGCCAAGGACGGTCTCGAGGTGGCGAAGTTGCTCGCCACACTCCCGTGCCTGCGTCGCCATCGCCGTCGCCCGCGAGAACCGAATGCTCCCATCAGGCGCCAGCACCTCGACGTAGGTAGCGTCCTGCTGTTGCAGCATCTGAGCCGCGTATTCCCACTGCACATACACCACGCAGTACCGAGTCACAACGTGTTCGTCGGTCTCGGCGAGCGTGCCCATCCTGGTCAGCCACTCCACCAGCCGTTCAAAAATCTGCTTGGCTCGGGGCTTCAGCCAGGCCGGGGGCTGCATGGCGGCCTCCGGCGCGGTCCCCAGCTCTTCGCGGTCTCGTGCTCGACGAGACCCCGTCAGTTCGAGGATGTGCTTCGGCTTTGGTGGGCGACCCTTCATGCCCTAAAGCCTACGCGGGGAGCCATTTGCGGTGCAACGGAGTCGGGCGGCGAACAGCCGCCCGATGAAAGGCCATTTTCGGGCAATCCCTCGCCTCTATGGACATGCGGTCTGATAGTAAAAAGGTGTGCATCTGTTCACCCCCTACCCCGGGGTATTTCGCAAGCGGGATACCCCGGGCGCGCATCGGCCGCGGCAGTATTTCGCGCCCGACATTCCGGCGCCGCGACAGTATTTCGCGCGCGACATTCTCCCGCCGCGGGGGTATTTCGCGGCCGTTATAAGGCGACACGGGCCCGGGGCGGGCTTGCCTGGGTCGCTCGTGATAAGGCGCAGGAATCGCCTATACGTGCCTCGATCGTGCCCGCGGGATTCTCATTTACCAAGTGTCCACCGGACCGGCCAAAAAATTTTTTCGGCCGTTTTCCCGCGGGATTATTTCAGGCTATTGACGCGGACGTGCCGATAGCCTATCCTATCGGTAACGCGGGCGGAAACCCGCGGCGGTCCCTGGATGGAGGCTAAGGCGATGAATCTTCAAGCGTACGTTTCGGCCTATTGTGAATTGAACGCGGCAGTAGCGCGAGCGCAGCAGGTCCGGCGGTGCCGGCGGGGGGCGCATGGGCGCCGACTGGTTGCGCGCCGGATTCGTGCGGCGCGTGCATCCATGCGGGCGGCGCGGTCCGCGGGGGTGTGCTCGTGACACTTTCCGAATTCAAGGCAGCCGCGGCGGAGTACGGCCTAGACTGGCCGGCGGTTCGCGGCCTATATGATTCAATGCGGGCAGAAGAGTTGGCGCAGCATGGGCGCCAACTCGAATTGCGCGCCGAGGCGTTTCGCCGGATTTCCGGCGACGAGCACGGCGGCCGTTTCAAGTTGGCGCACCGTGCCGAATTCGGCGGGGGCGATCATGCCACGATCCCGGGCTTCGATGAAGTTGCCGCGGAACTGGCCGGAGAGTATCCGGAAGCTCTCGGGACCGAAACGGCCGCCGATGATTTATGGTCGATCCTTACGACTCCGGCGCCGGAAGCCCCGCCCGCGGCCGATTGCATGGCCCGGGCTCTTGAACGTGCCCGACAGGAATGTCCGGCAGCGCCGGGATCGGTCCGCGACTTGATTTCAACCGCAGAAGCGGCCGCGCTCGCGGACGTGTCCGAACAGTGGATACGTCGCCTAGTGCGGTCTGGAAAGCTTCCCGGTCGGCAGGTTGGCCGATCCTATGCCGTTTCCGCCGCGGCCGCCGCACGATTCCGCAGACACCCCACGGCCGGCCGGCCGCGGGCCCGCGTCCACCTTGAACCCGCCCCGTTCTAGCCCCCTGGAGTCTATGTCATGACTGTGAACCAGTTCATTCGCCTTGCCGCCGAACTAGCAGACAAAACCGCGGACGTCCGCCGCACAATCGAGCACATGGGCGCCGGCAACCTTGCGGCCGCGGCCGATACGGCCGGGGGTCGCGGTTCCGAAACATGGTGGGCCGCAGAGTTTTTCATCCTCCGGCTTTCAGGCCACGGCGCAACGGAAGCCCCACGATTCAAGGCGAGCGAACCAAAACGGAAGCCCCAGACCGCCGCATTATTTGCGGACTAGCGTACAAGCCCGAAACCGGCCGCGGGTTGAATCGGCCGGATGATACCCCCGAGAGTGGAAAGCCTGAACTATGACAATCACGACACGATACCACGGCCCGACCGAAACCCGCGGGTCTCGCATTGTTGCAACGGCCGCGGCTGGACCCCGGCGGCGCTTTACGATGGCCTACGATTATTCCCTAGACCCGGCCGGAAATCATGAGGCCGCGGCATGGATGCTCGCAGGATTGAACGGGCTCGAAAATCACTTGATGCTTTCCGGCCAAGCCCCCCGCGGCGGAGTGTGCGCACACTTTTTCGCCCCGGCCAATGAGGCCACCGGGGCAGCGTAAGCCGGACGGCCCCGCCCCCACCCCCGACCAGGGAAACCCGGAGCGGGGGAACGGGCGGCGCCGATCGGCGCAGCAGGATTCCACCCCAACCAGAAAGGCCCCCGGATCATGAAAACCAAGCAAGCCCCGGCCCGAGAAATTGCCGCCGATTTTATCCGCCGATGCCGAGCCGATGGATGGATGGTAGACGTTCGTGGCCAGACTGTGACGATCATTCGAGACTTCGCCCCAGGCGACAAAGACGCATTTTGCGAGTGTGACGCTACCGCGTGGGGCTTGCTGGCCAGCCTGCCCGGCCGTGGCGGCAGCATATGGGGAACCGACGGCGGCAGCGTGGGCGGGCATGTCGCCTTGACGCACGGCCGTTACACCCTGAACCGCTCGTGTGTCGGAAAGAGAGTAGCGGCGGACATCCTGAAGCTCGTGACATTTTTCACGCTGAAGCCCTGAACACACCCCGAACGTGACAACCCCAGAAAGGATACCCCGACCATGCGAACCTTTACCGTCCGGAACTGGCACGCCATTCGATCGACCGCCCGCGATTACGTGCACTGGTTTGTATCTGGAAACGATGCCGCGGCCGATCGTCTTTTGTGCGAATTCGCGGCCCTTTACGGCGTCCAGGCTACACGCGCCGAGATTCTGGACGGCTCTAACGTGCACTGTCTCGCGTGCTATGTGGCCGACATGGACGACGAACAGTGTATAGCAAACACCCGAAACGAGATGAAGCACTATGAGCGTTACTACATGACCCGAGCCTAACCCATAACCTCCCGAGGATAGAAACCCATGCACGCCACGAAGCATATCGACCACGCCCGATACCCAAAATATTGCCGCGGCCGAACGGAGGCCGAACTACGGCACATAATCGCGGACTGCCGCGCCACCCTGGACGCTTGGCCGGACCAGCCGAACGCAGGTTATTACCTTGACGAAATCAACTACGCGGCCGACGAACTGTACCGCCGGCAACGTGGCCACGTTCAAGACCCGCGGTACGTGGAATTTTACGCCAGCCCCCTCTATTTCGAGTAAAACCACAACCTATAGACACGCCCGAGCCGATAGAGTAGAGTACCAGCAGACCGCAACGAAACCCCAAGAGAAAGGACCCCGGAACATGGAAACCGTATACGACTTCGGAAACAAGATCGGCGGCGCCCGTAAAGACCTTGCGCAGATCGGCCGCACGGCCGGCGCCGATAACCCGTACCGCCGGACACGCCGCCCGGCACGCCCGGCCCGCTTCGGCATCTATGGGGGGTACGGCGCAAACGCCGAACGCTGCTACGTGGCCCGATACATCCGCGGCGGCACCAGCCGCGGCCCCGTGCCGCTGCGCCACTTCGCCAGCATCGCCGAGGCTCGCGCATGGGTGGAGGCTACCCCGCTGCCTGAACTGGAAAAGATGCACCGGGCCGCGCTCGCCGCCCTTGCCATCACTGACGAAGTGTGCCGGCGACCCGTCAACAAGCCCCGCACGGGCCCAGATTATCGCAACGGCCGGCCCGTCAGCCCGGCCGAGTTTATGGCCACGTTCAGGCCCTACGGCGTCGAATTCGGCAACTGGCAGGATAACCGCCAAGGAGCGCTAGACCAAGCCTACGACGCGCTCCGCGACCTTGCGACGACCGTAGGCATCCCCTCCGACGCTATCGGCTTCCAGGGCACACTAGGGCTTGCTTTCGGGGCCCGTGGCCACGGCAAGGCGTCGGCGCATTACGAATCCGGCCGGCACGCTATCAACCTCACCAAGACCCGCGGCGCCGGATGTCTGGCGCATGAGTGGTTCCACGCTTACGACCACGACCAGAGCGGCCGCGGTTCGAGCTATCGGGCGTTCACGCAGACCGAGGGACTCCGCCGGCTCGCCGTCACGCTGCGAGGCTTGCCAATGTACCGACGGGCCCGGAAGGCGGACCAGCATCGGACCCGCCCATATTGGAGCGAGCCCCATGAAATGGCCGCGCGGGCTTTTGAAGCATGGGTGAGGAGCCGAGTAGAAAACGACTACCTCGCAAACATCCGCACGCCGTCAGAATTCGACCGGCCGGGTGACTGCTACCCGTACCCGCTCGCGGAGGAGCTGCCCGCCATCGACGCCGCTTTTCGGATGCTTTTCGGAGTGTGAGGCTACCCAATAAGACACCGGCCGGCGGGCACGGCGCCCCCGGCCGGCGGAACGCGACGACACCACAACCCAGGAGCCCCGACCATGAAAACCGCAACCGCACACAAGCCCCGCAAGACGAAGCCCGTACCGTGCATCCGGTGCGGCGGCGGGGGGTACGTGAATTCGACCGTAGACGGCGGAGTCTGCTACCGCTGCCACGGCGCCCGCCGTGACCCCACGGTCTACGACTGGACCTACCCGGCCGGCTGGACCGCCGAGCAGATCGCCGCCTTCCTTGCCGAGCAGGACCGCAAGGCCGCGGCCCGGCAGGCGAAACGCGACGAGAAGCGCAAAGCCGGCGAGGCGATCGCATGGGCCGCCAACGTCGAGGCCTGCCCCGCCCTTGCCGGGCTCGCGGAGATCGACCCCCACGGCGACCTAGTGACCAAGGCCCGACGCTACCCGATGACCGAAAAACAGCGCGCCTACGCGGCCGTCCTGCTCGACCGTCACCGGGCCGCCGCGGCACGGGAGCAGGAGGCCGAGGCGCGCCGGGCCGCTGGCGTCACCGTGCCGACAGGGAAACAGACCGTCCGCGGGGTCGTGGCGGGATTCAAGGACCAGGAGAGCCGCTACGGCACCGTCCGGAAAATGATCGTTCGGACGGCGGAAGGATGGGCCGTATACGTCTCCGTGCCGGCGGGCATCGACCCCGCCCGCGGGGATACGGTGGAGTTTTCCGCCACGCTCGAACGGTCCGATCGTGACCCGCTTTTCGGTTTCGGGTCGCGGCCGACGCGGGCCCGGATCGTAGAAACGAACGCTACCGAGTGACCGACAAAGCCCCGGCGGCGCGGTGCCGCCGGGGGTGGATCGTGAGAAACCGAAGAGAGGAGC
>RFNS01000038.1 GCA_009927055.1 Alphaproteobacteria bacterium | reverse complement strand
CGCTCGGCGGGATGGCCGGTGGCACGCATGATCATGCGCACCTTGGAGGGACCATCGATGGGCAGTGGCTCGCCTTCGGAGATGGTCACCGTGTCGTGCAGATCGACGACCGATGCGCAGTTGATGACGGCGACGGCGAAGAACAGCACAACGAGCGACACGGCAACGATCCATGTGGCGATGGTCAGCGGTGAGTAGGACGGGCGCATGAGAGCCTTTCGGTGAGAAACGGGCAACGATCCATGTGACGGTGGCGCAACGATCCATGTGATAGTGGACACGCGGGTAGGCAGGGTCTTTTCTCGCTGCTACCGGCTGCTACCGGCGGGGCTGAACCACCGAGCGGGCCGACTCCCCGAAGGGAGCCGACCCGCTGCGGGTGGGGGGCTGGGTCAGAACGACTCGCTGTAGGCGGCGTCGTCCTGCTCGACGAAGCCGGGGCGGTACTCGCCTTCACGGAGCAGGCGGTCGCTGAGTGCCTCCAGGCGGCGGCACTTGGCTGCGGCCTTGGTGAGTTGGCCCATGTAGAAGCCGTACAGTACGGCGGTATCGGGGTTGAGGAACGCTGCCATGACGTTCTTGTAGGCACCCATCGACTCACGGCCACGGTAGCCGAGGTCGGGCAGTTCCTTGCCGTCGCTGGTGACCCATGTTTCGGTGGGAACCATCGAGAACAGGATCTCACGGGGGCGACCCTGCTCGTCTCGTGCGGGCGAGTGGCACAGGAAGAAGTGCGTCATGCCGACCTGGGCCGAACCTGCCTCCTCCTCGGTGGTGATCCACCGCCAGTGGAAGATGTCCTTGCGCTCGAACACCTCGCCGGTGCGGGTGTTGACGCTCTTGGTCTTGACGCCGGAGTGGATGCGGGTGTGGAGCATGTCGACCAACTTGGGCACGGCCGAGTACGGCGAGAAGCCCGGGTTGGCCTTGAGCCACGCTGCGACGAGTTCGTTCCTCGTGTTCGGCGCGGGCTTCTCGTTGCTGTCGGTGATGAAGACCGGTTCGGTGAGTCGGTGGAAGGCTGCGTTCCACAACTTGTCGCTGTAGTGGATGAGGTCGGCGTATGCCTGCTCGTACTCGTCGGCCTCCTGCTTGGATAGGCCGAGCGGGGCCATGCTGGCGACGGCCGCCTCCTCGATGATCTGATCGGCCTCGGCGACGGCCTCGGGGGCCAACTGCTCGGTGATCTCGGCGAGGATCGGGTCGGTGCTGGTGGTGCGCTTGCGGGTCATGATGGGTCCTTCTGGGTGTTGGGTTGGTTGGGGTTGGTGGACTGGATGACTGTCACTGGCTTGACGACGGTGATGCCGTTGATGACGACAACAACCGACTTGGTGACCCGGCGAACCGGGTAGATGGGAGCGAGCGGCTCATCGACGAACTCATCGCCATAGAGGCCAAGTTCGCCCATGAGGGCACGATCGATGGGAGTTGGATCGGGACGGTGCAACTGAGGCATGGATGCTCCTAGCGCTCGGAGTAGGTGTCACCAGTGGCGATGATGAGGACTTCGCCATCGGCCGGATCGATGAAGAGGTGCTCACGGGTGTACGTGTAGCGGCCATCCTCGGGAAAGCGGTACTTGCCCGTTTCGGCGTAGTAGGCGCTGATGAAGCAGTTGCGATGCCAGCCGCCCCAACGGAGCGAGACAGGCGAACCGTCGTGGCGGGTGAAGTTGGTGTAGATCATTGGAGTCGCTTTCCGTGTGAAACGTGAGTTGGTAGTGGAGTTGGAGAAGGGGGAGGGGCGAGCGGCCTCGACGAGTCGACTCGCCCCTCCCCGATGTGGGCTAGCGGAACTGCTTGAATGACCAGCCATCGACCTCGCATGTCCATTGTCCGAGGGCACGGTTGGTAGGGCTGTAGAACGTGAAGCGATCACCGAAGCCGCCGCTCATGGACCGGGCGTTGCACTGGTCGAGTTGTGTGCGGAGATCGTGCTGCCATGGCTCGTGGAGGTCGAGGAGGTCGGTCTCCAGGTCGTCGATGCGGTTGCACGCTTGGAAGACATCTTCGGGATCGATGAACTCGTTGACGTGGGTCCAGAGCATGTGGACGCCGATCTCTACGTACATATTCGGCTCCGGCCGTGGCGTGATGGGCCACTGGAAGGAAGGGATGGGGTGGATGGTTGTCATTAGACTCAATCTCCTTAGTGTCAGACAGCGGTGCTGGTTTGCACCGCTGTACGACACGATGGCCCCACGGGGGGACACCCGGAATCAAACCCGTGGGCCGTGGAGCACGCAGCGAGCGTTCAGTTGTCCGCAGTACGGCCTTGGCCCACG
>RFNS01000040.1 GCA_009927055.1 Alphaproteobacteria bacterium | reverse complement strand
TCCCAGTGTCGCTCCCAGGCGTGCAGGGACGGGACGAAATGGTGCCATTGGCACCATTTCCCTCCCCCGCGTCGCTCCCTGGCGTGCAGGGACGGGACGAGTTTAGATGCGGATCATAATGAGCCGCGTCTAAGTCGCTCCCAGGCGTGCAGGGACGGGACGAAGCCGGTAGTGGATCACAGTGATCCACCACCAAAAAGTCGCTCCCAGGCGGACGGGGAGCCTCGAAATCAAGTTGCAGCCTGCAACTTGATGCTCTCGTCGCTCCCAGGCGGACGGGGAGCCTCGGCCACCCTCCCGGCCAGCCGCCGGCGTACGTCACCGAACAGTGACGTACAGTCCGGCCACCCTCCCGGCCGATACTGTGGCAGTTGACACTGTGTCAGGTGCCACCTATCATTCCTGCGTCGGGAGGAACCGACGCACCACTAACCGGAGGCAGTCACGATGAACGTCACGATCTACACCCGAGTCTCCACCGACGATCAGGCCGCCTCTGGCCTGGGCCTTGCCGCACAGGTGGCCGCCTGCGAGTCGTTCGCAGCCAAGGCCGGACACGCCGTCGCCGGACTGCACACCGACGCCGGGATCAGCGGCGCGGCCGGGATCGAGGATCGTCCTGGCCTCATGGCCGCCGTCGCCGGACTGCGGCGTGGTGACGCACTCCTGATCGCCAAGCGGTGCCGCCTCGGCCGTGACGCCTTTGCGATTGCCATGATCGAGAAGGCCGTGAGCCGGAAGGGTGCCACCATCCTGTCGGCCGACGGCGTCGGCAACGGTGACGATCCTGCCTCGCAGTTCATGAAGTCGGTGATCGACGCCGCGAGCGCGTACGAGCGTGGCCTGATCCGCAGCCGCACCCGCGCCGCCCTGGCCGCCAAGCGGCGCGCCGGTGAGCGTGCCGGTGAGGTGCCTTTCGGTTGGACGGCCGACGAGAATGGAAAGCTGATCGAGGTGGCCGACGAGCAGAACGTCCTGCGTCTGATCCACGAGCTGCGGGCCTCCGGAGTCAGCCTGCGGAAGATTGCCTCGATCCTCACCGAGTCGGGACACCGCACGAAGAAAGGCAACGCCTCATGGACGCACACCACCGTGAAGTCGATCCTCGACAGAGCCGCCGTATTGGCCGCCTGATCGACGAGCTGCGGGCCGCCGTGGCCTGCCTCACCGACGAACAGCAGCAACGCCTACACCGACATCTCGAGGAACACACTCATGGCAAAACAGTCGCCAAGGATCGACGAGGCCTTGAAGGCGGCGATCCGGAAGTCGGAGCGCAGCTACTACGATCTCGGCCATGCCGCCGGCGTGGCACCGAGCGTGATCCTGCGGTTCATGAGCGACGATCCGCAGGCCAGGGGAGGTGATATTCGCCTCTCCACCGCGGCCAAACTGGCCGAAGAACTCGGCCTGTCGCTGCGGTGATGCGTCGTGTGGTGTTCCACGGCACTACTTGAGTTTGGTACATTCAGCGTTGCCAGTGTGGCAACGTGTCACCCTGGAGGAAGGATCGCTATGAAAGTGCATCGGATCGCACCATCTGACAGCCTGCGGGCCGCCATCCTCACCGATGGCCGTCCACTGCGACGTATCGCAGAGTCAGCACGCCTACCGGCGTCCTCGATCTCTCGATTCCTCTCTCGTGAGCGTGGCCTCTCCAGCCGCGCTTTCGACAGAGTGGCCGGCGTCGTGAACTGGGAGCTGCGGCCTGTGTCACGATCAGCGTGATCTAAACAGCGAAGGCCACCCGGCGGGAACCGGATGGCCTTCGTGTTGATCGTAGGTCGCACGACGTTTCAGCCGTACGCTACACCTTTCTGATCGCCTTGGCGGGCATCAGGAAACATAGCGGCAGGCTGAACCTACGTGCAACGTCACATAGGTACACCTCATGATCGCCGCAGTTTCCGCCGATTTTTCGCAGTCTGAAGCCGCTAGCACCGACGAGCCGACGGCGTACCCCTGGTTCAAGATGCCGGAGCTGAACCGTGCCACCCACCGCCGCCTCGGCCAGTCCGGAGCCGGATGGACGTTCGATACGATCTGCCGCCTGGTTCACCATGTCGGCCGTGTCGGCAAGCCGCAGGCCAGGAAGGCGGCGCGTGAGTATGGCCGCCTCTCTGTCGGGCTCCAGGCCATCGCCGACGAGGCCGGGATCAGCGTTGCCAAAGTACGACGGGATCTCGTCGAGCTGGTGGACATCGGCCTGGTGACAGTGATGCGTCGCAACGTCACGTTCCATGCCGATATCGCCACCGGCCGGATCGTCGAGAACCGCACCGGCCGCAGCCTGCCGGT
>RFNS01000041.1 GCA_009927055.1 Alphaproteobacteria bacterium | reverse complement strand
GACATGCCATGGAGTTGCGGCCATCGGGGGCCGGACGCACACATCACCCGATTTGATCGATTTGATTTTTGGACAAATCCGGATCGTGCCGGCGAAATTCTCTCGCTGGTTGGCTCCGCGATTCGGATGATGACGTTGACGGATTGTTGGCTTGCGCGCGGAATAGCCTGTCGCGTGGCGAGCCTGAGGCTGGGTGTAGCCGTGCGAGAAGAGCTTTTGAGAGCGTTTCGAATGGTAGAGCAGCAAGAGTCAATCGACAGATCCATATACGCCCAAATGCACATTCGGGCCATCGTCGAGAAACTCACCAAAGTCAAGAGGCTATCGAAGGAATGTCGCCGAGCGAACGTTGCCGCCGACACGGTGAGACGATGGGCAAAAGATGGGATCACATCCCTCACCGATAAGCTCGAATCCTTCATCGAAAACGCTGGATATGTCCCCGAATCCGTCTTTGAGAAAGATCTACGAAAGGTCAGCAAAGGACAGGAACCCGTTCGCCACAAGTCAGGCAGGGCGAGCGAGGTTGCCGAAAAGCTTGTTGCCGCATCAAATCTAAGCCGAATCGATGACGAGGATTTAGACATCCTCGAATCAATGATTGATCGGCTTTCCCGCACGAAGCCTCCTTCGTAGGGCTTCGACTTCCTTGCGAGCATAGATCCAAATCCGCGAGCCGGGGACGTAAATCTCTGATGCAGAGATGAGTCCCCGCTTGCGCCACTTCCAAATGGTCGCACGATTCACCCCAAGAATTTTTGCCACTTGCCCGGCCGTCAACGCGTCCGTCATTTTTCCCTCCGTCGACAATCTAGCCTGTCTGGCAACAGTGTCAACAACATTGTTGCTAAAATTTGTTGACAGTCGGCAACAGTGTAGCTATGGTATGGCCGTGCGCTGTTGTTCAAGTCATCCACAAAGAGGACCATTTCCCATGTCCACAACGACCAAACGCGAGGCGAACGGAGCAACGACCAAACGCCGCTCCCTCCTCGATATCCAAGACGATTTCCTCGCTCTCGACGATCTCATCGACGAGGTCGGCGGCGAGATCACCGACCCACGCGTCGAGCACGCTCTTGACTCGCTGATCCACGAAATGGGGGTCGAGCGGGACAGAAAGCTCGACGGCTACTGTGCGTTCATCCGCGAACTGGAGCTTCGATCAGCGGCGAGAAAAGAGGAGGTCGAGCGGCTTCAGCTACGAATCAAGCGAGATGCAAACGTGATCGGCTGGCTCAAAACCCGCATGATCGAATTTCTCCGCAGCATCAACACGAAGAAGGTCGAAACCGATCGATTCGTGTTGTCTCGATGTGCGAACGGTGGCAAGGCCCCGCTCCGCTACCCCAGCGATTACCGAGATCTGCCAGCGGACTACGTCGTCCAGGTCATCAGCTATCGCATCGACACGGACAAGATTCGCAAGGACTTGGAGGAAGGAAAAAAGGTCAAGGGTTGCTTCATCGAGGATCGCGGGGAGCATCTTCGTATTTCCTGATTTCTGTCTCGTTTTCTGATCATCTCATTCACAAGGAGTTTATCAGCAATGGTGCAAGTGAAGAGTCTGACTAACGGAAGAACGACAGAGAGTGACAATAGTATGTCACCCGATCAACCGCCAATGCCACCCCCATCAACGACCCTTTGGCCGAACGGCCGGAAGGTCGAGGTGATCGGGCTCACGGGCGATTTTGGAAGCGGCAAGACCATCTTTGGATTGTCGATCTGTCCCGGCGAAAAGACACTCGTCTACGACTTCGAAAAGTCTTCGTCGGCGTATCAATCGCTCGGATTTGATCGCGTCGATATGGCCGACGAAATGCTCCGCCGACTGCCGAAGGGCTACAAGCCGGTTGATCTTTTCCGCTGGTGGTACGACCACATCAGGTCGATCAAGCCCGGTCAATACACGGTCATCATGGTTGATCCCATCAGCGAGATCGAGGCCGGCATCGTCGAGTACATTAGCGAACGTCCGCAGGAATTCGGGCTTACTCCAAATCAGATCCGCAATTCGGCGGGGCTTATGTGGGGGAAGATGAAAGATTTCTGGAAGTCGATTTTGCAGGACATTGCGGCGAGATGTGAGACATTTGTTTTCACGTCGCATCTTCGCTCGGTGTGGAAAGGGAACGCACCCACCGGGAAGAAGTCAGCGAAGGGTAAAGAAACGCTCATGGAGCTTGCGTCCCTCTATTTGTGGATGGATCGCAAGGCCGACGAAAAGGGGAACGTCCCCGACGTGCCGGCGGCGAATGTGCTCAAATCACGTCTCGCCGATCACCGGTTCATCGATGGGGAATTGAAGTGGATTGACCTGCTTCCACCGAGATTGCCGAAGGCCACTCCCGCAGCGATCCGAAACTACATCCTCAATCCACCCGACTTCAGCAAGCTCAAGCCGTCCGAGCGATTTGTTGAGG
>RFNS01000089.1 GCA_009927055.1 Alphaproteobacteria bacterium | reverse complement strand
TATTTTTGGACTCACCCCACGCAGGCGCTCTAGCCAAGCTGAGCCACGCCCCGAACGTTTCCTAGTAAGCACTTACGTCAATTCTGCAAAGCATCACAGCACCCTCAAAATACGCAGAAATACGCAAGAATCGGCTACCAAAGATACCCGCAAAGATACCCGGTGGAGTAGGCCGAGTTCGGTGCGGACTCAGGGAGGTTACGGGAATGGCTAGTTACGTCAAGGACACGTACGAGGAATGGCGAGACGTTCCAGGCTTCCAGGGGCGTTACCGCGTTTCGGATCTTGGGAGGGTGCATAGCTTGCTTTCCGGTCGAGATCTGCGACCCGGATTCACGTCGCGTGGCTACCTCAGCGTTGTGCTGTACGATGGGAGCACACCGAAGAATCCTCGGTCTATGCTCGTCCATCACTTGGTTGCGGGGGCTTTCCTTGGTCGATGCGAAGAGGGGATGACCGTTAATCACAAAGACTGCGACAAGACCAATAACCGTGCTTGGAACCTCGAATACTTGAGCCACACAGCGAACGTGCGGCACGGTATCAAGGCCGGAGTACGAAACATCGCACGAATGCCGCACGATCAGCAGCCCGACCCACTCACCCCGGAGGAAATCCGCTCGGCCTTGTACCTCTTGGTTTCTGGCCACCGCATGAGACAAGTCGTCGAAACCATCAACGCCAGCCGATCGGAAAGCAACCAGCTACCAAGATCGACAATCCAGCGTCAACTGTCGGTTGCAGCGCAGTTAGCGTGACGGTCACAGTTTTTCCTTCCCCAGAATTTCTCCTCCCCATCCTATCCACGGTCGGATATACTCTCCATCGGAGGTACCTCATGGATTGGACAACACAGATTAGGATCGCTCTACGAGACCATCTCGCTACCGGAATCACGGTCTACCGGGTGGGTCAGGACACCGGAATTTCAGTTGGTCGGCTCCACGAATTCGTGGTGGACGAAAAAAACCTGAACCGAGAAAACAGCGAAAAGCTAGCGAAATACCTGGGTTTTCACCTGACTCGAAAGGCTCCGAAAACTATTTCCAGAAATGGATAGATTTTCCCTTGCAACCTATCCGATAGTGGATATATTAAATCCATCAACGCAACTGAGCCGTTGAGAGGAAAAGGAGACTGAGATGCGAACGCTCTACACAGCCATGGTGATCTTAGCCGCTGCCCCGGTCGTGGTGGTCGGTGCTGAGTTTGTGGTCTTCACCGTGTGGTTGGCGATGGGCTGGCAACAATAACCCACTGACGAGCCTGCGGCGGCAGGCGAAACACTCGTAAGGGTGTCTGGGGTGCGAAGAGAAATGAACGAAAAGGAGTGTGAGATGAAGGCCAGAATTTACTACATCCCAGATCACTGGAATTCCCGTTGCGGGTGTAACATCCCTGGCGGATGGAAAGCCGAGATCTCCGGTTATCGCCGCAAACATTATGAGCTACCAATCCCGGACCAGTTTTACGGAAGCACGGAGGAGGAAGCCCGCGAGGCTTTGGCTCGCGAATTCCCAGGAATCAAGATCATTAAGTAGCATCATGCGGAGCCGGCCCGCGTTGACCGGTGGGGGAACTGTGCGACCCTCCCCCACCCGCACCAGGGGGGATCAAGTCTCGCGGTCTTTGTTGTTGTTGAGATTCCTTTCTCTCTCCCCTCTCTCGCACGCTCCGCAACCAGGGGTATCATCCTCCTCAACGAGCCCCGCTTGCTGCTGGAAGAGCCTGCGGTAGTCGTCTCGGGTATGGCAAAGGAAGTGAAGCCGGGTCGGCATCTCTCGCCCCAGGATCGGGCAGAAGCCGGGCTGGTGACATTGGCAAGTCATTCGGTGAACTCATATCGGTAGGTCACGGTTGAACCGGAGCCCGGTTCGCTGTAGCTGTAATTATCCGACTGCAACAGAAGAGGGTCACAGCTCACCCTTGAAACGTTTCGGCTTAGTGATCCTCCAAGGAGCCCGTCAGATACTCGGTAAACCTGCAAGAGAATCGTTGCGGTAGGCGACAACGACGGGAACTTGACGCATTGCAAAGTCAAAGTGATATCCCGGTAAGAGATGCCGGAGGGGGTACTCAGGGTAAAGCCGCCAAGGGTCGCTCCCCATCGGTAGACGTACTGCCCCGGCCCGAAATTGTCGGGGAAGAAGGCCGTCAGAGGGAGAGTTACCGGGCCATTGGCCGCGAGATACTCAAACGCTTCGTAAACCGGAAAGTTGTCTGGTCTCGTTGTACTTCCGGTCTTGATGACAGTTAGGACGGGGTTCCCTGGAATCTGACAACCAAGGCATTCTGTGATTACTGTTGTCCCGCTCAGCCCCCAGGGAGGTTGCGCCGCCGCTTGCATTCCTCGGCCAACCAGCCGCCAGAGGCGTTGAATATCCGTCCGGTCCTGAGCGTTCGCCCGCCGCAGCTCCTCGATCTCTTGCGCGATGCTCTGTTGTCGCATGGG
>RFNS01000190.1 GCA_009927055.1 Alphaproteobacteria bacterium | reverse complement strand
CAAAATAGACAGCATCGACACCGCGATAATGGTGCCCACCGCAAGCAACCCAAGATTGCGAATAAGATTGGCTTGCGCGCGCAGGTTCAAAATCTGCTCCTTCACCCATTCATCGGTCACCTGTTCAATAATCGCGCCCACATCGCCGCGCTCAGATAAAATTTCAAGATCGACCGCTACTTTGGGATCAGGAAAATTCATCTCGGTCACGCGCAGCGCCTCGCCCAAATTACGCCCTTTCAAAATTTCCATGCGCGCGGCGCGAATGCGTTCGCGAATATAGGGGTTTCCCTGTTCTTCCAAAATTTCCATGGCGCGGCGCAACGGCACCTGCGCCCCCAGCAGCGCCGACATCCCCATCAGAAAACTGCTGCCCTGCCAAATGCGATACCACGACCACGGCGGCGCGCTGTCAAACTTGATGCGCTGCGGCCCGCGCCAATAAGGCATGGTGGCCGCAATGATGATGCATAATGTGCCAACCATCAAGGCCACGGGCAGCCCCCACTGCATCACAAAATCAGAAAAATCGGCAATAAAGCCCATGTTCTCCACCACCTTGGGCGGGGCGTGCTTGCGCATGTTGCTGATCAGGTTCACGCCGAACATCCACATCACCGCGCCAATCAACCCCAGCATGAACAGCGGGTAAGACACGGCATACATCACCGCTTCGCGCATCTGGTTGGCGCGCTCGCCGTTCACCATGATGGAAAGCAGCGATTTAGGAATAGTACCCGATTCCTCGCCTGCCCTGATCATATAAAGTTCAGCCGAGGGAATCCATTCCGCCATCGCATCTGACAGCGTATGACCCAGTTTATCGCGCGCCAGCCATTCGCGCACGGCCATGGCTTCGGGACGGTTGGGAAATTTCCCAAGTTCTGAAGCGTTATGCCACAACCGTTCCAGCGCGCGGCTCAGCGGTTCGTTCATCGCCAGCATGCCCTGCAATTTCCGATAAATGCGGAAACGCAGCGTCTGGTTCGACTTAAATTGCGTCTGTGCCAGCTTGCGTTGGGTATCTTTCAGATCAAGGTCGGCCATCGTGTTCCCTATCCTAACGTGCCCAGAACATTTTCAACATCGTGCATGTCGCGCTCCAGCGCCATGGGGCCCAGCTCAAATTCAGCATCCACCGGACACACATGACCATAACGCACTTTCTCCAGGCCATGCCACAGCATGGTCAGGCCGTTCATGCCCCAGGGCGACAGCCAATAATCTTCCGCGTCTTGCATTTTATTTTCGCCCAGCAGCGCCATCAATTTGGCATCGGTCGCAATCACTTCGGCGCACACGGTGCGGCCCACGCGACCCTTAAAACATTCTGGGCAGCCATCGGGGTTGGCCACATAACATTGGCTCACATCGGGTTCCACCAGTTTTTCCTGCCACGGCGAGTTGGGATTTTCCTTGCTGCGCCTGGCGTGCACAATGGCCAGCCCTGCGCGCACGCGGCGCCATACATCTCTGTATTCCGGCCCCAGTTCTTCGTGCGCTTTGACAAGCGGAATGCGGCAGTGCGGGCAAAGACCGCGCAACAATCGCTGACAAATCAGCCCCTGCAGCAAATGCTGATCATACACCAAATAGGGTTCAATGCCGATATCACGAAAACGCTGCGGAATAGCGAGCGCCGCATAAACGTGCGTGGTGGTATAAACCTGACGACCAGTCAGCGCCAGACGAAACGCAAATTTGGCGGTTTGGATATCGCGCACCTCGCCCAGCATCACAATATCGGGGTCAAGGCGCAGCGCGCAGCGCATAATTTCTACAAAACTTTTTTCGCGCTGCTCATCATTCACGGTGGCCGAGACGCCAATTTGCCGCGCACCCAACACGCCACCTTCGGGCGGATCTTCAATCATCAGACAGTTCAGCGAATAATTGGTTTCTGACATGCGCCGGTTCAGCATCACACGCAGCGTGGTGGTTTTGCCCTGGTTCACCGGCCCCGAAAAAACGCGCAAACCGCCTGGCACCTGCCGCATCTGCCGAATAATTCTTAGCTGCTCCTGGTTAAAGCCCAGCGAGTCAACATCGGCCATCACAAAATTTTCACCGAACAAATGCGCGCTGTCATACTGCAAGCGCATATCCAAATAACGCCCGCCATCGGCCAGCGGCACCCATTGGCAGCGCACGCTGAGCACGCCTGTGGGCAGGGTAATGGTATCGGGCCCGGTGGCCTGCGTTAACATCGCCGCCTGGGGTTCCATCCAGTTGGCGGTTGAGCCCGATTGCCCGACCGAGTGCGAATAAATCGATGACAACACAAGTTCGCCTTCGCGGCGCGTCCATGTTTCAAAATTTCTCAGCTGCCCATCAATACGAAATTCAATTTTTGTGCGCCCGCCCGACACTTCGATGTGCACATCGTTGGTGCCCAGCTCCACCGCCTTGTTCAGCGTATCAACAATTTTGCGCCGAACCGAGTTTTCATCAAACTTATTCTGCCCCCCCATGCGGGCGCCATATAAATAAGCCTGGGTAA
>RFNS01000254.1 GCA_009927055.1 Alphaproteobacteria bacterium | reverse complement strand
ACCGAGGGCAGCGTGCGAGAGCTGCACCTCGTCGGCGTCGGGCGGCGGCGGCTCAAGGAACACGAGGGCTCCCAAGCCGAACTTCGCCGCCACGATTGCGAGCTTGCCAAGGAACCGCAGGACCGGCCGGTCGGGCCGCGCCGGCTTCGGACGCACGGGCGATTCGGGTGCGGTGGCTGCCCACCACGTCAGGGCCACGAGGATCACCGCGCCGGCGGCGAGCTTCTTTTGGGTGTCGGTCAGCGTCACGATTGGCCCTCCAAGTACCACGAGTGCAGGCAGATCACCACCACCGCTCCGACGATTGATCCGACGAGCCCGGCAGAGCCTTCACCAAACGGCAGCCCGCCGACGACGCTGCCCAGGCAGCCGAGAAGGATCGTCGGCAGCCATCCGGGCGGCATCCGGCCCGGCACGATGGCGCGGGCGATTCCGCCGGCGATGGCGCCGAAGACGGCCCACACAAGCAAAGAAAAGAGCGTCACAGTGCGAGCCCCCAGTTAGCGTTTGACAGGTCGCGCCACTCGTAGCTAGTTCCGATCGCCCACGAGTCGCCTTGAGCCAAGGCGGCCTCCACGTCCTGCCGCCGCGCCCAGAATGAGCCGTCGGGCTGGTCCGGCGGCCACCGCGGGCCGGATACCCACGAGGGCGTCCAGCTGTTCTCGATCAAAGCGGCGTCGAACGGTGATCCGTTCTCGCGGTGCCGCACAGAAGTCGCCACCATCGCGTGCGACCAGGGCGTGCCCCTTGTCAGGGCGCCGTGCTCGTCACGGACGCGAGGGATCGGGCCGTAGCCCACCTGCGAACAGATCGCCACGGGCGAGCCGCGCTCAATGGCAGCACAGAGCTCTTGCCACGTATTCACCTGCACGCACTTCGCCCGCACCTTGGCGGCGAGCTTGGCGAGCTCGGCCGGGACGCCGTTCCGCCCCCAGTCCTGCGACCGCGGAATTGAATACTCGCGGAGATCGAACGGGCCGTATTGAGTGCGGTAGAGGATGCCGCCGACGCTGGGGTCTTTGCATCGGCCAGTGATCCACCGGGCGGCCGCGCCGCCGTAGCTCCCGTCGCCTCCCAGATTTCGCTCCTGGGGCGGCAGGCGGGCAAGCGTCCTGCTGCCGGCATAGAGCGGCTCAGTCGCACAGTTGAGCGGCGGCTCCTTCAGCTTGCCGGCGACGTAGTCAACGCTTTCGGCTGTCGTGACGCCGAGCCCGAACGCGAACGAGACGCAGCTGCCGTGGTTGCCCTGATTCCACACCGGCCGCGGTGTGCCGTATCGCTTCTGGTGAGCGATCGCGGTGGCACGGTAAAGGAACGTGTCGCGGCCCGCAGCCTGTCGCATCGCGTCGGCACCGGCTTGGGCGAATGTCGGCTCCTTGAGCTCTGCCAGGAACTCGCGGACTCCCTCCGGGTTGGGCTGGTAGCCGAACCTGGTATCCACGCGCCGCAGCACGAGGTGCCAGTAGTGATCCACGGTGGCGCCGAGGATCGCGGCCACGACGACGAACGCGATGGCCGAGAACGTCCAGCGGGCGTGCCGGTGGCTCACTCGCCGCCCTCCTCGCGGAGGTTGCGGAGCCGCGGAAGCACCCGCGGCAGCACAGGCCCTGGTCCGT
>RFNS01000042.1 GCA_009927055.1 Alphaproteobacteria bacterium | reverse complement strand
ACCGCCCGCGACATCGGCGACATCCCGCCGGTAATCAACGCCAAGAGACGCAAGGCGTGCGAACGTGACTTTCGCCAGTTCTGCGAGGCGTACGGCTCCGAATCGTTCCCGCTGGCCTGGTCGCCGGATCACCTGACGGCGATCGGCAAGATCGAGGCGGCGGTTCTCCGGGGTGAGCTGTTCGCGTTCGCGATGCCTCGTGGCTCTGGGAAAAGCACGCTCTGCATCTGGGCCTGCCTCTGGTCCATCGTCTACGGACATCGGCCGTTCGTGATGCTTGTGGGTGCCGACCAGGCCATCGCGTGCCAGATGCTTGACGTGATGAAAGTGCATCTGGAAACCAACGACCTTTTGCTTGAAGACTTTCCGGCCGCCTGCTTCCCGATCCGAGCGTTGGAACGAATCAGCCAGCGTGCCAAAGGGCAGACGTACCAAGGCCAGCCGACGCAGCTGGAGTGGACGGCTGATCAGGTCGCGCTGGCATGGATCCCGGGAGCGTCATCGGCTGGCGCGGCCGTCCGGGTGGCCGGCATCACTGGTCGCATTCGCGGGGCGCAACACATTCGGGCAGATGGTCGCACCGTCCGCCCGTCGCTGGTGTTGATTGATGACCCGCAGACGGACGAATCGGCCGCGAGCCCGGCGCAGGTGGCCACGCGAGAGAAGATCCTTTCCGGTGCCATTCTCGGCCTCGCCGGGCCGGGGGCGAAGATCAGCGGCCTCGCCACGATCACGGTCATCCGTCCAGATGACCTCGCCGATCGGCTACTCGACCGCGCCCGGCATCCGGCGTGGCAAGGCGAGCGGACGCGGCTGGTCTACGAATGGCCGACGGCCGAGGATCTCTGGAGCCAATACGCCGAGCTGCGGCGCGAAGGCCAGCGTAGCGGCGCCGGCACGAAGGCGGCCGATCAGTTCTACGCCGAGCACCAGGCGGCGATGGACGCCGGCTGCCGCGTGGCGTGGCCGGAGCGCCGCAACGAAGACGAGCTGTCGGCGATTCAGCACGCATGGAATCTGCGGATCGACCGCGGCGAGTCTGCGTTTCTGGCCGAGTACCAGAACCAGCCGATCGCCGATGACATCGCCAGCGACAAGCTGGACAAGCGGAGCTTGGCCCTGCGGGCCACGACGCTGGACCGTGGGAAAATCCCGCTCGACCATCAGACGCTCACGGCGTTTATCGACGTTCAGGAAAAAGTTCTGTTCTGGCTGGTCGCGTCGTGGAACACGTCTTTCGGCGGGCACATCGTCGCGTACGGAACCTATCCCGATCAGGCGTCAAGTTTCTTTGAGGCGAAGCACGCCAAACGGACGCTGGCCAACGCTGCGAAAGGCGCCGGGTTTGAGGCGGCGCTACACGCCGGCATGGAGGCCACAACGCAGCTACTGCTCGGCCGTGACTGGACGCGGGAAGACGGCGTGGCTATGCGGATCACGCAGCTAATGATCGACGCCAACTGGGGGCGATCGACGCCGGTGGTGCGGACGTTCTGCCGGCGGTCGCCGTTCGCCGGCGTGATCCTGCCCAGCCATGGCAAAGGCATCGGCGCTAGCTCTACGCCGATCGCCGAGAAAAAGGGCAGGGGCGACCGAATCGGCCTCAACTGGAAAGTCGGCCAGATCAGCGAGGGCCAGCGGTCATGTTTGTTCGACACGAACTTTTTCAAGACGTTCGTCGCGGCTCGGCTGCGGCTGCAGATGGGCGACCCAGAGGCAATCGGATTTCATCGCGGCGATCACGAGCTGCTCTACGAACACATTACGGCCGAGTACCCGATTCGCACCGAGGCCCGCGGGCGAGTCGTGGACGAATGGAAGAACTCAGGCCGCGATAACCACTGGTGGGACTGCCTGGTCGGCGCCGCCGTCGCGGCGTCCATCGCCGGCGTTCAACCGATCGCCACAGAGGCCGGCGGCCGTCAGCGACGCAAGGTCAGCCTACCGACCGCGGCCGATGGGAAGCGCGTGATCACGCTGAAGCGGATGGGTGGCAAATAGCCATACCCCCTGCGGTTCTAGCGTTTGTTGCCTTACCGTCGTTCGATATGAGCGACCAAATCCGCCAAGCCATTGAGACAACCGCTAAGGGCCCGCAGAGCGTCCGCACCGACGCCGGCGAGGTCCACGCTCAGGACATCACCAAGCAGATCGAGGCCGACAAGTACCTGTCGGCCAAGGCCGCCGTCCAGCAGAAGAACCGCGGCCTCCGCTTCAACAAGTTTTTGCCTCCGGGCACCTACTGATGGGCTTTTGGCAAAACCTCTTCCGGGCATCAAAGCCGGCACGCCAGTTGGCGGCTCCGGCGATTCGTGCCCGCTTCGATGCTGCCGAAAGCCTGGACGATCGCCGGCACTGGGCGAACTCCGATTGGCTGTCGCTTGACGGTGCCCTGACGCCGGTCGTGCGGCGCACGCTTCGCAACCGGGCGCGATACGAACGGCTGAACAATTCGTACCTCGCCGGCATCTGCGAGACGCTGGCGTTCGATCTGATCGGC
>RFNS01000217.1 GCA_009927055.1 Alphaproteobacteria bacterium | reverse complement strand
GGTTATACCAGCCGCAACCAGCAACGCCAATTTATTTGGGGACAGCTTTTAATTGAGGCCCCCGGTCCCCCGTGACCAAACGCAACTCAATCCCAAAAGTTCTTCCGGCCCAATCGGGTCCAACCTGAGGCCCCAATGCAGTTAAAACGTCTCGCCTGTACGGACACAAACCGGGCGCCGTAACAACCATGCCTGTCTTACGCATAACGGCTAAAACACCAGGCGTAATGCCGCCAGGCCCATCAACAGCGCCAAGGATAGCCAAATCTGCATCAGGTTCTGGGCCACGGGGGCGATTTGCACCTGTAATTAAACCTTCTGCTGCCGCTCTCTGACCATCAGATAACGCGCTTAAAGGAAATGCAAAAAGTGTATCAGTAAGGACTCCTTCAGGAGGAGTTCCTTGGGGGACAGGTGTTTTGGGGCGCTTACTCATCCCTCAATTCCATCGCAATTAAATTACAAAATCAAGCGTTTTTTTCAGCTTTCATTGCTGCAGGGCAATAAATTTTGGCCATAAGTTATGGTTAATAGACAGAAGCATGGGTGGATAATAGATCCCCACCTCTTGCCCCCGTTGCCGCTTCCGGGCTATACCGCGCACCACCATGCCCCACACATCGTGCCGTCGTGTTTCTGTTCATGATTGGTTCACCATCGCTGTGGTTGGCTGGCCAAAGGAGCACCTGTGAGCCATAAACTGGTGGTGGTAGAATCGCCCGCCAAAGCCAAAACCATTAACAAATATCTGGGGTCAGACTATCGGGTCATGGCGTCCATCGGCCATGTGCGCGATTTGGTGCAAAAAGATGGCTCGGTCGACCCAGACGCCGATTTTGCCATGCGCTGGGAAGATACGGGCCGCACGATCGCCGAGCTGGCCAAGCAGTTTAAGGCGGCCGATGAAATTTATCTGGCCACCGACCCTGATCGCGAAGGCGAGGCCATTGCCTGGCACATTAAAGAATTGATGCAGGAAAAAAAAGCGCTGAAGGATCAGACGCTGCATCGCATCACCTTTAATGAAATTACCAAAAACGCCGTGCAAACGGCCATCAAGCAACCGCGCGATCTCGATCAGCCGCTGATTGATGCCTATCTGGCGCGGCGCTGTCTTGATTATTTAGTGGGCTTTAGCCTGTCGCCGGTGCTATGGCGCAAATTGCCTGGCGCCAAATCGGCGGGGCGTGTGCAATCGGTGGCGCTGCGATTAATTTGCGAACGCGAAGCCGAGATTGAAAAATTTTTACCCCAAGAATATTGGTCGCTAGAGGCGTTGTTTGCCAATGAGGCGGGCCAGGTTTTTCCCGCACGCCTGTGGGCGGCCGATGGCACGAAGCTGGATAAATTTGCCCTGGGCAACCAAGGTTCGGCCGATGCCGCGCTGGAACGCGCCAAAAAACTCTTGTGGGCCATTGGCGCGATTGACAGAAAACAGGTGCGCCGCAACCCCGATGCGCCGTTCACCACATCGACCCTGCAAATGGCGGCGTCGCGTCAGCTGGGCATGGGGGCCACGCGCACCATGCGCCTGGCGCAACAACTTTATGAAGGGGTCGATATTGGCGGCGAGACGGTGGGCCTCATCACCTATATGCGTACCGATGGCGTAACGCTGTCGGCCGAGGCCATTCAGGGTGCCCGCGTGTGGGTGGGCAAAAATTTTGGCAACGATTATGTGCCCGACGCCCCCCGCATTTATAAAAGTGCCGCCAAAAATGCCCAAGAAGCGCACGAAGCCATTCGCCCCACCGATGTGATGCGCACGCCCGATTCTGTTCAGAAATATCTGGATGCCGATCAGGCCCGATTATATGCCCTGGTTTGGCAGCGCACGGTCGCCTCGCAAATGGCGTCAGCGGTGCTGGATGTGGTGAGTGTGGATGTGGTGGGCGGCAAAAATGAGATGGTGTTCAGGGCCAGCGGCAGCATTGTGCAGTTTGATGGCTTCTTAAAATTATACCGCGAGGAAGAAGAAGACAAAGGCGATGATGGCGATGATAATCGTCGCCTGCCGCCATTAAAGACCGGCGAAAAAGCCGCGCTGAACAGCCTGAAGAACGATCAGCACTTTACCCAGCCCCCCCCGCGCTATACCGAAGCCACGCTGGTGAAAAAGCTGGAGGAGTTGGGCATTGGCCGCCCCAGCACCTATGCCAGCATCATGCAAACGCTGCAGGATAGAAATTATGTGGTGTTGGATAAGCGCCGCTTTGTGCCCGAAGACAGGGGCCGTTTGGTGACCACCTTTTTGGAAAAATATTTTGGCCACTATGTGACCTATGATTTTACCGCCGATTTGGAAGGCAAGCTGGATGATATTTCAGGCGCGCGCGCCAACTGGAAGGCCGTGCTGCGCGATTTTTGGAATGATTTTAAGCAGGCCATTGCCGGCACGGCCGATTTGAAAGTCAGCGATGTGATCAACGCGCTGGATGAGGCGCTGGGGCCGCATTTTTTCCCCGAAACGCCTGAAAAACCACAGCCGCGCCAGTGCACATCGTGCGCCGATGGTCGCCTTGGGTTGCGCTTGGGCAAGTTTGGCGCGTTTATTGGTTGTTCAAATTATCCTACCTGCAAATATACGCGCCCCCTGGTGGCGGGCGATGATGCCCGCGCCAGCTTTGGCAGCGATGGGCCAAAATTATTGGGCATTGATGATGCCACAGGTTTACCCATTACCCTGCGCGTGGGGCCTTATGGGCCTTATGTTCAGCTGGGCCCGCCCGAAGGCGATGCGGCCCCTGTCGCCGACGAACCCGTGGCGGCAGAAACAACCACCGAAGAAAAAACCGCCAAAGGCAAAAAGAAAAAACCTAAAAAAGCGGCGCCCAAAAAACCAGCGCCGGCCAAGCGATCATCATTGCTGAAGGGCATGGACCCTGCCACGATTGATGTGGCGCTGGCGCAAAAACTTCTTTCTCTGCCGCGCGATATTGGCAAGCACCCCGAAGACAGCGTGCCCATTCAGGCGGGCGTGGGCCGCTTTGGCCCTTACATTAAACACGGCGCGCGCTATGTCTCGCTGAAGGGCGATGATGATGTCCTCAGCATTGGGCTGAACCGCGCGGTGGTATTGTTGGCCGAGGCCCCGCCAAAAGGCGCCGGCCAAGGTTTTGGTCGCGGGGGATCGCCCGCCGCGGTGCTGAAAGACCTGGGCCCACACCCCGATGATCAAAAACCCGTCACCGTGCATTCAGGCCGCTATGGCCCCTATGTGAAGCACGGCAAAACTATGGCCAGCCTCACCAAAGGCCTGTCGCCTGATACACTGACCATGGATGACGCGGCGGCTCTTTTGGCCAAAAAAGCCAACAAGAAAAAGAAAAAATAGGCGATATTATTCCAGATTATTCCGGCCTCTGAGGTATGCAGTTTTAAGCCATTTAGGTTAAGCCATGCTGTTTGAAGCCGCGCCTTTTTTGATAGGCTGCCGCGCGCCACCACCCCTTATCATACCGCCACGCGCGGGGATGAGAGTGTTTGTGACTTGCACGCCAGAACTTAGGCCGATGGTGCC
>RFNS01000300.1 GCA_009927055.1 Alphaproteobacteria bacterium | reverse complement strand
AGATATTAAAGAATTTATGTCTCTAATTCTTTCAGAACAGAGAATAGTACATTTTTTATTCCCAGTAGATTTGGATAATATGCAATATTATTTAACCCAAGAATTATATGACCACTTGTTTGGTAACACACCACTTAATCGAAGTGGGACAGCTTTCAAAAAAGATTCTATTGATGAAGATAATTTTAGTATTTTTGAAGAAAATTTGAAAGATCAAGATAAATATTATAATGAAAATGAAAATTTAGAAGAAATGCTATTCTTCCAACCAATTGAAAAAGAAAAAATACCAACTTTGGATGAAATTTTAGATAAAATTAACGATAAAGGAATATCTTCACTATCTATCTCAGAACAAACACTACTTAAACAATACTCAAAATAACTATGAAACAAATAAATTCAAACGCCTACATCAATCAAGAAGAAGTTAGTTCTTACTTAAAAGACATTAGAAAGATTCAAGTAATGACCGTTGAAAGAGAAAAAGAACTTTCTGAAAAAATGAAAAACTGTAATTTAACGATTTTTGAAAAAGAAGAAATAGAAAATGAGTTGGTTCAAGGTAATTTAAGATTTGTGATAAGTGTTGCGAAACAATATCAAAATCAAGGATTAGATTTTTCAGATTTGGTTGCTGAGGGTAATTTAGGGTTACTTAAAGCCATTAAAAACTTTGATTGGAATAAAGATTTACGATTTATCTCTTATGCCGTTTGGTGGGTTCGTCAGTCTATTATACAGTCACTTAACGATAATGCTAGAACTATAAGACTTCCGGTTAATGTTGTTCAAGATCTACAGAAAGCTAAAAAAGAAACTCAAATTAGTGGTTCTGATATAGATGAAAAATTTTCACTAATCCCAAGTATGGTTGGTTTAGAACTTGAAATAAACGAGGATGGTGATACATTATTGGATGTTATTAAGAATGAAAACGCTTTAGAGCCTGATCACACTTTTAAAACTAAAGATTTATTAAAAGAAGCTTTGATGAAAATTTTATCAAAATTTGATAATCGTGAAAAAATTATAATTGAAGATTATTTTGGTTTATATGGTCAACCTAAAACTTTAGAAGAAATTGGAAATGAATTAAATTTAACAAAAGAAAGAGTTCGTCAAATTAAACAAAAAGTACTTAAAAAACTTAGAAACGAAAGTATGGTACTATTTAACCACCTTTAAAATTATGGAAAAGATATTAAATTTTTTTGAAAAATGGGGAACTAAAATAACCACGGTACTAGTGGTAATAGTGTTCTTTAAAACATGTAATACAAATTCAAAAATTGAAACCGGTAATAAACAAATCATTTTGCTTAATAATAAGATAGACAGTCTAAATAAAGAACTCTCTAAAAAAATACAAATAGAGGGTTTAAAATCTGAAAAAAGGATGATTCAATCTGTTGACAGAAAAATATTAGATGTTAACAGACAAAATGAGATAGATAAAGAAATTTTACAACTTGAAAAACGTTAATTTTCTAAAAAAATTTAACCCAAAATATTTTTTATTATTACCAATTATACTGACCATGATTGTGTCGATAAGTCACGTTACGGTCTGGTATAGTTTATCGAATCCTTTTATTTGGTCTATATTTATGTCTGTTGCAATTGAAGTTGGGGCAATGGCCGCTTTGATTGCCGCGACTAAGAAAATAAAAGGTTCTGTTTTTTTTGTATTTTCTATAGTTACATTAATACAAATGATTGGTAACATTTTTTATTGTTATCAAAATATTAATATAGAAGATGAACTTTTTAAAAATTGGGTTGAATTGATATCACCGTTATTAGAAATGTTTGGAACAGATTCAACCGATTTTCTGTCTCAAAAAAGATGGTTATCTTTTTTGGAGGGTGGATTATTACCTGTTATTTCATTAGCTTCTCTACACTTTTTTATGAAATATGATGAAAATACTGAAGAAGTTATTAAAGAAATAATTGTTGAAAAAGAAAAACCAATTGAAGTTATTAAAGAAGTTCCTGTTGAAGTAATTAAAGAAGTTATTAAAGAAGTTCCTGTTGAAGTAATTAAAGAAGTACCGGTATCAATTAATAATGATGTTGATATTTATGATGTGGATCATGATAAGGATCCTAAAAAGATTAATTATACAAAGTGAAAAACAAATATTATGATGACTTGAGTATTGATGTTAAAAATAAAAAAACATCAGATACAAAGAATTTAATTGTTCTTTGTCATACACATAGAAATTTAAATGATTATTTATCCTCAATAAAATATCGTTATAACGGTTACTACGATAAAATACCAAATTATGTAATTGGTTTAGATGGGGGTATTTATAAAATATTGGATAAATACGATTATACAAACTTTTTAGATGATGAGACCTTAAATAAAAGGTCTATTATAGTTATTTTAGAAAATTTAGGGTGGTTAAATAAAGAACCATTAAGTAATAGTTATATAAATTGGATTGGAGATATTTATAATGGTATTGTTTTCGATAGAAAATGGAGAGACTACTTTTTTTGGCATAAATACACAAATGAGCAAATAATATCAGCCGGAATTTTGTGTAACAAATTGTTGAAAGATTGTAACATCAAAAAAAATATTATTGGGCACAATACAAAAATAAACGGAATAGAAAAAATTGAAGGGGTAATTTCAAGAAGTAACATTTTTTCTGAATGTACTGATTTGAACCCTTCTTTCGATTTTGACTTCATGTTAAAAACAATGGAAGATGAACAACTCTCATGATGAAATAAAAAAATTAATCAAAGCTTCAAGAAAAATGTTGAGCAATGAGACTGTTATTGAGGAAAATAACAGGATTAAAAAATTTTATAATCTTATAACTGAACAAGGTATTGATTTAACAGATGATAAGGTAACGGACAAGTTGAATATAACAAAATCTGTTGAAGATAAAATGAAGGATGATGTTGATCCCCAAGAAGATAAGAAACAGGGATATCGTATATCAGGCGGAATTTTGGTATTACATGGAAAAAATAACGCTGATTTAGAATTAACTACTGATGAAAAAAATACTTTCCAAGAAACTATGGATGAATTTGTTGCTGAAGTATCAAGTTTATCGGATTTCTACAAATTAAATGTTTATTCTAATAACGTTGAATGGTCAGGAAAAATTATAGATTATGATTTAGATTTTTTTATGTCAATAGGTGAAGAAAATGGTATCTATATCAACGGAGATATGATAAAAATTGATGAAAAATTAATGGATTTATTAACCAAATTAAAATCATTCTATGACAAATTTAAAAGTAAATGGGCAACAGTGCTTGCATCAAGAAAAAAAACCAAAAAAAGTGACTGATATT
>RFNS01000178.1 GCA_009927055.1 Alphaproteobacteria bacterium | reverse complement strand
TTTTGGATCATATCTTCGGGGAAGACTTTGGCATTAATGGCAAATTCGGTGATGTCTGTATCATCGGCCACATCAACACGACGGCCCGCATAAACAGATTTGAACGCCTGCACCACGGTCAGCGTTTGCTCGGCCACGCGGCGGGCGCGGTTGTTTTCAATCACCGTGCTGGCCACCACCCAGATGCCCCCAATCACAACTCCCACAATCGCCAGCACGATAGCCAGTTCGGTTAAATTAAATCCGCGAATAGAATGCTGGGGGCGCATGGGGTATTCTCCTTGTGAATCAGGGCAGGTTAGACAGAACGAATTTAGAATTGATTGATTTTTTAAGCAATCCGGGTCAAAAAGTGGTCAGAGGTGGCGATGGCCGGTCATTCCCAGTTCAAAAATATTATGCACCGCAAGGGCGCTCAGGACGCGCGCAAGGCAAAACTGTTCAACAAAATCGCGCGTGAAATTTCGGTGGCGGTCAAGGCCGGCGGGCCCGATCCCTCGGCCAACCCACGATTGCGGGCGGCCTTCAGCCTGGCGCGCGCCAACAACATGCCGCGCGAACGCATCGACAGGGCGCTGAAAAGCGCCACCGACGCCGGCAACACCGACAATTTTGAGGCCGTGCGCTATGAAGGCTATGGCCCCGGCGGCTGCGCCGTGATTGTGGAGTGTTTAACCGATAATCGCCACCGCACGGCGGCCGAAGTGCGCACCGCTTTTAACAAGCATGGCGGCACATTGGGCGAGACAAATTCGGTCAGCTTTATGTTCAGCCGCGTGGGGTTGATTGTGTATCCTGCGGCGGCAGGATCGGCCGATGCCATGCTGGAAGCCGTGATTGAGGCCGGTGGCGAGAATGTGGACAGCGATGCCGACGCCCATGTGATTACCACCGCCGTGGATGATGTGACGCAGGTTCGGGACGCGCTGGAGGCAAAATTTGGCCCCGCCGAGAAGGCCCATTTAACGTGGAAGGCAGCCGACATGCGCCCAGTGGTGGGGGAGGCGGCCGAGCAGCTGCACAATCTGTTAGAAGCGCTGGACGATAATGATGATGTCCAAAATGTCACAGGGAATTATCAGCTGCCGGACTGAGTTTTGCGAAGTTTTTTTGAATGTGGTGTATTAGGGCAGATTGCGATGCCAATGATTCGATGCCTAGGAGGGCAACCATGACGACAAAAAATCAGAAAGGTTTCAATCTTGTTGAAGCCGCCATTGTGTTGGGGATTGTGGGTTTGGTGATTGGCGGTATTTGGGTTGCGGCCAGCAGCGTGTATGAAAATAATCGCACCCAGCGGGCCAGCCAGCAGTTGATTACCATTGTGCAACAGGTGCGCAAACTTTCCAGCAACGCGGGCGACCTTGTCACATCATCGGCCGATGTCACCAGTTCTCTCGTCACGGCGGGGGTTTTTCCCGCCGACATGGTTCAGGGGGGGCAGCCCAAAAATCCGTGGAATGGTGATGTGACGGTTTATGGCGTGAATAACGCAGGGGGCGATACATTCTGGGTTAACTTCAACGGCCTGACA
Source organism: Alphaproteobacteria bacterium (assembly GCA_009927055.1). Classification (GTDB taxonomy): domain Bacteria; phylum Pseudomonadota; class Alphaproteobacteria; order UBA9219; family RFNS01; genus RFNS01. Next base: position 966 of record RFNS01000178.1, on the reverse strand, counting down.
CGCCAAGGTTGTACCGATATTGCCATGAACGCGGCTGGCCAATCGAAGGATGCAGGCCTGCAAGCTTACGCGGTAAGCAACGCCACGATCAGTGGCGCGCCCAGCAGCTCTACCCCCGCCACCACAGCGCCAACCATTGTGTCGCTGACCACGTCATCGGGCTGCGCAAGCACGACCAATGTGAACGCGGCAGCCTTTAACTTTTCGTTGAGATAGCCGCTTGGCCAGAGTTGGCCGACGTCACCCACTGGCAGGAATTATCATTTTCCTGCCAGTTTTGTTTTTAGTGATTGCCGCCCTGCTGATTAATGTGTGGGCCATTGTTGAACAGCAGCGTGTTGCCGAGCAGATTTCTCAGCTGACCAACGTGATCAGCAGCGCACGTGCTTCTGACAACATTCAGAATTATTCGGGCTCCGACGCCTCACCCAAAATTTTGCAACTGCTGGAGCGCGACGCGACCCTGAAGCACACTGTCCACCGCATTGAAAATACCGATGTGTTGATCAACCCCTGGGGCAACCCTGTGTATGTGAGCGGCGATGGCAAAATCGATGTGCGTTTTAATACCGTCATGCCCTCAGCCGCCTGCGCCAAGATAGGCGAATTTTTTGTGGCCGAGTCGTGGCTGGGGCTTCGTCAATTGCGGGTGATGAACGATGGCGTGAACCCGCCCCAGGCCATCAGCGTGCAGCCTGTGGTGAACAGCCAGCAGGTTCAGCGGGCGTGCGGTCTGGCCAAGGTTGTCAGAACTGAAATGACCTTTAGGATGCCCCTATGACACGTTCTTTTTTATCATGGCGTTTGTCGCCGCGCGGCTTCTCGTTGACCGAAATGGCCATTATTCTGGGCATTGCGGGCGTGGTGTTGGGCACCATTTGGGTTGTCGCCGCGCAAATGATTGAATCGGGCCGCCAGGCCTCGGCCCTGAAGCAAATCGCCACCATTGCCGAAAACGTGCGCAGT
>RFNS01000225.1 GCA_009927055.1 Alphaproteobacteria bacterium | reverse complement strand
GGTGGTGGCTGTTGTTTCCTGTGCAAAAGCCTGGGGGATAAGTTGCATGATCGACTCCTAAGGTTTCCCACAACCTAGCGGCGTCGGGCCGTGTGCGCAAATGCTGGGGCGATATATTTTACGGCGTCAGCGGCAGAGATTCGACCGGAATGGTGGCGGCAGGATTAATTGGCGGGGCCACCACAAACGACGGCGGGGGGACCGATGCCTCAGCCCCGTTCTGACGATTGGGCGGCAATGGCTGTGGTGTGGCGTAACAATCGGCCTGCGCCAGCGTTTCATAGCAATATTTTTCGGGCTCATACCCGCGCACGTACTGTTTGCCATTGCCAAAATGCTGGGTGGGCATGCAGCCCGCCAGCAGAAACAGAGACATAAGGATTGAAAAAATTCTCAGCATCGCCATGTTGATAGCATGAATTGGCCCAGCGACCAACCCCTGCTCCTTCCTCATCGTGGTATCTTGCAAATAACGGGCCATGATAGCGCGGCTTTTTTGCAGGGCTTGATCAGCAATGATATGGGGCTGGTGGCAGAGCAACACATGATCTATGCCGCCCTTGCCACACCGCAGGGAAAATTTCTGCACGATTTATTTGTCTCCCCCTGCCCGCAGGGTTTTTGGCTGGAAGCCGAGCGCGCGCGGCTGGATGAATTGAGCAAACTTCTCAAACGCTATGCCCTGCGCGCCGATGTGGTGCTGGAACAGCTGCCGCACGTTCAGGTTTATTTTTCTGTGCACGCCCTGATGGCGGCCGAGAAAATGTTTGCCGATCCGCGGCACGAAAAAATGGGCTATCGTTTTTATGCCAGCCAGCCCCTGCCCCACATCACCGATATTTCGCTGTATGATCGGCATCGCCTACCCTTGGCCGCGCCCGATGGCAGCCGCGATGTGCGCGTGGGCGATGATTTTCTGCTGGAAGCGAATATTGATGTGTTGAACGGCATCAGCTTCACCAAGGGTTGTTATATGGGCCAAGAAATGACCGCGCGCATGCATTATCGCGCCAAGCTGAAATATCGGCTGCAGTGCATCACCTTAGGCGATTATACCCTCTCGCCCGATCACACGTTGTTCAACACCGCTGGCAAAAAAGTGGGCGATGCACGCCTGATTTTGGGTGACATAGCGCTGGCGATGCTGGCCGTTGACGCAGAGAAATAACCTAAGCCGCGTCGCTGTTATTGTGGGGGATGTTGCCACCATCCCAGTTGGCGGGCAGGTTTTTGTGCTCATTAGGAAAGTTGCTGAACGGAAATGGCTTAAAATCGCTGGCGAAGGTGACGTACGAGGCGATTTGCGAAAGATAGGTGCCCAGGTTGTGGCCGAAACGCGCCAAATCTTGCGTCACCTGGCCGGTGAACAACTTCGCAATCAGCTGCAGCAGGGCCAGCAGCGCAATGATAAACACCGACACATAAAACGTGCAGCCAAAAAGGATGATGAACAGAATACGCAGCCACGTATCCTTGGCCTTCAGGCTGGGGGGGATATCATCGGCGTTAAAGTTGCTCATGGCTCCATCATAGCCGATTTTGGCCGCCCTGCAAGATGGATCAGATCAGGCGGAAGCGGCGCACCAAAGTTGCAGAACAGGAACACATGGCGGATCCTTGCGACCGTATCACGCACGGGCGGCATTTCTGGAACATCGCCGCTTTTACTCACCTCCGCCTGACTCATCAGCCACTGGAAACAAAATTGTGAGAATAACCGAAAAAGCTCTCTTGGATTCTTTTGATCAGGCATAAACATTTCATCTTCTGCCATACCCAACATCTGCATCGCGGTGAATATCTGGATGGCAAGAGGACGCTTGCCCTCAGGGATATGCACGAGCGACTGCACTCTCTCCAAAGATAGTCTTTCTCTTAACATGTCATTGCGACACCGTTCTTCTATTTTGGGAAGAACAACCTGGGTGATAAACTGTTGATCTGCAAAAGCGTCACGTTCACACGTCTGAGCAACACAAGATTCATGTTCACAAGAACCATGTCGACCAGACAACACCTGTGCGCGAGGGAATTGTGACAAAATCTCATACACTATTTCATCGCCAAAAGTGGTCAAAGTTTTTGTTTTCATCCTGTCTGCATTCCTTGGTGCTTAAAAAAAATAATTAAAATATCACTCAATCCACGCGCACTAACTTAAACCACACACCGCAAATGCACACCGGACGAATAGCAAGGCTTATCGCGCCATGCCACCATCGCCCAGCACAATTTCGGCACGGCGGTTTTGCGCTTCGCGCACGCCATCGGCCGTGGGCACCAGGTTTTCACGTTCGCCCGATGCGCGGGTCATGACCTGATCCATCGGCACGCCCAGGCGTTCCAGCTCGGCTTTCACAACATCGGCGCGGCGTGATGACAAGCGCATGTTATAACCATCGCGGCCCGAACGATCGGCATGGCCCGACACATGAATCTGCACAGCCCGGCCCGATTTATAATCGCTGGCAACCGTGGCCAGAATGCGTTGCGCTTCGGGTGTCAGGTTGCTGCGATCAAAATCAAAGAATACAATGTAACGCTGCGGTGCAGGCGGAATTTGTGGCTGTGGTTGAGGGGCTGGCGGTGGTGGCTCTGGCGCGGCCTGAGGAGCGGCAGCGGTTACAGGAGCGGGCGCCAAGGGCGGCGGCAACACATCATCTTCGGCCCAGGTATAACGCACACCCAGCATAAAATTATGCGATGCGTAATCTTGTCGCGCACCAACACCCAGGGCTTGCGTATCAAACGTTGTATCCAGCGCGGCATGATAACGATAATCAGCCGTCATCGCCCAGTTGCGGTCGATGTTCCACGCCAAACCTACGATGGCTTGATAGGCAAACGTGCCTTCCGAACCGTTGATGGTCGAACCGTTGATGGCTTGACGAATGTTATCGGCATCAAACTGAGCAAAGCCCACACCGGCGCCCACATAAGGTGTCAGCACATCAGAAATATAGTACGCATCCCAAATCAGGTTGAACATGGGGCTCAGCACATTCATGTCGCCCGTCTGCGCGGGGCCAGCGCCTGTGCCCGAAATGCCATCAATTTCCGCTGTGCGATAGGTCAGCTCAGCCTCGGTGCGCAGGCCGTTGCCCCACGCATA
>RFNS01000233.1 GCA_009927055.1 Alphaproteobacteria bacterium | reverse complement strand
CCCCAAACCCCTGCCCCCAAAACAAACGGCCATCGGCCAAAACCAGAACACCCGTGGCCCCCTGGGGCTGGGCGGGCGCGTGTTTTTGCCCCTGTGGCGGCGCAAGGCCACCCGTGGCCTTTTTCTGTGCAGGCGTCATCAGCAAACCTCAATTTTATGGGATTTCCGGTGTCCCGGAAACCATTCAGTAGCACGGAGTCGCCCCCACGCCAAGCTGAAAAAAATGATAATACTTTCGTTTCACTGTGCTAAGCTGTATCTCAACGATAAAAGAGATTTAACATGGAGAAATATAATGGCTGAGCTTTCTGCACTACCGTTTAATTTTAGATGGAAAGAACCTGATGGTACCTTCAAGGTTCTGACAATCCATGAACTAGTTGTCTCTAGAAGTACTGCTAAGTATGGGGTTACTCTTGGTGTGGGTTGTACAACTCAGTTAGTACAAGAAGGAGATAGTACAAGAAGGAGAAGGCGGTAGTCCCTTAATCGGAAAGGGAGCAGTTTATGGTAAGGTTGAAGCCTTTGTTATGGATGTTAACAGTTTTGCTCACCAGGAATTGTTGGCTAAGTCTCCTGAATATAAAGCTCTAATAAAACACTTAATAACACAGCATAAAGCAGGAACTTTAACTGTGAAAACTGGTCAAGAATTTTTAGCGAAGCACACAGAAGAATCGGCACAAGCCCCCATTCCAGACACTCCCACTGCCTCTCCAGGGCCCCCAAAAGCTGGGGGGCCAGCAACTTAATTGTTGCAAGTGAACGCAAGTCTGGTCTGAATAAGTATATGATCTTGCATGATTTGATATTAGAGTTACGTGGACACATGTTGTGTTTGCAGGCCTTTCTGCCCCTCCGCCCCGTTTTGGAGGAAATGGTGACGCACCCTGGGCGCGAGATTTTAAGCGCCGACCAAGCCGCGGTGGTGCTTGGCCTGTCGCTTCTGATGAACACGCCCGCCGCCATCAGGCGCGCCATTCAACACGATGTGGCCCAAGGCGCTAAAACAGCCGCGCTGTGTGAGCAAATTTTTCACCGTCTTCGTGCACGCCAATCTCACACGCTGGCTAAAAAACTGGGCACCATGGCGCTGGTTGGTTTTGATGATCCGGCATGGCTGAAGGGTTATGATGATCACCGCATGCTGACGGGCCGTGCTGCACAATTGCTGACGCTGTTTGATCGTGTGATCGATTTTAACCCCGCCCGCCAGCAACCGCGCCTGAGGCTGCACGATCTTCAGAACAGCCCGCATGCCGGCCGCTGCGCGCTTGTCATCACCGGCAATGCCCTGAACCAGCCCCAAACATTCCAGGCGCAAGACAAATTGTGGGAAGCGAGCCTGGCCCTGTTACAGCCCGGTGGCTATGCCGTGCATATGCTGGCCTATAGTGCTGATGGTTATGATGACATCCATCGCAAACTCACATCACTCCCCCGCCATATTCATTTGCACGCCACACTGCGTGCCAGCCGCCACACAGGACGCAGGGGGAACTGGCATTTTATTATTTTGGCGCGCCAAAAGCACCCGACAAAGCCCTCCCACCCATCGCCGCCGCCACCACAGGAACAGTGACGGGTCGGGGTTGAGGTTTTGGCAAAACGACCCCCGTTTTGGGGGCGATTGTGCTGATAAAATCCCGAAAATCTCTTTTAAGTTTGGCCGCTGCCGCATCCGCACCATCAATGTCTTCAATCAACGCACTGGCCCTCTTTAATGCTTCCACGCCCTTGTTGGTCAAACTCATGCTCTTAACAACATGTGGCGCCATACGATCATAAAACCAATGGCTTTGCACAACAATTCCTGTGGCCACCTGACGCAACGATGCAAGCATCAACGCAACATCTGACCGCTGGCGCAGGCCCAGGCACACAGTGTTACAGGTTTCTTCAATCGTTTTTTGCAGCGCGACGATATTCTTAGGCACATCGCCGCCATACGTTCTATGACGCGGCTTGCGCAAAGGGGGGGCGGCCGGGCCGGCACGATAGTAATCATCTCTGTAGTTATAGTCTTGAGGGTTATACATAGAAGAATCTCCGATCGGAGCTCATTCGATGATAAATTCCGCCCGCTTGTCTAGCCCTAAAATGTGATGCACCGCAGCAATCAGGCGGCAGGCTTCGCCAGGGTAATAATATTACGACCCTGATTTTTCGCATCATACAGCGCGGCGTCGGCCCGCTCGATCAGGCTTTCAACCGTTTCAGCGCTTCCCGCCTTATATTCGGCCACACCAATGCTGCAGGTTATTTTAATGGGGTCGCGGTGGCCCGGCAGCACAATGGGCTGACCCTGCATGCGTTCGCGCACACGCTCGGCCACAATGTGGGCAATTTGAAGATTTGTTTCAGGTAAAATCACCCCAAATTCTTCCCCGCCCAGCCTTGACACACAATCCATGGCGCGCACGCTCTGCACAATGGTTTGCGCGGCGCGTTTCAGCACTTCATCGCCGCCCGCATGCCCGTGCGTATCATTCACCGATTTGAAATGATCCAGATCGATCATCAGAAGCGATACTGGTTTCTGCGCGCTGCCGCAGCGTTCCATCAAGACAGGCAGATGTCCATCAAAATAGCGGCGATTGAACACCCCTGTCAGGCTATCGATCAGCGAGAATTTCACGCTGTCCTGATAAAAAGCCTTCAGCCGTTCATAATATCTTTTCTGCTTCAGTTGGGTTTTTGTTCGGGCCACCAGCTCGTTCACTTCGATGGGCCTGAAGATATAATCGCTTGTTCCCAAATCCAGCGACCGTGTCAGCACTTGTGTGTCGGTGGCGCTCGCAATCAGCAGAATGGGGGTGTGACGGGTTGTTTCCTGGCTGCGCAGAAAGGGGCACAAGCGCAACACCTCATCCGGGTTCTGATCCAACCCGATCATCATCACATCACACGCTTGGGCCAGCGCATGCTGCTTGAACCCGACCAGATGATCAAAACTTTTCACCGTCACATTCACGCCCGCCAGCGATTGCGTGACCTGATCCACCTCGTGCTTATCATCAGAATATAAAAAGACATGGCCCTTAGAGATATCAACATCGGCCATGTCGGGCGTCATGCTGGTGCCCAGGGCCTGGCTGGTATCCACGCGCGTGCGCCATTCATCCATCA
>RFNS01000236.1 GCA_009927055.1 Alphaproteobacteria bacterium | reverse complement strand
CGTGTGACAAGCCGCTGCCAGAGCCTGAATGCGATAAACCGCTGCCAGGGTATGACCATGCGCCTTACACGCCCTGGTCACACTATGATGGTTATGGCCACACGCCTGATGATGGCTGGTTGTCAGATTGCGAGACCGATACCTATCAGGTTGATGAGCAGACCCTTGCGGTGTCTGAGCCCCTCTCTGTCGTGCCTGAGGAGCAAAACAGCACCCCACAAGGTGAGCCCGAAGGTTCTGTCACACCCGACAACCCGGATGCGCCACAAGAAACCTCAACATCTGGTGATGAACCAGAGGTGCAGGAAGCCACCACACCAGGCATCACACCGAACGACACAGCGCCCAGCGCCGTGGCCGAATCGGGCCCAGAAGGCCATGTCACGCCCGAAAGCGTGGCCGATGATGCCGCCTGGCTGCAGCAGGCCATGGCCAGCCAAAACGCCCCTGTGGAAACCTATATCCATGAGGAACCGCCGCAAGGCTATGCCCCATGGTGGGGTCACGGCTGCGGCTAAACGCCACCCCCTCTTTCGCACAGAGGGCGCAAAAAAATCAGGCGGTTGGGCAACCAGCCGCCTTTTTTGTTGTCTAATTTCTAGGGGCAGGACTCGAACCACGAGGAACGCCCATGCCACCCACGCGATCGTCATGCCGCCGGAGGTTGGCATCTAGGGCGGAAATCACAAACCCTGACATTTTTTGTTGTCGCGCTCTGTCTATGGATCTGTCTATGGCTTTCGGCGTGCGCGGGATGACGCAGATTTTTATGGCGGACATTGGTTTTCCTTCTTCCTCAGAGGGGATTGGTTTTCCTTCTTCCTCAGAGGGGGGAGAATCATATTTTCTTGTTTGTCAGCCTGCGCGGCAATTGCGGCATGACCCCATCTCTTGAACCACCACCGCAACTGCTTTACACCCTTGGGGCATGGAAGCCGCGCTGCAACTGATTCATGAGTATTTTATCCCGTTTCTGGTGGTGCTGGGGGCGGTCGTGTTCGTGCACGAATATGGCCATTACTGGGCCGCCAAACAGTGCGGCGTGAAGGTGGAGAGTTTTTCAATCGGCTTTGGGCCTGAATTGGTGGGCTGGAACGATAAGCACGGCACGCGCTGGAAAATATGTCTGCTGCCCTTGGGTGGCTATGTGAAAATGTATGGCGATGCTGATCCGGCCAGCAGCCCCGATGAAAAAGCCCTGCACCAGATGACCCCCACCGACCGCGAGCGCGCATTTTTTTATAAGTCGGTGAACAAGCGGGCCTTGATTGTGTTCGCCGGCCCTGCCGCCAATTTTCTTTTCTCGCTACTGGTTTTGTGCGTGCTGTTTACGGTGGAGGGCCAACCCTATACCCCCCCTGTGGTGGCCAAGCTGGTGCCGGGCGAGGCGTCTGAGCAGGCGGGCCTGCAACTGGAGGATAAAATTTTATCCATCAACGGTGTGGGGGTGGAGCGGTTTGAGGATATTCAGCGCCTTATTCGCCTGAACAGGGGCGAGCCGGTGTTGCTGAATGTTCAGCGCGCGGGCACCACCTTTTCCATCAACATGACCCCCAAAGTGGGCGAAATGAAAGACAGGTTTGGCAATACGCATCTGGTGGGGCGCATTGGCATTGGCAGCGGCAAAATGGACATTAAGAAAATGGAGCCGCATCAGGCGCTCGGCCGCGCGGTGCATGAAATCTGGTACCTGTGCACGGGCACGCTCACGGCCCTTGGGCAGATGATTGCGGGCACCCGCAGCGCCGAAGAACTGGGTGGCGCGCTGCGCATTGCCCAAATGTCGGGCGACATGGCCAAAAAGGCCGATATCCCCACGTTTGTGTGGTTTATTGCCGTCATCTCGGTCAACCTGGGTTTTATCAACTTGTTTCCCATTCCGCTGCTGGATGGCGGGCACCTAGTGTTTTATGGCATTGAAAAAGTGCGGGGCAAACCCCTGCCGCTGAAAATCCAAGAGGTGGCCATGCGCGCGGGCATGTTGATGGTGCTGGGGCTGATGCTGTTTGCCACCTGGAATGATTTGGTGCATCTAAAGGTTATCGACTTTATCACCAGCATGTTTTCGTGATGCGTTACACCCCATACCTTGCAACAGCCTTTGCGGCCCTGGCTCTGCCGGTTTTGGCCCAGCGGGCCGATGACGCGCCCACCCCCATGGCGGCCCCCACCGCCGCGGTTGTGATGCAAACCGTGGCCGAGCCGGGCGTGACCGTGACCGGCATTACGGTTGAGGGAACCGAGCGTTTGGAAGATGCCACCGTGCTATCGTACCTGCGCGTGACGCAGGGGCAAGAAGTAACGCAGGAAAAATTATCGGATGCGCTGAAGGCGCTTTATGCGTCGGGCCTGTTCAAAAACGTGACCCTGCGCATGGATGGCGCGCGCTTGGTGGTCAGTGTGGAAGAAAACCCCATTGTGAACCAGATTGTGTTTGAAGGGAACGAGGCGATTGACCGCGAGGATTTAGAACGCGAGCTGCAGTTGAAATCGCGCCTTGTGTACACGCCCGCCAAGGCCCAGCGCGATGCCGCGCGGTTGCTGGAAGTGTACAGGCGATCGGGCCGCTTTGCCGCCAAGGTGGACCCCAAAGTGGTGGCGCTGGACCAAAACCGGGTTGATCTGGTGTTTGAAATTCAGGAAGGCGATAAAACAGGCGTGGCCAAAATCAATTTCATTGGCAACACGCATTTTGATGACGGCGATTTGCGCAGCGTGGTGGCCACCAGCGAAAGTGCGTGGTGGAAATTTCTCTCGACCAGCGATTTTTATGACCCCGATCGCGTGGCCTATGATCGCGAGCTGCTGCGTCGTTTTTACGCCAACGAAGGTTTTGTCGATGCGAAGGTCACGGCCTCCTCGGCCGAGCTGGCGCCAGGCGGGGAAGATTTTTTTATTACTTACACGGTGGATGAAGGCCCGCGATACAAAGTGGGCAGCGTGAAACTGGTCAGCAGCGTGAAAGATTTAGACACAACCCCTCTGGAAAAAGAAGTGACGCTGGAGGCGGGCGAATGGTACAGCGCCGAAGGGCTTGAAAAAACCATCAACGGCCTGACCAACGAACTGGGCAATCAGCAATATGCGTTTGTCGATATTGCGCCCAGCCTTCAGCGCAAAAAAGACGACGGCGTGGTGGATGTGACGTTGAATTTGAAGGATGGTCAGCGCGTGTTTGTGAACCGTGTAGAGATTGCGGGCAACATGCGCACACTGGATAAAGTGGTGCGGCGTGAAATGCTGCTGGCCGAGGGTGATCCGTTTAACCAGACCAAGCTTCGCCGCTCTGAACAAAAAATCAAAGACCTGGGCTATTTTGAAACAGTCACCGTTGTGGCCGAGCCGAGCGCGCTGCCCGATCAGACCGATATTAAGGTGGATCTGAAGGAAAAAGCGACGGGCGAGATTTCGTTTGGCGCTGGCTTCTCCAGCACCGATGGCGTGTTGGGCGATTTTGCCATTCGCGAACGTAACTTTTTGGGGCATGGACAAGATGTGCGCGTGGGCGCCACGCTGTCGGGCCGCACCCAGC
>RFNS01000210.1 GCA_009927055.1 Alphaproteobacteria bacterium | reverse complement strand
AGCCTGAACGGCCCCGCCTTTTATGGTCTGCCCGTTAACAAGACATTTATAACGTTAGAAAAAACAACCAACCCCTTGCGATATGACGAAAAAATTGCAGCCGGTGGTGTGGGAGACATTGCTGTTTTTAACCCTGAGCGTGAAATTTTCTGGAAAGTAAGCTAAATTTTAAGACGGGTTTGTTAACGATAAAAGCTGCTGAATTTGCATGAAACCCCGACATGACTGGCCCCTCGATCACCGAACTTAACTTCACCGATCTGTACATCCGTCTGGATGATCTGGATCAGGCGCTGTATCTGCCCCGCCAAAAGGGGCGGCTGCGTCACAATCTGCCCGTGCCGCCCGAATATCGCCACAGCACCGATACGCTGGCCAATTACATCAATAGCCACGTGCAAGGTGTTGATGCAGGAATACAATTTGAAGGCGTACGCATGCGCGTGGCGCGCCAGACATTGGCCGATGATCAGGTCTGGGCCTGCTTGCGTAAAATTAATACCGAGGTGCCCGATATCGATAAACTGGGCTTTGCCCCCCATGTGCTGTCGCACCTGAAAAGTCTGGGCGCGCGTGATGGGCTTATTCTCATTTCCGGATCAACAGGGGCCGGCAAAACAACCACCGCGGCATCGCTGCTGCATCATTTTCTGGCGCACTATGGCGGCACGGCCGTGACCATTGAAGACCCAGCCGAATATTATTTGAAAGGCCGTCATGGCGACGGTGGTTTTTGCTTTCAGGTTGAAGTGCGCGGCGGCGATGAAGGATGGGCCGATTGTTTGAAACGCGCGCTGCGCTGGGCGCCGCGTTACATTTTTGTGGGCGAAATTCGCACGGCCAAAGCGGCCGAGCAGCTGCTGCGCGCCGCCACCACGGGGCATACGGTCATCACCACCGTTCACTCTGGCGCCATTGAAGAAGCGCTGATGGGTTTGCAACAGCTGGCGGAAATGAGCATGGGGCCGGGTGCCGAAAACATTATCGCTTCTGGTTTAACAGCCGTTCTACACCAAACCATGCAGGCCACAGGGCCGTTTATCCGGTATGTGTTTACCGAAGAAAATGCGCCGGGCGACCCGGTGCGCGGCCTGATCCGCGACAAGAAAATTGGGATGATCAGCACATATATTGAACGCACCGCCGCGCGATTGACCCAAACATCGGCGGCCACGCAAAACGGCCCCACAGCGGGCAAAACAACACCGGGCACGCCAACACCCCCACCCCAAGCAAGGCGCATTTAATGACCACAACCGCCGCCCCCAAACTGCGCGATCTGCCATTTATGGATTTGTATTTGCGCATCGATCGGCAGGGCGAAGCGCGTTACCGCAGCCCCGCGCGCGATGAAACCAACATTTGGTCACGCCAACTGCCGGCCGAATATATGGCCGAAGCGTGGGTGGTGGCCGAAAAGGCGCGCACCGAATTGGCCGAACCCGAAAGCGCGCTCGATCGCGCCTTTCAGTATGATGGCATGCGTTTTCGTCTGAGTTATAATAAGCTGGATAGCGGGGCGGAGTGGATTATTTTACGCCGCATTGTCAGCAAGGTGCCCACGCTTGATGCCTTGGGCTATGCCCCCCACATCGCCAAAATGCTGATGGGGCTTGGGCGGCGTCATGGACTTGTGCTGATTTCGGGCGCCACAGGCCATGGTAAAACCACCACATCGTTCGCGCTGCTGAAACATTATTTAGAAAGTCAGGGCGGGGTGGCCATCAGCATTGAAGATCCTGTCGAATATATGTTGGAAGGCCCGGTGGGCGACCACGCCTTTTGTTATCAGGTGCAAATTCCGAAAGGCGAAGATTGGGCCACGCCGTTAAAACGCGCCCTGCGGTGGACACCGCGTTACATTCTGGTGGGCGAGGTGCGAAGCCCTGCGGCGGCCGAGCAGTTATTGCGCGCCGCCACCACAGGCCACCTTGTCATCACCACCATTCACGCCGGCACGATTGAAGAAAGTTTGATGGGCCTGATGCATTTGGCCGAACAAAGCATGGGTTATCCCGCCAATTTTATGGTGGCGCAGGCTTTAACCGCGGCGCTGCACCAAACACTCAACGCCAACGGCCCCTATTTGCGCTATATCATCACAGAAGAAGATAATGCGGGCGACCCTGTGCGTTCGCTGATCCGCGAAAATCGCGTGGGCATGATCAACACATATATCGATAAAATGATCGCGAAAATGAACGCCCTGCAGGCCGCCATGGCCACACCGGCGAAGAAGTAAATTTGGTCATATCTGAGCGTGATATGCGATCACTCTTTTCCCTCTCCCCATGAAGGAGAGGATCGATTTTTTTGGCGAACCTGTGAGCCTAGAAAATCTTGGTAAGGGGTATGTTTTTTTTAGGCTCAGGACGCATTCAATTCAATATTCAATATAGATAACACTGTTGTGCCTGCGGAGGCAGGCACCCATCACCCGCATGACACACAAAAAGCAGACTATGGGGGATGGGCCCCTGCTGGAGTTTACCCTCGCGCAGGCGGGGACGGGGATGACGATGGTGTGTGTGGTGATAGCGCGCCCCTCAGACAACAATTTGGCAAGGTGGTGGGGGCGCGCTAAATTGCGCGCTATGACACTCGATGCCGCCGCGGCTGAGACCGCCGAAATTCTACTCAACATCAAGGCCGCGCTGTTTAATGCGCAGCAGCCCTTCACCTTCACCTCTGGCCGCAAATCGCCCGTTTATATTGATTGCCGGAAAATTATTTCATTTCCGGCCGAACGCCGCCGCCTGATGACCCTGCTGCACCAAAAGCTTGTGCGCGCGGCGGGCCCAGAAGCCTTTGATGCGGTGGCGGGCGGCGAAACTGCGGGCATCGCCTATGCCGCGTGGATGTCTGAATTGATGAATGTGCCCATGCAATATGTGCGCAAACAGCCCAAAGGGTTTGGCCGCATGGCGCAGATTGAAGGCGAACTGAGTGAGGGACAGCGCGTGCTGCTGATGGAAGATTTGGCAACCGACGGCGGTAGCAAAGAAAAATTTGTAACTGCCCTGCGCACGGCAGGCGCCAAGGTTGACCATACGGCGGTGATTTTCTTTTATGGGATTTATCCCAAATCAACAGAAGTATTTCACAACCTGAATATTCAACTGCATTATCTGTGCACCTGGCCCGACATGCTGCAGTTTGTGAAGCAGAAAAATTATTTTGATGCCGCCACCATCGCCTCGGTCGAACAATTTTTGGCCAGCCCCGAAGAATGGTCACGCCAGCACGGCGGCAAGGACGTGGCTTAAGTTAGGGTTGTTCAAAAAAACCAACAACAGCACTGCTGTGCCTGCGAAGGCAGGCACCCATCACCCAAACTCAACTCTGGACGCCAACGAAGTTTGATGGGCTCCTGCTTTCGCAGGAGCAACAGCTTTGTTGAAAGAAGAGATTTAACGCCGCGCCTGCAGGGCCGCCACCAGCGTGCCTTCGTCCATATAATCCAGCTCGCCCCCCACCGGCAGGCCATGCGCCAAACGCGTGATGGCGACGGGCAAATCGGCCAGCTGGTCGCGTATCACATGCGCGGTGCTTTGCGCTTCCAGCGTGGCGGCCAGCGCCAAAATCACTTCGCGCACGCCCAGCTGCTGCACGCGCTGACGCAGGGTGCCCAGGCGCAAATCATCGGGGCCCACGCCATCCAGCGCAGATAAAACACCCCCCAGCACATGATAATGCCCCTTAAAAATATGCGCGCGCTCCAGCGCCCACACATCGGCCACATCGGCCACCACGCACAGCTGCGCCGTATCGCGCCGAAGATCGGCACAGATGTGGCACGGACTGGTAGTGTCTAAATTGCCGCACGCATCGCAGGTTTGAATATGATCAGATACCTGCTGCAAGCTGATCATCAGCGGATGCAGGTGCGCCTCGCGCTTTTTCAGAAGATGCAGCGCAATGCGCTGCGCCGAACGCGGCCCCAGGCCCGGCAGCTTAGCCAGGTGGTGCATCAGCGTGTGTAGGGGTGATTGATCTTGAAAACGATTCATGCCGCCATTGTGGCACCGACACGCCACGTGGCAACTGGGGCCGCCCCCACCCTGACCCCCTTCGCCGCGGCCAATGTTGCCCAAAGCTGTTGGGTCAAGTAACCTTGGCGCATGTTCACCGGCCTTCATGATATGATGCAAGATATCCGCCTCGGCACACTCGAGGTGCGGCTGGCCCGCGATACGGGCGAACTGCAGGCCGCCCAGCAACTGCGATACAACGTTTTTTATGAGGAGATGAAGGCCAGCCCCTCGCCCCAGATTCTGGCCGAACGACGCGATTTCGACGCGCTGGACGATTGCTGCGAGCATCTGCTGCTGATTGATCACCAAAAACCGCCCGGCCCCGACCGGGTGGTGGGCACCTATCGCCTGATCCGCCGCGAGGCCGCCAAAAAATTCGGCCGCTTCTACAGCGCCAGCGAATATGACATTGCCTGCCTTGAAAATTTTCCGGGTGAGATTCTTGAGCTGGGCCGATCATGCGTGCACACCGATTATCGCATACGCCCCGCCATGCAGCTGATCTGGCAGGGTTTGGCGGCCTATATGTTCACGTATGATATTACGCTGATGTTCGGGTGCGCCAGTTTTCCGGGCACCAACCCCCACAAACATGCCGAAGCGTTATCATATCTCTATTACAACCACCTTGCCCCGCCCATGCTGCGCGCCCGCGCCCTGCCTGAACATTATGTCGATATGCGCATGCTGCCCGCCGAAAAATTGACCGATCAGCCCGATCTGGTTGAAAAAATCTCTGGCCGGTTTGATCCGCGCGCCGGCGGCAACAACCTGCCCCCCCTTATCAAGGGTTATTTGCGCGTGGGCGCCTTTGTGGGCGATGGCGCGGTGGTCGATCATCAGTTTAATACCACCGATGTGTGCAT
>RFNS01000180.1 GCA_009927055.1 Alphaproteobacteria bacterium | reverse complement strand
CACGGAACAGGTTTTTTAACAGTGTCATCACACGAAGGTTGCCGCGCTTGGCAGCAAGATTTTTTTGGCTGGCCAGGCCCCGAAGGCGAGTGTGACCATCTATCTGAACAATGCCATGATACAAAATCAGAAATCTTGAAAGCTAGCCATGTCTATTGGGTGGATCCAATGTGCGTTCATGAATCGATCCCTATGCACGAACTCACCCCACGTCAGTTCGTGAGGCTTTCGCTTCCTTCCACAGCACCGTGGTTTGAAGGTTATACTGTTAACCCCACAGGCGTCATGCCCACCGGGCCCATTCTGCCCCCACGACCTGATGCCTTTATGAACGCTTAAGGTTACAAAACCCCCAGCATGCTGGCCACAAGGGGGTGGCGCACCACGTCTTGCGGGGTTAGGCGCACCACGGCCACGCCCGAGACTTTTTCCAGCTTATCGGCAATCTGCGCCAGGCCCGACATGCCCGACAGCAAATCGCTTTGTTCGGGGTCGCCCGTCAGCACCATGGTAGAATGCCAGCCAAGCCGCGTGAGAAGCATTTTAAGCTGCACATAGGTGCAGTTTTGGGCTTCATCAATCACCACAAAGGCGTTGTTCAGGGTGCGTCCGCGCATATAGCCAATGGGGGCAATTTCAATCATGCCATCGGCCAAATATTGCTTCAGCTTTTTGCCGCCCAGCCTGTCGTTCAGCGCATCATAAAGAGGACGAAGATAGGGGGCCATTTTCTCTTGCAAATCGCCGGGCAGAAAACCAATGCTTTCGCCCGCTTCAATGGCGGGGCGCGACAGCACGATACGATCGACCGAGCCGCTTTCCAGCGCCTCGACCGCCGCGGTGACGGCCAGATAAGTTTTGCCCGTGCCCGCCGGCCCCACGGCCAGCACCATGCTGTTATCGGCCAGCGCTTCCATCAGCTTGGCCTGATTGGCGTTGTGCGGCTTCACATTGCGCACATAGCTTTGATCGCGCCGGTTGTTAAACGCGGGGTCGTTCAGCGGATCCCACGGCGATGATTTATCTTGGGGCGTTTTGTTATAAATGGGGGCCACGTTGTGGGAGTGCCCGTGGGGATGATGATGGGGGAGATCGTGATGAACCTGCTCAAGATACTTCATGGCAATACCGGCACGATGACGCTTACCCATGTTTTTTTCTCCTGCCCCATGTGCACAGCGGCACATCAGAGCTGTTGATGGTGGGGCCCACACGACGCGCCAAACCCATCAGCGCGGCGGGTGTGGCCGTACTGCAAGAAAGGCGGACGATTGTAAAAAGGGACGAGGAAGGGGGTATCAGGTGACTGAGGAAGGGAAGGAAGGGTGATCTTCTGCCGATCTGTCTCTCCATGTTAGAGGGCCTGTTGATGGGCCACCGCACAAGCCTAATATAAGAGATTAAGGTTAATAACTGGCTTAGGCCAAGTGTATTTTTCACCAATTTTATCAATCCTTTGCTATTCCCCTCCACTGCGATAGATTTATCACGCAGGCAGGTCGGGGGCAAGCCGGACGCATGGCACAGCTTTTCAGTGGACTTGTTGAGGGTCATTTTTGTATAATGGGGCGATGACGCCGATCACCAACGAACTGATCGACGACGCGCTCAAGTCACTTCAAGCCGGACAGACCGATATCAAAGCCACGCTGGCCGACCATAAGCATCAGCTTATTCGCATTCGCGAGGAGTTGAACGGCCTGCGCGGCGATGACCTGCGGCGCGAAGTTGTTCAAGCCCAGATGGACACCCGCCTGGAACGCATTGAAAAACGCCTGAACCTGTCGGACGCCTGAAACAATTCTGTCGTTGACTCAAACCCGCCAAAGCCTTAAAAAGCCCCCTGAGGATTGCTATGAAGATTGTAAATTCGCTGAAAAGCCTGAAGAAACGTGATGCCAACTGCCGCGTGGTGCGCCGCAAGGGCCGCACCTATGTCATCAACAAAAAAAACAAACGCTATAAGGCCCGCCAGGGGTAGGTTGAGGCCACGCGCGGTTCCTGCCAGACAGGCGCCGGTATGAGGATCTGTTGGGGCCATCACTCATCAAACAGGAACAAAAAAACTGAAGCTGCCGCGAAAATGCAGATCTATTCATTCCCCCATACGTCTTGCTGATCTATAGATTCCGGCGTACGCCCGCATGATACGGTTTTCTCGCATACATAATACGGTTTTATGGAGACAGTCTATTCTTCTTTTCTAAAGTCAGACCCCTAAGCCCCATTGTTGATCAGCAACACTATCCCTGCCGACGCAGCTGCGACAGCACACTCCGCCACAGGCTGGCGATTTCGGCATCGCCCCGTTCTTCGGCCAGGGCCAGCTGTCCGGCCACGTGGCTTGTGGCCAATTGGCCATAACGCGCCATCATCAGGTTTACAATGGCCCAGCAGTGGGGCAGCACAGAGGTGGGGGAAAGCGTTGTCATTGTTGAATTCTCCGAAATGATGGTGACAATTTAACGGCAGAGTTTTGTCATTTCGTAAAAATCACACTCAATTTTCAAACTGTGACACGAAAAGCGCACCCATGCGTGCCCACCGCCCAAAAACTCCGCGTAACTATTGACCGCGCGTGACAGCCCACGCAACACTTGTTATAGGGGTTTTAAGGGGAAACCGCTTAGGGTGTCCCTTGGCCTTTTTCATTTTTCAGGAGAGTGACCAATTCAGAACAGATCAGGTGGCGGCCCCCGTGGCGGCAGCGGCAGTTCATCAGGGCCCGGCGGATATCGCGGCGGGTCTGGCGGTGGCGGACAACATAGCGGTGGACAACATGGCGGCGGGCAAGGCGGGTTTCAGAATCGCGGCCCACGCCCCCCTTCTTCAGGCAGACCTTCTGGCAGTTTTTCTGGCCCGCGCCCCCAAGGCGCTGGGCATGGTGGCATGGGTGGTGGCCCCAGTGGCGGCGGCCCCGGCGGTGGTTTTGCCCCCCGTGGTGATGGACAGCAGCGCCCCATGGGCGCCCCAAGGCCCGGTGGTTTTGGCGGCCCACGCCCTGCTGGCAGTGGCCCACGCCCCGGTGGTTTTGGGGGCCCGCGCCCCGGTGGTTTTGGGGGCCCACGTCCGGGGGGCTTTGGCGGCCCGCGCACCAGCGGTCCGCGTCCCGGTGGTTTTGGTGGTCAGCGTCGCAGTAAATCTGATTTTTTTGCGCCGCCGAAAGATCCTGATGCTCCCCGCATGAACGCCGAGATTGTGGCAGAAAAAATCAGGCTGATTGATGAAGATGGCGAACAAAAAGGTGTCATGACACCGGCCGAAGCCATGGTGTTTGCCCAGGCCGCGGGGCTGGATTTGATCGAGATCGCGCCCCAGGCCGATCCGCCCGTGTGCAAAATTCTGGACTATGGCAAATATAAATACGAACAGCAGAAAAAAGCCGCCGAAGCCCGCAAAAAACAAAAAGTGATCGAGGTGAAGGAAATCAAAATCCGCCCCACGATTGATGATCACGATTTTGAAACAAAAATGAAGGCGGCCAAAGGCTTTTTGGAAGAAGGCGACAAGGTGAAAATCACCATGCGTTTGCGTGGCCGCGAAGGCGCCAACAAAGCCATGCTGGATGACGTGCTCAACCGCGTGAAGGCCGAGCTGGATGCGGCGGGCAAGGTTGAAATGGAACCACGCCTGGAAGGCCGTCAGATCACCATGGTCATTGCGGCGAAGTAGGTTACTCTACATCAAAAATATTGATCAGCTGCCCCAGATCCGTTTTGGGATATTTCCCCGAAAGCACGTCATCTTGAAACATTTGGCGCTGTAAAAAACGCTGGGGCTGCCAATCGGCCTGGGCGATGGTCATGCCGGCAAACCGCGCCGTATAACGCTCGCCCAGTTTTTTCTGGTCAATCGTTTCCTGCGTATAGCCCACAAGCGGCGCAAAATCGCCCCCAAAATCGAAGGGCGATGGCGCCTCTGTTGTCTTGTCTGTTTTGTCTGTTGTCTTGGGGGCCTGCGCGGGGGATTTTTCTGGCGCTGGCGCTTTCTCAGGCACACGGCACAGCCACAG
>RFNS01000043.1 GCA_009927055.1 Alphaproteobacteria bacterium | reverse complement strand
TCCGCGAGCGTCCAGAGCCCGACGAACAGGAGACGGGCCATCGGATCGCACTCTGCCAAGTGCTCGTTCTTGAAGAACGCCGGCTTGATGCTACGGGTGCGTGCCATCCTGGCCCTCCTTCTGCAGCCCCTGCCGCCGCCACTGCTCAAAAGTCATGTCGCCGCCGTTGACGCGGTAGGCCGCCCATGCACAGAACGCCGCCTCGTGCTCCGGGTCGCGGTGCCGCTCCTGCTGCACCTTGCGGTCGGCGAGCTCGAGGCGGCGCCGCTCGGCGGCGATGCGTTGGTAGTCGGTCGGCATCGACACTAGCCCCTAAAACAGCGTGCGGATGGCTGCCATTTCAATGTTGTCTAGAACATCCTCAAACTGGTCAAAACGCGAACGATGCCAAAACCGCATCAGCTCTTTGACTTTTTTGCCGTTCCGGTAGGTAGCACACGAAAACTCGTCGTCACATTCCTTTGCAAGCGATTCGATCGTCTGCGTTACCCAATGCTTGATGTCGTTCGTAGTTCCATACTTTCCGCCACTGCAGTCGTGATCGTGAATGGTGTAATAAACTCCTTGCCCGACCCTTGACTGAAACCGCTGCAGGTATTCAATCCGGTACACCTCAAGGCCAAACAGCACTCCGCGGTGTGCGTTCTTGTGCTTGATCTCATGATGCGTTGTGATCCCCATTCCATGCCACGCAGTTACGTCGGGGGAAGGGCTCCACACAATTGTTCCGCACGGCTGCACTTCTCCATAAACGGCACTTCCGTGCCTATCCTTTTGGTGCTGCATGATGATGGTTCCCGGGCAAAGCAATTCGCAAAACTTGCCTTCCCAGATTGCACCAAGCTTGCGATCGCCGCTCACGTCTACGCAGTGAGCTGATTGAGCCTCTCGCATCCGTGCCTCCAGTATTCGTCGTTGATCTCGCAGGCCCAGTAGTGCCGCCCAAGCGACTCTGCGGCCTCGCAGGTACTCCCGACGCCGCCAAACGGGTCGGCAACCCGCTGGCCAGCTACCGTCGTGATCTCAATTAGCCTTTTGAGAAGTTCGACCGGTTTCTCCGTCGGGTGCCGGTCGGTGTTGACGCGGTCGTACTCGAGCACGTCAGCCTCACGCTCAAACAGAATCGGCGAGCCCTTGACGGCGTGAATGATTCGCTCGTGCTTCGGAGCGAAGGTCGTCTTGGGATCGCCCATGCCGGTGTTGTTCTTCACCCACACAAGCGAGCCTCGAACTGTCAGGCCGGCGTCGACTAAAGCCGCCCGCATGGCCTCCTCGTTTCGCCAGTTGGTGAAGACGAAAACGTGAGCGTCGGAAGTCAGCTTTGGAATGAACTCCTCGACGCACTCTGCCAGCTCTGCCGGGCCTTCACCTTCGCCGTCATTGGCAATCCGGTCGTGTCTCTTCGGCTTCGATCGGTCGAGCCGGAAGTCGCTCTGGTATCCCATGCCGTAGGGTGGGTCAGTGAGAAGAACAGAAATTGAGCCATCTTTTATCGAAAGAACGTGATCACGCCAGTTGCCAAGCAGCCATTGATTCGGACCGCTTTTTCGGATGCGCTGCTCGATCTCCATGCGGTAGGCAACAAGCTCGCGGACATCCCACGACTTACCGCCCATGTTGTCGATCAGCCAGCGCTCAACTTCATCCATCCAGCCTTCGGCAAGTTGGCCGGAATCCTCAATTGCTTCGCGGTTTTCATGGATCATGTCCATGATCGCGTGTCGCTCTTCTGCGAGCTTTTGCACGGTCTGCGCCGAGAACTCCTTGGTGGACAAGAAACGCTCCACAACCGCCGCCAACGGAAGCCAATGCGAGCAGCCCTCCGGCTCCGCGAACTCGCTTACCTTGCCGACCCACTGCTCGGTGTCTGCCACGCTCCAGCCCTTCAATATGTGCGGGACGATCACGGGCCAGAGCGATTCGCCGGCATTGTAAATTGCCGCGAGGTGCTGCGCTTTGTCGCGGCAACTTCGCACATCAATGTGCGAAGTTCGAACGGCAAGAAACACCGCAGCGCCCTTGCGATACGTGCTCACGTTTTGACGAGGCTTTCCGATCTTCTTGGCATAAGCGTCAACACCCTTTCCCTTCTTGCCCTGCTCGGTAGGGACAAACCCAAATGCGTGAATCCCAACTTCCAAAGACGATAGCTCGCCCTGGTTGTTGCTCGTCGCCAGCGCCATATACGCCTCGTCGTCGTCCATCTCGACAACCCAGCACGGCACGCCGTCCAGCTTTGCCTTGACGGCCGCCGCGTGCCGGTGGTGGCCGCTGATGATCTCGTATGCTCCGTCGACGGCACGCACGGTCAAAGCGTGCCGCGACTCCATGTGCCCGCGTTCCTCGAGATCGGCGGCGATTGCGTCCACGACATCGTCGCGGAGAGCCACTCGCGGATTCTTCGGGTGCGGCTTCAGCTGCTCAACCGGTAGCAGCGTGATCGTGTCTTGCGTCTTCGTCTTGCCCATCATCATCCTCCGTGCGTGTTATCGTTCCATTCCGCCCCGCCGCGTCGTCACTCAACCCTTTACCTTCACGGGCGGCAACCACTCGTCCATCTCGTTGGCAGATTCACGAAGCCTTTCCTGCAGGCCACGCAAAACCTCGCTCGGCGCGGCCACGTGATCGCTACGGCAAACAGCGATCGCAGATAAGACAGCGTGTGCACCAACAACCCACCCAAAATGATCTGGCGATTCAATATCCACCGTGCCACGTTCGGAATACTCCCATTCCATGTCGTAGTCTTGCCACGCATCGCACTCGATGCTGATCTTGATTCTGATCGTTGCCTGACCGACCACCTTGCGTGCGCCGTTGTCTGCTGTCTCGCCTGGTTTGATCACATCAACCTCCTGTACCTCGCCTCCCTGCCCCCGCTCGCACTCCGCGTCTCGCCGTCGCGCTCAATGAGCCCATCGCGGCGCAGGTCCGGCAGCCGCTTGCTCACCTGCGCCACCGTAAGCCCGGTCCGCTCGGCTATGCCGCTCTGCCCGGCCGGGCCGGACGCCAGAGCGTCCAGAATCCGCCGGCAGTGCTCGCTGACCGGCGCACGCGCCGCCGCCGCGTGGCTCGTGGGCGGGTCCGTGCGTCGGGCCGCGGCCAGCAGCGGGATCTCGGGGTAAAGGTGGTGCTCGGTCATGCGTCCCTCACTTCGCCGCGTGCTGATACTTTCCATTGGCAATCTGCGACACCGTGCATTTCGACACACCGAGCCGCTGACACACCTGTGACTGCGTCAGGCCCTGCGACAGCAGCTGCTTGACGCGATCCGCGTCCACCTTTGCCCTCATATGTCACCTCATCCCGATGGAAGAACCGGACACAATGCCGTCGATCGCCAGCGGCAGATCAGAGAAGACGGCATCGGTGTGATGACGGAGCCACGGGCTGATCCGCGGCGCGTCGCTGAACGCCACGATCTGCTTGCCGTACTGCTTGGCATAGACGAGCTCCATCGCCGTGCCCCAGCTCGGGCTGCAGGCGTTGACAAGCACCACGTCGCAGACGTCGATGTCGTCCAGGTCTCCTTGAACGATGTCGTCGACGTTGTCGTCCTCGCTGCCGCGGTAGTCCCGTGCCATCGGGTCGAGCACGGCGTGGCCGGCAAGGCCCAGCGCCGTAGCAGCAACCGATCGCCAGCCCTTGCACTCGGCGTCGCTCTTGCCGTTGATAGCTCCAGCCAAATAAACCTTCATGCCAACCTCCCATCTGTAGAAAAAAGTTTTTTCGCCCCGACGCCGCCCCCCCGGGGGGTGCTGTTATTTCGCAGCCATCGCCAGCCCGACGTTGGCCACCGCGTAACCAAACCACGCCAGCGACATCCCGTGATTTCCGCGCATGGCCTGGTCCCAGGCGACGAACAGGTAAACAGCCCCGACGGCCAGGATCAGCGGTGCCGACATGGTCAGTCCCCCGTGTACTTCATGCCGTCTACCACCGGCTGCGGCGGTGCGAGCTCGCGCACCCGGGCCTGCAGCTTTCGGATACGCTCGGCGGCCGTGCGCATCTCGGCCTCGTTGCTTCTCGCCGCGGCCGCCAGCTGGTCTATGAGGCCGGCCGAGCGGTCCCAGCCGATGCCACGCAGGAGCCTGCGGATCGTCGCCA
>RFNS01000243.1 GCA_009927055.1 Alphaproteobacteria bacterium | reverse complement strand
CCGTTTTTTTGTTGAGTTTGCTTGAAATTTTACATGCCCGACACTCTATGCTGAACGCAGCCAGCAAAATTAACAAAAAACTAAGATAGCAATTTTATTGCGTGTTTTCGCACATTTTTCGCTTTTCATTTCATAAAAACATGACATACAATCAACTTCTAACCCAAAAGGAGGAAGAAATGGCTCAAGGTATTAGACAAGCGGCAAGAGAAGCTGCAGCGGCTAGGGGAGTTGTGCCCATTAATAGACCAACAGTTAGTAGTGACACCGTATCTGTGGCGTGTGCAAATCCTGCAGGCGCAACTGTATTTTACGATGCCCCATCGAGTGCCCCTAATTTCGGCGATTTAATTGAGGGTTATCGTGCTCTGGATAGAGTTGCAATCAGCCCAAGCGTTCGCTAACCAAACAATTCCCCCCACTCCCGCTGGCGGAGGTGCCAGCGGTGGTGGGTGTTAAAGTGCACGGTTTGTTGTGTCAGTGTGTCGTTTGTTGTGGCGTTGTGGGGCCACAGTCCTTTTTCCCACGCCTCCATCTGCGCCAGCGCGGCGCTTGCAAAGTCATCAATACTCAGGGGTTGTCTAAACGCGCACGGGTCATCGTGCGCGGCAATGGGCACATGCGTGGCAAAACCGGCTGCTGTCTCAGGCAAGGCCGCGCGGTTGGTGGTGATGGCCAGCATGCCCGCCGCCAGCGCATCGGCCAGCACAAGGCACGATGTTTCAGGATAAGGATTGGGGCTGAGCAAAAACGCCGCATGCTTCATGCACGCGGCCAGCCGCTGTTGCCCCACGGCCCCCACATGCGCAACCCCCGGCATGGCCCGCAGTTGCGTGGCAAAATGATTATTTTCATCAGCGTTATCAGACACAACAGGCCGCGAATAAATTTCTAGCTTTAACAGCGGGTGGTGTTTTTTCAGCCGCTCCCACACCGCCGGCATATGCAACAGCCCCCGCGGCGTATCGCCCACATAAAGACACAGGTGGGGGTCTTTCTGCGCCACAATATCACACCCCCTTGCAAACATATCTTGGCAAAAAAGGCTGATAGCATTGCGAATGACCAGCCATTCAGTGCCCGCGGGCACATGGGGGGCGCACTGCCGCGCCTGCCAATCGCTGACAAAAACGATATGAGAAAAATCGGGCAGCGGCTGCACAAACTGATCATCAAACTGATGCTGGTGCATCCAGGCCACCCGCGGGGCGGTTGTGTACTCACGCACAGCCTGAACCATGGTGGGCGTCCATCGTCCAACAAAAACAACAACATCGGGGGTATTGCTGCGTAACAATGTTAACTCGGTCAGCGGCAGGGTGGGCACGCCCCATGCCAACTCGGGCACCTGGGTGCGGTTAAAAATGGTGGCTGTATGGCCAGCCGCCGCCAGCTCTTTTGCCAAAAAACATAACGCCGTGGTGGTGCCGCCCAAGGGGGCATCATGCGCGGGCCTGTCGGCCCTGTATTCGTACGCAATATCAATAAAGGCGATGTGCATGGGTGACACTATTTCGCCCCCTAATCATTAACAAATCATGGTTTCGCTTGCTTTCACCCCCGATTTGCAGGTATCCATTGAACTTTCAAAGTTAATCGGCAACCCTCGCCCTTCGGAGGATATTCGCATGAGCGCCAAGTCAGATGCCGCGGCCGAAGCCGTGAAACAAAGCTGCGAGGTTGATGCCAGCCAGGTGAAGGCGGGCGGCAAGCCTGTTACGCCGCTGCTCGATACCGTGCACACCCCGGCCGATTTGCGCCGCCTGAAGGTTGAGCAACTGCAACAGCTGGCCGATGAACTGCGCGCCGAAACGATTGATGCCGTATCCTACACGGGCGGACACCTGGGCGCTGGCTTGGGCGTAGTCGAACTAACCGTGGCCCTGCATTATTGCTTTGAAACACCCAGCGATATTTTAATCTGGGATGTGGGGCATCAGGCCTATCCACACAAAATTCTGACCGGTCGGCGCGATCGCATTCGCACGCTGCGTCAGGGTGGCGGGCTTTCTGGTTTCACCAAGCGCACCGAAAGCGAATACGATCCGTTTGGCGCCGCGCACAGCAGCACCAGCATTTCGGCCGGGCTTGGCTTTGCCGTCGCGCGCGATTTTAAGGGCAAGAATAATCATGTCATTGCCGTGATTGGTGATGGTTCTATCAGCGCCGGCATGGCCTATGAAGCCTTGAACAACGCGGGCGACCTGAAAAGCCGCTTGATTGTCATCCTCAACGATAACAACATGTCCATCGCCCCCCCCACAGGCGCCATGAGCGGTTATTTATCGCGCCTTGTCTCATCCAAAGAATATCGCAACCTGCGCCACATTGGGCGCGAATTTGCCAAGCTGTTCCCGCGCCCCTTGCGCGAAGCCGCCCGCAAGGCCGAACATTATGCGCGCGGCATGGTCACAGGCGGCACCATGTTTGAAGAACTGGGCTTTTATTATGTTGGCCCCATTGATGGCCATAATCTTGAGCATCTTATTCCCGTGCTTGAAAATGTGCGCGATGATCCGGAAGGCGGGCCGATTTTAATCCACGTTGTCACCGAAAAAGGCCACGGATACGAACCCGCCGAACATTCGGCCGATAAACTGCACGCGGTTGTGAAAGGGTTTAACACCAAAACAGGCGAACAACCCAAAGCCAAGGCCACGGCCCCAAGCTATACCAAAGTTTTTGCCCAAAGCCTGATCAAACTGGCCGAAAAAGACGAAAAGATCGTGGCCATTACAGCTGCCATGCCCAGCGGCACGGGGTTGGATATTTTTGGCAAAGCGTTCCCCAAACGCACGTTCGATGTGGGCATTGCTGAACAGCATGCCGTCACCTTTGCGGCGGGCCTGGCGTGCGAGGGCTTGCGCCCCTTCTGCGCCATTTACAGCACCTTTTTGCAACGCGCGTACGATCAAGTGGTGCACGATGTGGCCCTGCAGAAATTACCCGTACGCTTTATGATGGACAGGGCAGGCTTGGTGGGCGCTGATGGCCAAACCCATGCCGGATCATTCGACAATGCCTATCTTGGCTGTCTGCCGCACATGGTGTTGATGGCCGCGGCCGATGAAGTTGAGCTGCAAAACATGGTGACCACTGCGGCGGCGATTGATGATGGCCCCAGCGGCGTGCGTTACCCGCGCGGTGAAGGCTTGGGCCTGCCCATGCCCGAACAAGGCCAGGTGCTGGCCATTGGCAAAGGGCGCGTGGTGCGCGAAGGCAGCCATGTGGCCATTCTTTCTTTGGGCACGCGTTTGCATGAAGCGCTTTTGGCCGCCGACGAATTGCAAAAACATGGTCTTTCCACCACGGTGGCCGATGCGCGCTTTATCAAACCGCTGGATATGGATTTGATCATGCGCCTGGCGCGCGAACATGACGTGCTGATTACGGTGGAAGAAGGATCGATTGGCGGGTTTGGGGCGCATGTCATGCACCATCTGGCCAACAACGGCCTGTTCGATAAAGGCCTGAAATTCCGCACCATGACACTGCCCGAC
>RFNS01000115.1 GCA_009927055.1 Alphaproteobacteria bacterium | reverse complement strand
TGCCGAGGCGGAACGTTTTTTCAGCTATCGCCGCACCACCCACAACGGCGAGGCCAAAACCGGCAGCCTGATCAGCGTGGTGATGTTGGCGGGTTAAGGACGCAGAACAAGCCGCGTTATTATTGCTTTCGCACGCCAGAATCGATGGACAAAACCTGACAACAAAAAAACAGCATCATGCTGGCGCATGCCAGGGTGACGCTGGCGTGAATGGTTGAGACTGTCATCTTTCATGGGGTCGAGACCCTAGTACCCCTCAATCGCGGCGGGGTCGATGCCGGCATCGGCCGCCACCGCGCGGTTGACCGAGACGATATCCAACACTTTCGCATCGCCATCTTTCACGCAGCGGGCACACGCCTGATCGAGCGCCAGAATGGCTTTATCGGGGTTGTTGCGGTTTCTGATAAAACGTTCTGTCAGGCGGCAGATGCGTTCAACATGCTGATCGGGAATGGTGATGTTATAATAATCTTCAAAATTTTTTTTCATGTTTTTGACAATAAAAATGCTCAAGGCCACATCGGGCTGCTCCAGATAAATTTTTTGAAAGCGGCGATCGACCGCCGGATCAAGCCGCACATAATCTTCATACTCCTCGCGCGTGGTGGCGGCCACAATATAAAGTTCGCCCATGGTCAGATAGGGTTTCATCATATCGGCCACGCCGGCGCTGGCCGAATTTTTGAACGCGACCGACAGTTGATGAAATTCATCGATGCAGAAAATAATGGGCGGGCAGGCGCGCGTGGCGTTGCGTTCGGCCGCCCCGCGAATGATGGGGATGAGGCGGCCATCGAGAATGCTTCGCTCGCTCGACCCGGCCCCAATCATCGACATTTCAATTTCAATGACCGTGGCGCCGGCCAGCATGGCGGGCACGCGGTTGTGGTTGATGTATTGCGCAAGCCCCACAAACAGCGCGGTTTTCCCCACGCCCGCTCCGCCCAGCAGCAGCACGTTTTTGCGCAAACGCTGCAGCAAAATGAGCAGCATTTTATCCATTTCATCATCGCGGCCGGTGACGGGGTCAAATTTTCCTGCTTTATCCAGCTGTGTCAGATCGCGCGTGTAGCGATGAAGCAAATCGGCATATTCATCATCGGGGATTTTGAATTTTTGGCCGGTCAGTTTTTCCCAAAACCCCATGGGATTTTTCCCAGCCTACGCCGCGCTCAGCAAATTGCCCAGCACATAAGGCAGAATGCCGCCGGCGTTCATGTAATCCACCTCGTCCAGCGTGTCGATGCGGCTCATCAGCGCCACGTCTTCCGTGCGGCCATCGGCGCGGGTGATGATGAGCGTGATGTCTTGCCGCGGCTTCAGGCCTTCAGCCAAACCACGCAAGGCAAAGGTTTCGGTGCCGTTCAACATCAAATCGCCGCGCTTTTTTCCGCCCGTAAACACCAGCGGCAGCACGCCCATGCCCACCAAATTGCTGCGGTGAATGCGTTCAAAACTTTCGGCAATGACGGCGCGCACGCCCAAAAAGCGCGTGCCTTTCGCCGCCCAATCGCGGCTAGAGCCTGTGCCATATTCTTTGCCCGCGATGATGATAAGGGGCACTTGACCCGCCGCATAACGCATGGCGGCCTCGTAAATGGGCAACGTCTCGCCGCTGGGCTGATGTTTGGTGTTGCCGCCCTCAGCGCCGTCCATCAGCTCGTTTTTAATGCGGATGTTGGCAAAGGTGCCGCGCATCATCACTTCGTGGTTGCCGCGCCGCGCGCCATAGCTGTTGAAATCGAGCGGCTGCACGCCTTTTTCTTGAAGGTATGTTCCGGCGGGGGCCGATTTTTTAATATCACCGGCGGGCGAGATATGATCGGTTGTAATGTTATCGCCAAACATGGCCAGCAACCTTGCGCCCGAAAAATCGGTCAGTTTGCTTTCCACATACACAGGATCAAACACCGGCGGCTGGCGCACATAGGTCGAGGCCTCTTCCCACTGATAAGCATAACCCGCAGGCGGCAATAAATCAGACCATTCGGCCGGACCTTTGAACACATCGGCATAGCGCGAGGTGAACATCTCTGGCGTCACGTTTTTGCCCACGGCGGCGTCAATTTCGGTGCGCGTTGGCCAAATATCTTTCAGGAAAACGGGCGTGCCGCTTGGGTCTTTGCCCAGCGGCTCGCGCGTCACATCAACCGTCATGTTGCCCGCCAGCGCATAGGCCACCACCAGCGGCGGCGAGGCCAGATAATTGGCTTTGGTCAGGGGGTTCACGCGGCCTTCAAAGTTGCGGTTGCCCGACAACACGGCAGCGGTGGTTAAATCGCCTTTCTCAATCGCTTCGGCGATATGATCAGGAATGTTGCCCGAATTGCCAATGCACGTGGTGCAGCCATAACCCACCAGGTTGAAACCCAGCGCATCCAAATCCTCGTTCAGGCCCGCTTTTTCTAAATAGTCGGTCACCACCTGGCTGCCCGGCGCCAACGATGTTTTCACCCACGGTTTCACCGTCAGGCCTTTTTGTCGGGCCTTCCGCGCCAACAGGCCCGCCGCAATCATCACGCCGGGGTTGCTGGTGTTGGTGCAGCTGGTAATGGCGGCAATCACCACATCGCCGTGGCGCAGAAAATATTCGCCATCATTCACCGAAACGCGCGTGCCGCGTTTTTCTTGCTTCACGCCATAGCGCGGCAATTCCAGTTCAAAATTTTTCGGAATTTGCGTCAGATCAACCCTGTCTTGGGGCAGGCGGGGCCCGGCCATGCACGCCTCGACCGTCGATAAATCCAGCGCCAGCTTATCGGTGAAAATGGGTTCGGGCTGGCTCTTATCGCGCCACAGGCCTTGTGTTTTGGCATAAGCTTCGACCAACGCCACACGATGCGCCTCGCGCCCCGACAGTTTCAGATATTTGATCGTCTCACCATCTATGGGAAAAATCCCACAGGTGGCGCCATATTCGGGCGCCATGTTGGCAATGGTGGCGCGATCGGCCAGCGGTAAGTCATCCAGGCCAGGGCCATAAAATTCAACAAACTTGCCAACCACGCCGTGCTTGCGCAGCATTTGCGTGATGGTCAACACCAAATCGGTGGCCGACACCCATTCGCGCAGCTTGCCTGTCAGCTTCACGCCCACCACTTCGGGGATCAGCATCGAGGTGGGCTGGCCCAGCATGGCCGCTTCCGCCTCAATGCCCCCAACGCCCCAGCCCAGCACGCCCAGGCCATTGATCATGGTGGTGTGGCTGTCGGTGCCCACCAGCGTATCGGGGTAGGCCACTTTTTTGCCGCGCTGATCGGTATCGATCCACACCACCTGCGCCAGATATTCCAAATTCACCTGATGGCAAATGCCGGTGCCCGGCGGCACCACGCGGAAATTATCAAACGCTGTCTGCCCCCAGCGCAAAAATTTATAACGTTCGGCGTTGCGCGCAAATTCTTTGCGCACGTTCATCTTAAAGGCCTGGCCATGCCCAAACTCATCCACCATCACCGAGTGATCGATGACCAGATCAACCGGACACAAGGGGTTCA
>RFNS01000175.1 GCA_009927055.1 Alphaproteobacteria bacterium | reverse complement strand
CAACCACAGCGGCAATCTTTTTTTCATTCGCCTGTTGAAGTGCCGCGTTGATGGATGCTCGAACGGCCTGATCATTTTCAGCAATGGCTTCTTTCTGGCTTGAGGGATCGAGCGTGATGTACACCACATCCTGGCGTGTGGCCGGAATGGTCATGCTGAAGCCCAAAAAATTGGTAGCAAAAAAATCACCCGCCGCGGTGCGTCCGCACACGCCATTGCGGGGCAGCAACCTGTCTTCCACAAAGGCTGTCATGTCATCTAGCGGTGCTTTGTCTAAATGATTGGCGACAGAAGGGGGCACACCAATCAATTGAATGTTGTTGCCCGACAGCGCGCCAGGCTTCACCATCCAAAAATTATTAGGACCAAGCGCCACAGGTTTGCGTTGAACAAAGGGGCGCATATTGCGTGGCGCGGGGCTGATGCCCAGCATATCTAGCACGGCAATGGCAAAACGCCGCATGATCCCGTGTTTTTCTAAAGCTTTGATATCGTTGGTGGCTAGATTATACCCCAGTCGGCCCAGGGATGTGATGGCACCGAGAGTATTAACACCATCTTCCGGCAAAGCATCTTGCTTCACGTGTCTATAACTCAAGAGACCTTTCATGCTGAGGCCCAGGCGGTTAAGCGTGTCTTCTGGCACATGCTTGAAGGCGAGTGATAATGCAAGGGCATAGGCATGGATATCTTTTTCGCTTCCAGAAACGTTGGCCGGCAACGCAAACGGATCTAATCGAGAGGACATCTTTTTGATGAGGCCTTGCCTATAAAACCCGACGCTGCGATTGAGTTTTGGATCAAGGGGGTTGGGATCAATCTTGACCACAACTTCTCCCTTCACTGTTCGCGAGACAACGGCAAGGACTGAAGGACTGCGATAAATAATGCTATCGCCCTTTTTTTCACAAAACATATTTTCGCGGGCGATGGTGGTGGCGGCCAGAAGTTTTAGAATTTCTGTGGCTTTTTCAACAAAATTATCCACCTGACCGCTCTTTGCGCCATTGACCTGAAAAAGAATGGCGGGGGGGATAATACCTTGGGCATCGTTTATTTTGCCCATCGCAACATTGCGCGATTCGGGCGTGGGGTAAATCACGCCAAGACGATCGCCATTGGGTAGTTCAATCAATTCGGCATAACCGGGCACGCGGTCAATTTTCAAGAACAAATTTTCATCATATATCGCAATCCGTGGCTGACCAGCGCCAATCACCGCATTGATGAATGTGGTTTGCTGTGCATCCATGCGGCTGAGTTGATTCAGCACATAAGTTTTGTTGCGAGAAACCTTGTAAACCAACCGTGTCACGGCAAAGCCCAGCGCAATAAGGCCGGTGACGCCACCCACGATATAATCGCCCCACTGTTTTTCTAGCATTGTCGCAAACGCAGGAGAGAGCGACTGAAACGGCATCAAGAATAGATTCAAAACAGCATTGTAATAAATCTGATATGCTTCGCCGACCAAAGACGTCACGCGATGAACAACGGGGCCGATATACTGCGTGCGGACATACTCTGTCATGGGTGAAAGAAATTCGGCCGCCTTGTCCAGAATTTCACCGGCAGCGCGCTTAAAGGCATCGCCAGTTTCAGAGTTTTCTTGAGACATGTTATTTCTCCATTGATTAATGGCAAGCATTACAAGTCAGCCCGCGCCCTGTCAAAAACCTTATTGGTTTCAACATATTCAAACCCCTTTATTTACAGCCGCTAACCCGCTATAGAGGGGGGCAGCGAAGGGGATGATCATGAAGGTTTTTCTGGCTCAGCCACGGGGTTTTTGCGCAGGGGTCGAGCGTGCGATTGCCATTGTTGAAATGGCCCTGGCCAAATATGGCCCGCCCGTTTATGTGCGCCACGAAATTGTGCACAACCCCCATGTGGTGGAGCGTTTGCGCCAAAAAGGCGCCGTGTTTGTGGAAGAAACCAGTGAAATTCCGCAGGGGGCTGTCACCATTTTTTCGGCCCACGGCGTGTCTGAGGCGGTGGAAAGCGAAGCCACCACCATGGGGCTGGATGTGATTGATGCCACCTGCCCGCTGGTGGAGAAAGTGCACAAAGAAGGCCAGCGCTATGCCAAGCAAGGTTATGAGATTATTTTAATTGGCCACGATGGCCACCCTGAGGTGGAGGGAACCCTGGGCCGCGTGCCCGGCACGGTGCATTTAATCTCGGAAGTGGAAGATGTGGCCGGGTTGAACGTGGCCGATGCCAACAAGCTGGCCTACATCACGCAAACCACGTTATCGGTTGATGACACGCGCGAGGTGATTGAGGCGTTAAAGGCCCGTTTTCCTGCCATCATCGGCCCCGCCACGAAAGACATTTGCTATGCCACGCAAAACAGGCAGGCGGCGGTGCGCGAGCTCTCGAAGCACGTGGAAGTGGTGCTGGTTATTGGCGCGCATAACAGCAGCAATTCCAGCCGCTTGCAGGAATGCGCCAAAGAAGAAGGCGTGGAAGCATACCTGATTGAAGACGCGACCAAGCTGGATGCCGCCTGGGTGCAGGGCAAGCAGCGCGTGGGCATTACGGCCGGCGCCAGCGCGCCCGAAGATTTGGTGCAGGGGCTGATTGACCGCCTGCGCGAGCTGGGTCCGGTGGAGGTTGAATTGCTTTCAGGCATTGAAGAAAACGTGCACTTTCGTTTGCCCACAAAACTAACGCAGATGGAAGGCCGCGCGGCTTAGGGGGAACAATGGACTTGATTCACGTACATACAAAACAAGTTGTTGATAACGCCGCCCGCCTGATGCGGGAGATTCAGACAGAAGATGCCGCTGCCAAAGAAATGGCTGTGCACTTGAGGCGTTTGGGTTGTGCTGTCTTTACGGCAAAAATTTTTCCCAAAGAAGGCCAGGAAGGCAGACCCCAAACCGATGTTTATGTCTTTACAAACAGTGTTGCGGCCCATTCTGTGCTGGCCATTCCGCCGCAGGATTTTGAGAATTCTGTGCGTTCGGGCGAACGGCTGATTGGTTGTGTTTCCCCAGAATATCAGATCGCCGCCCGACATTTGTTGAACCGTGGTGGTGTACACATATTGTATCATGACAATCCAGCCAGCCTGACTGAAGCCGACATAAAAAAAATACTCGCCACGATGCCAAGCACACCCAAGCCGGCACGCATCAGCGCTGCGGCCCTTGCCCGCTGAGATGCTTTCTTTTTCAGCTGCCCCGCTGGAAGCCATTCAACAAACGCTTGCGGCGGTGGCCAAAGCTTCGGCCCAGGATTCTGGGAAAAATCCCCAACCTGTCACCCTTATCGCCGTTTCCAAAACCCAGCCGCGCGCGGTGGTTGATCAGGCCATGGCGGCCGGCGTGATGGTGTTTGGCGAAAACCGCGTGCAGGAAGCGCAGCAGAAATTTTCAGCCATGCACCCGCGGCCACAGCTGCACCTGATCGGCCCCCTGCAAACCAACAAAGTGGGGGCGGCCTGCGCGCTGTTTGATTATATCCACACGCTCGATCGGCCATCGCTGATCATGGCGCTGGCCAAAGAAAAACAAAAATGTGGGAAAATTCCCCAACTGCTGATTCAGGTGAATGTGGGCCGCGAACTGCAAAAAGCCGGCGTGCTGCCCGAACATTTTCCGGCCCTGTGGCAGCTGGCGCAAAATCATCAACTGCCTGTGGTGGGCCTCATGTGCATTCCCCC
>RFNS01000096.1 GCA_009927055.1 Alphaproteobacteria bacterium | reverse complement strand
GGCTTGGCGTTGATGGTGCGCGGGCATCACATCATCACAGCACAACTGAAGGGCAAGCGCGCGCGATGAATGAGAAAGCGCCAGCATCACCGCGCGCCAACGGTTATAATGTTTTTCCTGCTGCGGCGTGCGCTGATATTCCACATAAACACCGGTGTGCGCCCGCACCGTGCTGTAACTGGCGCCCACGCGCTGCGCCACCGCGGCCTGTAGATAATCGCGCCGCAAACGCAGGGCCGCCGCGGCCTGATCAGCATCCAGCCAGCCTTTTAACTGCCACTGATCAATCACGCATTCATCCAGCACGCGGGCGGCCACCACGCCAGCCTGTTCGGTCACATGCAGGCCCATAGCACTGTGCTGCCAGCGCAGCGCCGGCCCACGATCGGCCCGCACGGGCGCCTTGGTGCGCACAATTTTCACTTTTTGTTTGGCCATCATGCCCCCTTGGTTGTTCAAGAGGCATACGGTAGAGGGAATCGCCCACACAAATCAAGGATTTTTCCCCTAGGGGATTTTTCCCTTACTTTGTGATGCGACGCCGCACATAATCGAGACAATCGGTTTTGCCAGGCATAAAATCGTTCTGCTGCCACCATTCGGCAACTTCCTGCAAAATTTTTCCCATCTCTGGCCCGGCCTGAATACCCAGGCCCTGCACATCGCGCCCCGAAATGGGCAGGGCGGGCACCTTCCAGTGCTGGATCAGGTTCCACGCCTCCGTCTTGTGAAAACCCTGCTGCGCCGCCATCAGCACATACCACGCGCGCATGGCCGCCGCCCCGTGGCGGTAAAGCCCCACGCGCACGGCGGGCAGCGAAAACCAATCAACCACCGGCCGCTGACTGGCCTTGATCAGCAGCGCCGCCTCATCATTCGAGACATGCCAGTGCTGCGATAAATTTTCGGCCGATTCCTGATCGGGCAGGGCCAGCGCCACAAGGCGCACCAGCGCATGGGGGGCGGCGCCCATTTTATGTTCCAGCGCCACCACATCATGCAGACGGGGCAGCGAGACAGGTGTTTTGAACACGTGCGGCATTACCTGCCACGCCTCCATCAAGGCAAGGGCGGGCACAGGGTTTTCAGCCGACAGAATTTTTTTCACCTCACTCCACACCCGTTCAACAGAAAGCGTGGCCAGGTGTGGGGCCGCCTCGCGACAGGCCTCGGCCGTCTGGCGGTTGGGGTCGGCCGCCGCATCACCCATCACGCCATACCACGCCAAAAAGCGGAAATAGCGCAAAAGACGCAAATAATCTTCGGCGAGGCGCTGGGCCGGATCGCCAATAAAACGTACCAGGCGCGCGGCCAAATCATTCACGCCACCAAAATAATCGTACAAGCGGCCCTCGACATCGACCGACATGGCGTTGAAGGTGAAATCGCGCCGCGCGGCATCGGTTTTCCAATCATCGGTATAGGCCACCACCGCGCGCCGCCCATCGGTCGCCACATCTTGGCGCAGGCTTGTAATCTCAAACCCCTGCCCGCCTTCAATGGCCATGATGGTGCCATGCGCAAAGCCCGTGCGTTTGGTGACCACACCCGCATGCGCCAATATTTCCTCGGTTTTTTCGGGCGGCACGTTAATGGCCAGATCAACATCGGCCACCGGCAGGCCCAGCATGGCGTTGCGCACGCATCCGCCCACTGCCCGCGCCTCAGAGTGCGGGGTGTTAAGCGCCCGCCACACGCGCTGCAACGCCGGCTGCACAAACCACGCCTGATGCTGAAAATTGAACATGGCGCATCATAATGGGGTTGAATGGGCATGGGCAAATCAGTTCTACTGGGGGTTATGCACCTGCGCCTGCTGCATCACCCGCTTGATCCGCACAGCCGGCTGGCGCGCCTTGTCCTTCTTGAAAAAAACATGGCGCACGATCTGGTCTATGCCGAGCCGTGGGCCGAGGTGGAGAGTTTGGGCGAGCTGAACCCCGCCGGCACGCTGCCCATTTTGCTGGCGGGCGATTTGGCCGAAAAACATGTGGTGTGCCCCGCCAGCGTGATTATTGAGTATCTGGATGAAATATCGCCCACCCCCAGCATGCTGGGCACCACCACCGCCCAGCGCCTTGAGACGCGGCGGCTGATCAGCTGGTTTTGCGAAAAATTTTATGCCGAGGTGACCCACGCCCTGTGGTATGAAAAAGCCTATAAAAAACTGGCGGGGCTGGGCGGGCCCGATAGCCATAAAATCCGCACTGGCTATGCGGCCCTGACCGACCACATGAGTTATCTGAGCTGGCTTTTAGAGCGCCGCAACTGGCTGGCGGGGGATGATTTTTCGGCCGCCGATTTGGCCGCCGCCGCCCAGCTTTCGGTCATGGATTATTCGGGCGATGTGACGTGGAGCCATTTTGATGACGTGCGCGCATGGTACAGCCGTATCAAATCGCGCCCCACCTTCCGCCCGCTGCTGGCCGATCGCGTGCCGGGCTTGCCACCCGCGGCGCATTACGCCAATCTCGATTTTGAATAATCACCCCACCTCTCAGGAGTCTTTTCATGATCGCTGTTCTTCTTGCCGCGCTGCTGCTGGCCGCCCCTGCCCTGGCCGGCGATATCAAACCCGATGACACCGTGGTGTTCCACATCAGCGCCGAAGAATGGGTCAGCACCGACACCGCGCGCGTGACCGTTCAGGTGGAAGCGGCGGCCGATGGTGCCAAAACCGCCACCCTGCGCAGCGATATGAAAAACGCCGTAATGGCCATGGCCAAGGGCGAATGGCGCCTGACCAATTTTTATCGCAGCCAAGATAGCACGGGGCTGGAACGCTGGAACGCCACCTATGAAGCGCGTCTGCCTGAAAATATTTTGGGCGGGTTGTTTGAAAAGGCCAAAACCGCCAGCAAACCCGGCATGCAGCTGACTGTGGGCGAGATGGATTTTACGCCCACGCTGGATGAAGTGCAGAACGTGCAGCAAAAACTGCGTTATCAGCTGGCGCAAAAAGCCGCCGCTCAGATTGTCGAATTGAACAACGCCCTGCCTGGCCGCCAATATCGTTTATCATCACTCAGCTTTGGCGAGATGGGTTTTGCCTCGCCCATGGCCATGATGAAACGCGGCGGGCCAGAGATGATGACGATGGCGGCCGATGCCCCTGATGCCGCTGTGGGCAGCAGCCCCAGCATGGCCACCAGCCAGAAAATTGTGATGGTGGCGAATATCGTCGCCTCGGCCCTGGCGCCTGTGACGAAATAGATTATCAGTCAACAAGCAACTCGCGGGGGACAAACTCATTGCGATGGTCAAAAGATACTGTTGTGCCTGCGAAGGCAGGCACCCATCACCCGAACAAAACACGAAAAGCCGCGTATGTGTGATGGGCCCCTGCCTGCGCAGGGGCTTCAGTTTCTTTTCAATGTTTTTGTCTGCGCTCTGCTACACAGGCGGAATCAATTCTGACATGACAATCGTGACCACAACACCAACCCTCTATCAAGACATCATCCCATGACTACACCCGCCACCCTTTCGGGGCCTGAGCG
>RFNS01000044.1 GCA_009927055.1 Alphaproteobacteria bacterium | reverse complement strand
CCATATGGCTGGTATTGATTGCAAACAGATGGTTGTTGCGTGCAATTTGTCACGAAATTTTGACAATTGCCAGTGCTTGGTTGGTTATAAACACCAGTACAGAATGGTGAAGGGGCATTATAGTAATAAGAAGAAACACAATTACCAGTAGTTGGTTGTGTACAATTTCCTGGAACATATGTAAATGGTGCTGCAGGAGTGCCGCCGCTTGGATTATTATAAGTTTGGCAACCAATTGGATTATAAAATGTTACAGTTGGACTTCCTGCTGCATTATAGAATTGTTCAGTTCTTGGATTGTAATATTGTTCTACTGGTGCATTATATGTTGATGGGTTTCCACCAGAGGTTGGATTATAACTTGCTGGTGATGGACCATTATACGAAGCTGGGTTAGATGGCGTATTTGGATTTCCTGGAGTCGCATTACCACTAACTGTAATTTTATTTCTTCCATAAGGAATAGAGATATTCCCGCTGGAATTGAAAACTGTGGTTCCGCGAGATTGCCCTGGAATCCAAGTTTTGTTTAAATCGTAACTACGACCTGCCATTATCTCGCATCTTTAACAGTTAGAGTGCCAATAAACGTCGATCCACCATCATATGTAGTCAACGTCCAGAGGTCAGTATTGCCTGCTGCAGCTGTTGTTGCTGGAGGAACTAGACCACCAGCCCAGTAGATTGTATTACCCCAAGCGACAGTTTTATTACCGCCCGAACCCTGAATCAAGAGCATTTGCACCGTAAATACATTTCCAGAAGCTGGCGCATTTGCAAACGTATATGTTGAGTTGCCTGTGAGAGTATACTTGAACCAGTTTGATATACTCAAGTCAACGGTCGTTGCGCCAGAACTGGTTGTCTGCAACAAGTATTCTTTAGATGCCCTGAATGTGGCTACAAGGTTGCCAGTGACGTTTCCAGTAACTGATAGATTCCCAAAAGATGCATTTTGCGTTACACTTATATTCCTAGTTGAAATATTGGAAGCGACAGCAATATTCCCTGCAGTAACATTATTTGTAGCGATGTCACCATACAAATTGTTTACGCGGAATTCCCATCTTTTATTCGTTTCAGTCCAGAAGACTTCAGCATTACCTGAAGCAACAGATCTTTGTACTCGGAAATATCCATCTGCGTCTGTAGTCAATCCATAACGAACGATGTACGAGTTACCAATGGTCGCAGCAGGAGCAACGATTGGATTGCCTACTGTCAAGAAGTCAATGTAAGCATTGCCAGCAAGTACGTTTGCTTGTACAACGAGATTTCCAGTTGTCGTATTTTGCGAAACAGAAAGATTACCAGACGTGGTGTTCTGAGTTACTGCAAGATTACCAGTTGACGTATTTGAAGCTGTGATAGTGTTATATGTGTAAACATTATTCACAACATTAACAGTTCCAGTGATATTTGCATTTGCAAAAATACGAGTATTTGGG
>RFNS01000046.1 GCA_009927055.1 Alphaproteobacteria bacterium | reverse complement strand
TGAACATTCAATTGCGCGGTTGCTGCAGTATTTGAGACGTTCATCAAGCCTGTATTGATGCTCACAAACTGAGTATTCACGTTCAATGTTCCTGAAGCAACATTGGTGAACGAGACATTTGATCCAAAGAATGTGGTGTTTGTATTCACATTCATGCGGTCTGTTGCACCCATGCGGCGAATATGCACATCACCAGCGTCAACATAGAGGTGGTTCGAAGAGTTGTCCATCTCAATATTGAAGACCGTCAACGTTCCGTCGATATTCGTGTCGTCGGTTACATCAAGGATAACACCGCCAGTCGAATTTGCAAGACGAAGATAACCTTCGGAAATGATAACATTTCCCTTTGGCTTCGTGAAGTTGCCGCGAGCAATCTCATTGACGTCATTCGCCATGAGATTATCGGAAATTCTCCACTGATTAAATGTATTTGAAGTGGTCGTTAGACCGACATTTACTGTATTTGCCATATTTTACTTCTCGCCACCGACGGCTTTTAAAATTTGCCCTAACATGTCTTTGATGTCAGAAACCTCTGACTTCAGACTATTTATCTCTGCTTCTACCTGCTTCTGTCGACGCAACTCAGCCATCTTCTGTTCGTGTTTTGCCACAGCAGCCTTATTGGTATTTAAAATTGCAAAATTATCCAAATCCTTTACATAATTTAGATTGTCTTTCACTCTGGCTTTATCGCCCATAATCAACCCTCTGGAACAGCAATGATTCTTAGATTCTTAACCTTTGGAACAATCGAAGGGTCTGAAGATGTGAGGCAGACCTTAATTTGGAAGTTCTTGAAGATTCCGCCGACTGGGTATTTAATACCATTTTCAGTATAAGCAATACGATTCTCTGTTAGAGATGGACGGAATTCAAGACCAATCAACGTAGATGAATTTCGAGAGTAAATGTCCTTTACTTTCGCCATACGACGCCAGCTCTTGTCATTGATCGTTTCTGGATCATCTGAAGAGAGAACCTTGTAGTACACTTCGATGCCGCATGCTGTTGGTAGGATTGCATCCATGAACACGCGAAGATCACCAGACTCAAATCCGTCGCCAAGAATAATCTCGCGAGTTAGATATTTGGCGATCATATTACCGCCAGCCTTGCCTGTTTCACCAGCAACAAGAGCAGTTGCTGTAGTTGTTACAGTCGCATTACCAGCATTAAATGTGATCGTTGGCGTTTCAAGATATCCATAACCTGGCGTTGCAATCACAATATGATTGATGGTGTTAGATCCGTCGGTGTTTGCAACCGCGAATCCTGCAGCACCTGTACCAGTATCGTTTGCGTTGTTTGTAATCGTTACGTTATAGAATCCGATATTCCAGTTATTAGCATAGAATGTTTGGCGATATAGTTGAGCGAAATTGTTAAGCGACGTATTTGAACCACCCTTGATCACATTTCCGCTCGAAGAAACCGCATTATATCCAGCACCGATATTTGTAATTGAGATATCGTTGTTACTGATACCAGCATTGTTGATACCAAACGTCACTGCAGCGACAGAGAGACGCTCGGCGTTAATGATTGGCGAAATGTCTGGATTACTTGACGACATTTCAACAGTCATGATGAAACTGTTTGCATTACCGTGAGTTAACAATCGACGGTTTAAGAATGACGTCGAAGAAGTCTTACCTGATTTATCAAGTAGTGTTCCATACTCAACTGAATTGAATGGGACAAGATAAACACCAGTTGTTTCAGCCGTGCCGTCAACTGCATATGTGCCTTTGAGTTTGTAGTCAACAGTGCCTACTGGGAACTTCAATTCTGAAGATATAAGTGTGACACGATCAACTGGAATGTCAGTCGTCGGTGCTTCTTCAAGATTAAATGTTGCAGTACCAGCAGATTCAAATACAGCCTTATGCAACACAAACATCAAGTCTTGGTTTTGATATGGTGTCCAAGTCGAGCTGTTTTGTGAGCGGAAGAATGAACCAGCATATGGCTGTTCAGAAATACGACGAGCAGGTGATGCACCAAGAACATCCGTGCCTAACTCAGCAATCCAAACTTCGTAGTCTGGTGAATCAGAACCGATGATGATTGCATACTCGCGATCTGGTTCCAAATATACTGGATCATCAAATGTAAACTTCGTGATCGTTGCAGCATTTGAGGTGCTTGGAACAGTCGAAACATTGACGTCTTTTGCTTGGATTGTTTGGCTGCAAGATAGTTCTTGGTTGGATAACCATTTTGAACTTCAGCAATCTTAAC
>RFNS01000171.1 GCA_009927055.1 Alphaproteobacteria bacterium | reverse complement strand
ATCATCACCCGCAGAGTCATCGCCCCCAGAGTTATCATCCACACAATCATCATCCACAGGCGCGCCACCGGCCGATCATCACAACACCCCCAAAGATCAGCCGGCGCCCAGCGCCCAACAGCCCACGCCGGCCGAACAGCCGAAAGCAGGCACGCAAGCCATCCCTGATGCGACAACCAAAACAGATTTTCAGGCAAGGGCCATGCAACCCATCATCAGCATCATGCAACTGGAAGCGGGGCCGCAGACGCTGTTCACGGTCGATCCGGGCGTGGCGGTAGGCATGGCGGCCTATCAGCGCGGCGGTTATGCCTATATTATTTTCGATCGCAATCTTGGCCTGAGCCTGGATAAATTGCTGCAAGGCCAGCATGCCGGCAAAACAGAAATGTTAGATTTGAAAAATGCCACGGGTTTTCGTTTTTCTTTGCCGCAGGGGGTTGATCTGCGCCTCTCGCGCCACGAAACGGCCTGGCATATCAAGGCGCAAAAGCCCGATAATAATCTGCCCCTGTCGATGACCTTTAACGCCGAGCCTGATTATGTGTTGGGCGCGCGGCTTGTGCTGCCGGTATCGGGGGCGGGCACCCCTGTAAATCTGACCGATCCTGTGACGGGTGAAAATCTGGTTGTGGTGCCCTTGCAGCAGGCCGGACAGCAGATCACCCGGTCGCAGTTTTTCCCCGATGTGGTGACGTTGCCTACGGCGCAGGGCATTTTGCTGCTGCCGCGTCATGACAAGGTGAAAGCCAACATCACGGCCACGGGGATCGAACTGGTGGATGAAAAAGATGGGCTGAAACTCTCGCCCATGGCCGATACGGGGCGCGATGGGGGCGCCACCAACACCAAGCTGCCGCGTCTTTCGCTGGTCGATTTGAAAAGCTGGCGTGGCCGTGAGGGAGATTATTTTGTCGCCTCGCGCCGCCGTTTGTGGGAAACGATGGTGACGCTGCCCGAAGGCGAGCGCGCCTATACACGGTTGCATCTGGCGCGGCTGCACCTGGCCTATGGGCAGGGCAGCGAAGCCATGGTGATTTTGAACCAGCTGGCGCGTGATGTGCCCGATATGGCCAGCAGCGTGCAATTTTTGGCCATCAGGGGGGCGGCGCGCATTTTGGCGGGCGATGTTGCGGCGGGCCTGCGCGATATGGATCGCATTGGCGAAGGCGGCATTGAGATGGATTTGTGGCGCGCGGTGGCCGAAGCCAAGCTGCGCGATTTTCAGGCCGCCTGGCCCAAATTTCAATCGACCGCAGGCGTATTGATGCAGATGCCCGAACCCGTGTTCACACACATGCTGGTGCTGGGGCTTGAAACGGGTTTGGCGCTGGGCCAAGCGGTGGAAGCCTATGAATGGCTGGCGCAATTCAAAAACATGCACGAAGAAGTGTTTTACAATCCTAAAATCCAATATCTGCGCGGCGTGATGGATTATCAGTTCGGCCATGTTGATAAGGCCGAGAATTTGTGGCGCATGGTGGCCCTCTCGCGCGACAGGCTTTATCGCACGCGGGCCGAGTTGGCGCTGGTCGATCTGGCGGTGGCCAAGGGCAAAATGAAACCGGCCGATGCGGCGAAGCGGCTGGAAGGCTTGCGCTTTGTCTGGCGCGGCGATGATCTTGAGCTGGATATTCTCGCGCGCCTTGGGAAATTTTATTTAGATGGCAATAAATATGTCGATGGGTTCACCACGCTCTCAACCGCCACGCGCCTTTACCCCGATGACCCCAAAAGCGCCGAGCTGCGCGCCGAGATGAGCGAGCTTCTGCGCAAAATTTATCTTGAAAATGCCGCGCCCGCCATGGGCCCCTTAGAGGCGCTGGGCCTCTATCAGCAATTTAACAGCATGGCGCCCGTGGGCGAGGTGGGTGATGCCATTGCACGCAAACTGGCCGAAAAATTGGTCACGGTCGATTTGCTGGATCAGGCGGCGGCGCTGTTAGATAAACAGGTGCGCGAACGTCTTTCAGGCCCCCTGAAGGCCGAGGTGGGGGCGCAGCTGGCGGCCATTCGCCTGCTTAACAAACAGCCCGATCAGGCGCTGGAGAGTTTGGATAACAGCGCTGTCGATGGCATCTCGGAAACGCTGGATGACGAACGCCATTTGCTGCGCGCGCGCGCACATATGGAACTGGGCGATTTTGCCGAGGCTGAGACAACCTTGGGTGATATTGGCGAGGAGGCCGCGAACGCCCTGCGCGTTGATATTGCGTGGCGCAACCAGCGCTGGGCCGATGCGGCCAAACTTTTG
The DNA here is from genome assembly GCA_009927055.1 of Alphaproteobacteria bacterium. Lineage (GTDB taxonomy): Bacteria > Pseudomonadota > Alphaproteobacteria > UBA9219 > RFNS01 > RFNS01. The sequence continues at coordinate 3,040 of RFNS01000171.1, read as the reverse complement.
GGCGCGCTCATAGGGGCGCCGCCCGCCCGCGGTGACAAACTGGCGCCTGAAAAAATAACACTGCTGCTGAACCGCGCCACAGCGCTGGTGCTGGCGGGCGATGAAGGGGCGCTGGCGCAGTTGGCAAGGGATTTTTCCCCCGCGCTGGCCGGCCTGCCCGAAGCGGGCGCCTTTCGCTTGCTGACACAGGCGCAAAGTGACCAGTTCGCCAACCCTTCCGACATCATCGACCGCCTGAACGATGTGGATTTGTTCAAACAATTTTTGGATAAGTACCGGACGCGGGGGTAGGTCAGGGCAAGACTTATCAATGCACTTGCATCATATCGTCACCCTGGCGCATGCCAGCAGGACAGTGATTTTTTTGTTGCTTTCTGTCCATGGATTCCGGCGTGCGCCGGAATGACAGTGTTTCTTTTCAACGCATGAGCTTTATTGTCGATAAAACCTAAGACACCGGCCGCAAAATCTTCAACGCGGCGGTCAGTTCTTCTTGTTTGCGCATCACCGCCGCTTCGCCTTCGGCAATGGCTTCGGCGGCGCGGTCAAATTCCAGCAACCCAATTTGGCCGAGGCGCGGGGCAATGTGCACATCGGCCGGATCGCCCGCCATGCGTGATCGTGTCATGCGATCGAGCATAATGTTGAGCGCCGCCGTCATCACCCCAAACAGGCTGGGCGATTGCGGTTCGCGATGAAAAATGCGGCGCGTCAGCCAATCAAGCCCGTGGGTTTTGTGTTTCAATTCGGGCGTTTGTTCCATCATGGGCAGCAGGTCAAAGCCGGCGGCCACGGGCACGCCCTTTTCCATCTGCCGCACCTTGCCAATAATATCGGCGTTCAAATTAATGGCGATAATTAAATCGGCCCCCATGGCGCGGCACATGCTGACAGGGCACGGGTTGACCAGCGCGCCATCCAGCAGCCAGCGGCCCTGAAGTTGACTGGGCGGAAAAAGCCCCGGCAGCGCAAAGGATGCGCGCAACACATCGGCCAGCACGCCTTGCTGCAGCCACACTTCGTGCCCTGTCACCAAATCGGTGGACACAGCTACAAATTTTTGCGGCAAATCTTCCACGCGCAAATCGCCAATGTGGCGGCGAATTTCATCAACCAACTTCTGTCCGCCAATCAGCCCGCCGCTTTTGATGTTCAGATCGAGATAGCTGGCGATTTTTATTTTATTCAGGCCGCGGCACCATGCTTCCAGCGCCTCCAGCTTGCCCGCCAGCATGAGGGCCCCCACCACCGCGCCAATCGAGCAGCCGGCGACCACATCAAATTTATACCCCATCTTTTGCAGCGTTTTGATGGCGCCAATATGGGCCCAGCCGCGCGCCACGCCGCCCGACAGCACCAGCCCAATTTTGCGGCCCGGAATGGTGACGGGGGTGGGGTGGTTCATGCTTTTCATTCTGGCACATTCTGGCTAAGGAAAAGGTAAGCGCCGGCGTTTTCTTCCCTTTTCTTCTGCTGCGATGCAGTATAGCGTGATTAACAATGGCTCACACATCTACTTCCCCCACCTTTACGCCCACCTGGGTGTTGCTGCGGCGCATGTATGGGCAATATGTGCGCCCGCATCTTGGGCCGCTTTTGGTGGCCACGGGTTTAATGTCGGTGGCGGCGGGCATGACGGGCCTGATGGCCTCTCTGATGCAGCCGATGATCGATGGCATTGTGCAGAAAAAAAGTTATGCCTATTTGGTCGAAGTATCGCTGCTGATTTTGGCCGTGTTCATGGTGCGCGGCACCACCACGTATTTTCATACCGTGCTGATGAACAAAACAGGCCAGCGCATTATCACATCCATTCAGCAACATTTGTTTCAGCATTTGCTGGGGGCTGATTTGGCTTTTTTCCATCGCCACACTTCAGGCCAGCTGGTATCGCGCCTGACGAACGATGTGATGGTGATGCGATCGACGGTGAACGAATGTCTCACTTCGGTCGTGCGCAGCGGGCTGACGCTGGTTTTTTTAACAGCGGTCATGTTTTATCAGGATTGGCGGCTGGCCTTTTTGGCTACGCTGGTGTTTCCGCCCTCGGCCTGGTTTGTGGGGCGGCTGGGCAAGCGCATGCGCCGCGTGTCGGGGAATACTCAGGCTGAACTCGCCACACTCACCGGTTTTCTGCAGCAAAGTTTTCAGGGCATTCGGCACGTCAAAGCCTATAACATGCAAGGGGCCGAGCAGCAGGCGGCCACCAGCATCACCGAACGTATTTTGGCCCTGTGCGTGAAGGGCTATCACATCAGCGCGCTGAGCAACCCCATGGCCGAGTTTCTGAGCGGCATCGCCATTGTCACGGTCATGCTGTATGGCGGCAGTCAGGTGATTAGTGGCGCCAGCAGCCCCGGCGCGCTGTTTGCCTTTATCACCGCGTTTATTCTGGCCTATGAACCCATCAAACGCCTGGGCAAACTCAACACGCAATTGCAAACAGGTCTGGCGGCGGCCGAACGCGTGTTTGAATTGTTCGATGAAAAACCGGCCATTGTGAACGGGCCGCACGCCCGTGCGCTGTCGGTGAGTGATTATACAATCACCCTAGAGGGTGTGACCTTTGCCTATGCCGATGGCACCGAAGCCATCAGGGAAATTTCCCTGACCATTCCGCACGGTAAAAAAGTGGCACTGGTGGGGGCGTCGGGCGCCGGCAAATCGACCATCATCAACCTCATCCCCCGGTTTTATGATGTGGCGGGCGGGCGCGTGACCATCGGCGGGCACGATATCAGGGAAATTTCCCTTGAAAGTTTGCGCGCGCATCTGGCCCTCGTTAGCCAAGAAACCGCCCTGTTTAACGATACCATTCGGGCCAACATCGCCTATGGCCGGCCGGGCGCCAGCGATGCCGAGATACGATGGGCGGCCGAGCACGCCCACGCCCTGGGTTTTATTGAAAAATTGCCCCACGGTTTTGACAGCGTGGTGGGCGAACAGGGGGTGAAGCTGTCGGGCGGGCAGCGTCAGCGCATTGCCATTGCGCGTGCGATGTTAAAAAACGCGCCCATTTTGTTGCTGGATGAAGCCACCT
>RFNS01000204.1 GCA_009927055.1 Alphaproteobacteria bacterium | reverse complement strand
GGTTGGGCCACTGCGGCCGTGCCAGCACTGATCCTGCCCTGATAGGCATCAAAAGCCAGTCCTGATGATGATCCGCTCAACATGGTTTCCTCTCGTGTTTCCGCGCTAACAAGGGCGGGGGTTCTCTCAACCACATCAACCAACGAGGCCCATTCACGTTCTTATCTTCACACGTTCTTCTTATGTTCACGCTCTTATGCGGCTACCTTCCATTTTTCCATCGTATCACATCATTTTCCTCTTGACAAGTTTTTTATGTTTTGGCAGCCAAATCGGCCCGCGTGATGGCCAACAGGGTAAATTTTGCCGGGTTATGGCGCGGTGTGTGTCGGCAAAATTTGCCTATCACGGCACGCCGCGCGCGCGCATTTGGGAAAAATCCCATCTTTTTCAACAGGGCGTCTGGCACAAACTCTGCATGCAAAATTTCGGCGGCGTGGTTAAGCCTATTTTTAATGTTGTCATGTAACTTGAGCCTCGCCAACAAATCGTCGCAGGAGGCGACATTAACCTTGAAAGGAGTTCTGTTATGGCAATTGGTGATATCTCATTGACTTTGTCAGCCCGCAGCAACCTGCTGTCACTGCAAAGCACTGAAAACCTGTTGAAGATTACGCAAGAGCGTTTGGCAACAGGTAAAAAAATCAACAGCTCGCTCGATGGTGCCTCGGCGTTTTTTACGTCGCGTTCATTCCTCGATCGCGCCAGCGATTTAGCAACCGTGAAAGATAACCTGGGAACAGCGTTGAAAACGGTGGAAGCCGCGACAGACGCTTTGGAAGCGATTGAAGATTTAGTCGCCCAAGCCAAAGCGAAGCTGGACGAAGCGAAAACCAAGCTGACAGGCGAGCGTACCGCGCTGATTACCGAAGTGAACGAACTTCGCGATCAGATCGACGCGCTGGTGAACGATGCCAAGTTTAACGGGACAAACCTGTTGAACAGCACCGCCACCACCCTGAGCGTGAAGTTCAACGAAACCGGCACCAGCACCCTGTCAGTGACAGGCGTGAGTGTGACGGCGACAGGTCTTGGCTTCTCGTCCATCACGGCGTCTTCGCATGGTGACTCAACCCTGGATACTAGCCTCAGCCAGCTGACCACGGCGTTGACAACCCTGCGTAACAACGCGTCGACCTTTGGTAACAAAGCCGACATCATCACAACCCGTCAGGATTTTACCAGCAACTTTATTACCACGTTGCAGGAAGCTTCGGATGGTCTGGTGCTGGCCGATCTTAACGAAGAAGGCGCTAACCTGCAGGCCCTCCAGGCCCGTCAGCAGCTTGGCGTTGTGTCGTTGGGTATCTCAGGTCAGTCAGTCCAGTCGATCCTCAGATTGTTCTAGTCGCATACTGGGTGGGTGGGGATTTTTCCCCACCCATCTTTTTTATTTTTGGCATGGTGTTTTTTTGTGGGGCTTTGGCGTTTGGCCCCGTGTTGTGCCTCAGACGCCAACATTCGTCCGCTGGACGATATACTCGAAGGAGTCGAGTTATGCCGCTTAAAATCCGCGTTAAACCTGAACAAAAAATTTTTGCCGGTGGTGCTGTGCTTAAAAATGTGGGCACGCGTCCGGCCGATCTGCTTATCCTTTCCGATAGCCCCGTGCTGCGTGATGATTATCTGATGAATATCGATCAGTCCGAAAATTCGGATGCTGCCTCGGTTTATTTTCTGCTGCAGGTCATTTATCTGTTCAAAGGCAAGGGCGAAGGGCAGAAGCTGGATAAGCTGGTGATCGAGACCACGGAAAAATTTGCCAAGCTTTACCCCCATCTGGCCGATCAGGTGCAAGATATTATCGCCCTGATGCTGCGGGGCGAGGGGTATCAGGCCCTGCGCCAAGCCCATAAAATGCTGGCCGATCAAGAGGCCAGCAAGCAGCGCGGCGACGATGGCATCAAAGTTGCAGTGACCTGATCAGTTGTCACCCCAACGCAGGAGGCCAGAATGACGACCACAGCCAGTAAGATGATTGAAACCTATGCCAGTGCGCAAAGCGAAGGCGAAAGCTTGCGCGATACCGAAGCCAGAGCACTGTTGAATTGTGCCGCCCGCATGGAAAAAGTTCAGAAAGAAAGCGGCAACATGCAAGGCTATATCGATGCCATTCGCCACAACCAGCAGCTGTGGACCATTTTCCAGGTCTCGCTGGGCGAAGCCGATAACAAGCTGCCCAAAGAGCTGAAAGTGACGCTGCTCAACCTGTCGCGTTTTGTCGATAAGGTGAGCTTGCGCGCGCAGACCGAATATAACCCCGGCCTGCTCTCCAGCCTGATTGATATTAATCGCCACATCGCGGCGGGCCTTTCGGTGAAACCCAAAGCCGAAGCGGCCATGACAGCCATGCACGAACATTATCAGGCCGTGGCCACCAGCGCCTAAGCCAGGTATCCAGAAGACAACGCAGCGGTGATGGCATCATCACCGCTGTTTGTTTAGGGGGATGGTGTGTGTGTGCCGTTAGGTTGATGTTCTGCAGGCTTTTTCAGAAACGGCTGCAAAATTTCCTTGAGTGCTGGATGAACCAGAGGAATACCGATAGGATGTCTTGCAAACACAGGGACAAGTCGGCTGGTGGGTGACAGGGGTTTCACATATTTGTCAAGACAGGCTTGCGGTACAGCAGTATAGCGCGCTGATCTGTCAAAAAACGGGGCGGCCGCCCGAAAGGCCAAAGTGATACTCAACATTTCTTCGCGTTGTTGGGCAATGCTTAAGCCAGCCCCAGGTTGATAGACGACAGCATGACTGTTCACTTTGCGTGCCGCATAATCGCTGATGGTGCCCAGATTGTTTCTAAAAGAACGATCATCTAAAGTGTGGCCCAGCAAACGTTTTGTCCCCCCTGTGTAAGGGTCTGTCACAAGAGGATCATAAAAAAGGGCAAATCGCTTAAAATCATCCACGCCAATAATACCTTCTGTCAGAAGGGCGGTTTCTTCGTTGGTGGTGCCTATGCCGCCAGGCAGTACAGGAAACAGCGCACCCACCTTAATCAACTCATCGCCGCGATCACCAATACAATTTGTGTGACGCAACAAGCACACGGTGATGCCACGACTCACAGGCAGGCCTTCTTTTTCAAGAAGCGATTCCATAATGATCATGCGGGCTTGGCGGCCATGACGTGTTGCGGCCCAGGCCCAATGTCCCATTAATCCGGTTTCGTGGTCTGGGGCTTCGCCTTTCCATGTCCCGCCGCCGTTGATCAAGGGCATATTTAAGTGAAATTCTTCCGCAACATCAGCAACCAGAAGTGGGAAAGATTGGGTAATCTCACGAAAAGCCGCAATGTTTGTTTTGCTACTTGCCATAAAGCCCACCACGCCATAATCACCACGCCGCATGCCCAGAAGGTGTCTTAATTTAGGGGTATTCCCAAAATGATGCACAGGAATAACAGTCATCCCGTGTTTGGCTTGCGCCTGGATATAGGGCAGAAGGTATGGTGGAACATGAGACGGTGTGCATGGCTGCAAAATTTCCTGCTTGGGACCTTGAAAAGAACCATTTCTGCTCATGTGTTACTCCTTATGGGGGTGTGCAATATTGCGGCTAAGCTAGCGAAATGCGAAGAGGCATGCAAATGATTTTCTATTGATTTTCTATCCCTACAGGCGCGAAGAATGCGCGCACCCCGCCGTGTGAGTATGACCGCCCCCGTGGGTGGGCAGCGATAACAGGTGTGCCACCGATGACACAGGAATGGGCATGATGGTCAGCGTTCCCCTGTGCACCAGTTTTTTGGATTGTTTCCAACCTTTTCTGATATCTTGGCGCGTGCGGGCCGATAAATCGGGCCACACATCGGGCATCAGGGGCGTGCCCTTGTCGCACACAAGGTGGATGATGGTACGAATGCCAGCGCGTTGAATGGGCCCTAGGCACACGCTGGCGCACGGATGCCACAGCGTCACCAGCGTGCCGTGTGTTAAATCAAGACCTTTTTGTTGGGCCGCGAGGATGGCGCGCGCCTCGGCACAGGGGGCGTTTTTTTGCCACGTGGGATGCGCGGCATAAAGCGCGCGACGTTCAAAATTATCTTTGAAGCGCGGAATGTTATGATCGGTGCTGAGGATGGTGCCGCGGGTATCTACAATCACGGCGCCATTTTTGTTATCAACGCGCGGGCTGCGGTGCGAGGCCTGAACCGCCGCCTGTAACCATAAAAGGTGGTGTGGCTTTATGGGGTCAGAGGACATTAAGCCGCGGTGGGGGCGAGGAGCTGGGCTTTTTTAAGATACAGCTTGAAGTGATCATCGTGGGCGCAACGCGCCAGCATCATCCCCATCGCTTTAGAAGAGCTGGCCGGTAAATCTTCCGCATCAAGGTCTAATTGCCTTGCGATGAAAGCCAAATTCGCATAGCTGGCTCTGGCAAGGTGTTTATCGCTGATGGTTGTCTCGCTGATCAACTCATGCTCAACACCTTCACGCGGGGGGCCTACCACCACCGCTAACTGGCGTTGTGTCAGCTCTGCTATCACGCCACGC
>RFNS01000207.1 GCA_009927055.1 Alphaproteobacteria bacterium | reverse complement strand
ATTGAAGGAAGCCTGCGCAGCGGCCTGAAAGCCGCCCAAATTCTGCTACGCTGGGTTGGTTGACCGTTTGAGGTGCTGGCGGAAGGGATGAGATTCGAACTCACGAGACGCTTTCACGTCTACCCGCTTTCCAGGCGAGCGCCTTCAACCACTCGGCCACCCTTCCAATGCTAGGCACCTTAGCGCCAAGACCCTGCCTTGATCAACATACCCCACAGATTATTTTTAGTTGCTTCCCGCACCACCATCACCCGTTCAGAGGCTTTTAACCATTCGCGCCCAACACTGCGGCATAGAAGAACACCAAAGAACATGGCCGGTTACACCCCCGATTTAGCAGCTGCCATACGGCGCATTGCATGGCATGATGCGGGCCCCACGCGCCCCGAGCCCGAAAACTATGGCCTGGATAAAGCGCTGAAACATTGGTTGGGCCTGCCTGCTAACATTCCCATCGCCCTGCAAATGCACCACGGAGCCGAAATTATTGTGCGAAAATATCTGCACACCTTGGCCAACCCCGCGCCCGTGATGGTGTTCAGAAAAGCGTTTAAGGATTTTTATGCCAAGTATAACAAGCAAGCTTTTGTCATTGGCCTGCCCTATGTTCATTATCGCCGCGCGCGCAACATCACCACACTTCCCACCGCCGCCGGCACGCTGGCGTTTCCGTGCCAGTCGATCAGACAGGTGGCGTGCGAATTTGACCTGAACGCCTATGCCGATACGCTGTTATCGCTTCCGGCCGCTTTTCACCCTGTGGCGGTGTGCATGTACTGGCACGATTTGGTGTGCGGCAAGCACGAACCTTTTTTAAGGCGGGGGATTCCTGTTTACACCGCAGGCCATATTTATGATGAAAATTTTGTGGCCAATTTTTATGACATCCTCAGAAACTTTCGCTTTGGCACATCCAATCTTTCCATCAGCACCAGCACCATTTTGGCGCTTGAAATGGATATGCCGTTTTTTGTCATGGGCGATCCGATTATGTTTCATTCAAATGGCAACGATAAAAACGTGCCGGCGGGCCGGTATGATGAACGCGCGTATGCGCGCGAGAACGCCTGCCCCATCACCGCCGGCTTTGTTGATATGTTTCAGCGCGAAGGGGTGCCGCAATCGGTGGCGGAGATTGTACCCACCCAACCCATGAAAGCCATGGCCACGCTGGTGCACGGCTGCGATGAACCGCTGGATGTGATGGAAATTCGCGGGCTTGTTTTTGCGGCCTATTTTTGCTTCACCCCTGCTGGCCGCCATGTGCGCGATTTTGTATTGCAGCAGCCCGATGTGTTGCACAACAACCGTTATGAGAAAATTTTTGAAGGGCATGATCTGGCCCTGTCGTTCTGCCGCTGCGTCACGCAATATCCTGAACTACATTATCTGGCCGAAACGCAAGGGCGCTAACCTCTCTCAACGCGCCGCATCACCACATAACCATCATCATACAACAGGGTTTCATCGTGCGTCAGTCGCGCATCGATCAACTGAAAGTGCCGCGCGCACGCATGGTTCATCAACGCGCGCACCAATCCATCAAAGCCATCAATCTTATCTTTGCCATAACGCTGCGGCGTGCGCATGAAGGCGTTGCAAAACATCAGCACGCCTTGTGGTTTGACCATGCGCACCATATTATTCAGCAAACCCTCAAAACCTTCCAGCACATACCATAGAACCTGATTAATGATCACCGCATCATAGTGCGGTTGAGAACCAGAAAAATTTTTGTGCGTCACATCGCCCTGAAAAAAATGCAAGGCGGGGAAATTGTGTTGTGCTTTCTGCACCGCTGTGTCGCTGATATCGGCGCCCACAAAAATATGTTGCGGCAATTGTGCCGCCAGGGTGGCGCACACCTGCCCAAAGCCACACCCCACTTCCAGCACGGTGCCGCCAGCAAGATGCGCCGAAAGAAGGCGGGCAATGTTTTGACGCGAGGCCGCATAATAGGCGCCCATGCGCTCATCACCGCCCAGCTGCCCCCACGGGTCGGGGTCGTGCCGATATAGCGCTTCAAAATCGCCCACAAATTCAAGCGTGCCGTTGGCGTTTTCCTTAAAGATAAAATCGCCGCTGATGTTTTTGCCGCGTGTCATGAAGTCAGCATGCCTTCGGCCCAGAACATGGCCAATGTATCACAAAACGCTTGGGCCACTTTATTCACCACATCATCGGTGTGCTGGGTTGAAAGAAAAACAACACGGTTGGTGCCTACATACACACCACAATCCAGCAGGCACCAATAAAATGCTTTTTGCACATCATCGGCCACTTCAAAAATATCGCGTTCGTGGCGGTTGGCGATGGTTTGATCGGTGAACATCAGGCGCGAGAATGACCCCACCCCCATCATGCGCGCAGATATTTTTTGCGTGGCGCAAAATTGGTTGATGGTGTGGCGCAGGTGCGCGCCCTGCCGCGATAACGTGGGGTAAATGGTTGTCTGCTCGGCCTGCAAGTGGCGCACAGTGGCAAGGCCCGCCGCCATGGTGAGGGGATTGGCCGAAAAAGTTCCGCCCATAAAAACAGGGGCGTGGCCGCCGCCGCGAATGTGTTGAATATAATCGGGCCTGGCCGCCACCATGCCAATGGGCAGCCCGCCGCCCAGCACTTTGCCATATGTCGCCACATCGGGCACCACGCCAAAATATTCTTGCCCGCCCGCCAAGGCCAAACGAAAACCCGTAATCACTTCATCAAAACCCAGCAGAATGTTGTGCTGCTCTGTCACCTTGCGCAGTTGTTTCAGGAAGGGGCCCACATCATCACGCGGGTTTGATCCTTGCGCCGGCTCAACCATCACCATGGCCAGATTATGCTTATGCTGTTCAATAAGATGGAACGCGTTGGGGTGATTGTAAGGCAGAAACACCAGAAGATCGAGCAATTCAGGCGGCGCGCCGGCTGTGCGAAAAAAAGCCTGTGGCGCGGCGGCCGATGATTGCGGTGCTTCTTCTACCAGCAGCATGTCGTGCCCGCCGTGCCAGCCGCCGCTGAAAATGCCAATTTTTTTGCGCCCCGTGATGGCGCGCGCCAAACGAAGGGCACGCATGGTCGCTTCGCCCCCGCTGTTGCAAAAAACAAAACCGCCAAACGCAGGCAAAATATTTTTCAGCAACACACCCAGTTCGTGCGATAGCAGATTGGGCGCCACATAAATGGTGCCGCGCGCCGCCTGCTGCGCAATGGCCGCCACCACCGCCGGGTGCGCATGGCCCAACATGGCGCTGCCAGCCCCCAAACCCATATCGATGAACGTGTTGTCGGCGTCATCAATGATCGTGCAACCGTGGCCGCTTTTCACATAAACACGCGCATCGTGCGGGCCATAGCCTTCGTTCCACACCACATCACCATAGGTCTGGCGTTTGGCACGCGCCGCCGATAATTTATCATCCACACGCTGCACACAGCGGGCAATGGCGGCCGGCATAATTTTTTTTTGGATGATGGTCATGCGGGCCTCGCCACCACCACCATATTGCCGGCCATGCGCTTTTCAACCAGATACGACGACAGCATGGTGCAAAATTGTTCATCTGCCAATGCCTCGTTCAGAAAAACACCCAAGCGATGATCATCCACTTTTTTTTGCGCCATCAATTTCTGCACATACGAAATATCAAGCGAGGCATTGAGTGTCAGAAGATCGACAAGCGCAAAACCATTCCGCGGCAAGAGGTGTTGAATGCAGCGCGGGTTGAGCAAATTCACGTGGCCCGGCGGCAGAATTTGAACATGCTGATGGCCGGCCACCATCCATTCAAAGCTGTGCGTGTTGGGCGTGCTGAACACCAAAAGGCCATCTGGCGCGCACAAGCCGCGCAGTTTTTTCAGCAGCGCATCCAAATCAACAATATGTTCCACCGTATCCCACAGCGTGACCACATCAAACGGTTCATCCACCGCCATATCTAAAACATTGCCGCATATCACGTCAGTATCAGGATAACGCTGTTTCAACTCGGCGCAGGCGTCAACACTTAAATCGCAACAGGTCAGGTGAAATGGCGCGCCCGCACGCTTCAGCGCTTCAGGAAAAATGCCAATGGCCGAGCCGATATCCAGCAATCGTCCCTTGCCGCCATAACGCTGGATCAACTCAATGCGCGGCAGAAAAATATTGATGCGCTTGTCAAATGACTCGCGGAAAAATTCATTCTCGAACGATTTCATCTCGCTGTTATAATACACATCCAGCTGCGCGAGGCTGGGATAGGGATTGCAAAAAATCAACCCGCAATCGCCACACTGCGACATCTCAAAGCCAAAGGCGTTCACAAAAAAATCAACCGGCGCGTGCGCACACACCGGACACGCCGAGCGCGTGGAGTTGGCATTGGGCATGCCGCGCACTTTGGCTGCGATGCTGTGCATCATCTGCGTCAGCTGCTGTTGTTTTTTTTGCGTATGAATATCATCAAACGCAAGGGGTTTGGCGGCCGCAGTCATGGCTTAGGCCGTGGTGGCCGCGGCTTCTTTCGCGGGCTGCGAAGAAACACCAATCACAGGGTCTTTGGCCAACTCACGCGCCTGCCACGCGTGCACATGATTATCGCCGTGCAGCGTGCCATCGGTGTTGCAGCCATTGCAGGGCGCCGCATCG
>RFNS01000295.1 GCA_009927055.1 Alphaproteobacteria bacterium | reverse complement strand
CACGCCGACCGTACAGCGGTGGGTTGTGCGTGCCTACCCGGTTGCCCCGGCCAGCGAACAGTGGGTGCTGCCGCTGATTGTTCACTCGCGCGTGACGGCAGGCGAGGGCATGGGCATGGTGTTGCCATACGAAGTGCGAGACGAGTTCGACCACCTGCAGCAGTTGTGGCAGGACAAGACGAAGATCATCTTCCGAGTCGGTGACTACATCACTCGCGTGCGGATCGACGCATTCGAGTTGCGGCCGACGAACTGGCGGGATGACGGTGGATGGTTCGAGGCCATCGTCGTAGTACGGTTGATCACGACGTAGGAGTCCCGATGACACGCAAGCAGTTCTCTGGTGGCGCAGTAGCCACGAAACTGAATGGGTCAATCACCGCCGCCACGACCAACGTGGTGGCGCTTGATGCATCGACGTATCCGTTCGGCACGCTTCCGTTCGTCGTTGCAATCGATCGTGGCGGCGCTGCAGAAGAGAAGTTGCTGGTCACTCGGCTTTCCGGCAGCAACACGTTCACCGTGGTGAGTCGTGGCTTCGACAGCACCACAGCCATTGCTCACTCGGATCTCGCCGTGATCGAACATGTGCTGGATGCTGACACGATCACTGAGGCCAACACCTTCGTCAACACGCCGACGACGATTGGCGACATGCTGTACGCCAACACGGCAACTACTGTGACCCGCCTGCCGATTGGCGCCAATGGTCAGGTACTGACGGTGGCTGGGGGCGTACCGACGTGGGCAGTCGTGACGGTTCCTGGTTTGGCATCGTTGTCGGATGTGACGATCAGCGCCGTAAGCAACGGTCAGGTGCTGGCATGGAACTCGTCGCTGTCCAAGTGGCAGAACACCACAATGTCCGCCAAGTCGCCCGCTACCCGCCTCTTCCTCGCCCAGTCCTACCGATAGGAGCATCACATGGCTACCGACCCGAACTTTGCAGGCACGCCACTCGCTGGCAACGCACAGATCAGCACCGCCAACACGAACCGTGACGGCACCGGAACATTGGGCACCGTCGTGACGGCCGGTGCCTCTGGTTCACGCATCGAAGAGATCGTCATCGAAGCGACCGGCACGACAACGGCAGGCATGATCCGACTATTCTTGAATGACGGCACGAACACTCGAC
>RFNS01000265.1 GCA_009927055.1 Alphaproteobacteria bacterium | reverse complement strand
AAACAGGCTGGCGCCACGGTCGTGAGCGGTGATGATTTGGTCATGCTGCCGCGCGCGCAAAAAAATGCCACAGAAATTCAGGGATTCCGCAACGCCCATGTGCGCGATGGCGTGGCGATGGTGTCGTTTCTGGCCTGGTGGCACCGCGAGAAAAATCCGCCCACCGAAATGCTGTTTGATGAAAAATTGCGCGCCTATCGCCAGAAGCAAGAAGGTTTTGTCGAGGAAAGCTTCCCCTCCATCTGCGGGGTGGGGGCACATGGCGCCATTATTCATTATCGCGCCACCGCAACAACCAACAGCACGGCCCGCAACGAAGACATGGTGTTAATTGACAGTGGCGGGCAATATCGTGACGCGACCACCGATATCACACGCACGCTGTGCCTTGGCGCGCCAACCCCTCAGCAGAAAAAACATTATACGCTTGTGCTGAAGGGGCATGTGGCCCTGTCGCGCGCGGTGTTTCCGATGGGCACCAAGGCCACCGAACTGGATGTGCTGGCGCGTATGTTTTTGTGGCGCGAGGGGCTGGATTATGCGCACGGCACCGGGCACGGTGTTGGCAGTTTTCTGGGCGTGCATGAAGGCCCGCAAAGCATTGGCAAGCCAAGCACACGCGCCAGCCCGAACTGCTGCCGGGCATGACCATGACAAACGAGCCAGGATATTACCGCGAAGGCGAATACGGCATCCGCATTGAAAATATGATGTTGGTGAAGGCGGCCAAAGACCACGCAGACGCTGAGAGTAAACTGCTGGCGTTTGAAACACTCACCCTTGTGCCTTATGCCAGAAATCTGATTGATTGTTCGCTGCTGCAGGCCGATGAGATGGTGTGGATCAACGCCTATCACGCCCGCGTGTGGGAAAAAATCTCGCCCCTTGTCGATGCCGAGACAAGAGAATGGTTGAAAGACGCCACCCAGCCCCTGTCCATTCAAGATGCAGCCAAGACCCCGTAGTGGTATCAGGCGCGCGGCATGCCGCCATCCCCTCATGTTCTTGGCTGACTTGCTAAACGATCGTGTATCTATTTTACTGAGCACTCTAACCCAAGGAGCCTCTATGCGCGCACTGGTTGCTTTGATGATTTTGTTTTGTGGCACGGCCGCTCATGCCGCCACGCCCCCGCTTGAACAACTGATGCTGGAAGATGCCATGGGCCGCGTGTGGTTTGGCCAGCAGCTGAAAAATGATCAGGCCTATGCCACACAGACGCAAGACAAACGCGCCGAAACACGCCTGCGTTATGGCCAGCTATGGTCGCGTATGAATGCGGATGAGAAAAAACAAGCCTTCAACGCCCTGCCCGATGATGTGAAAACAAGCGCGGCCGATAAAATCAATAACCGCTGGAACCCATCGCCCGAAAAACAGGCCCAAATGTTGGCGCGCGCCAAAAAATCGGCCAGCAAAAATGCCGTGCAACCGCCGAAGGCCCCCGCCCATCCCACCAAGCCACAGGCCGCACCCGCCAAAACAGACGCGCCGGCATCAGACACCACGCCGCCCGCATGGGATGAGCCGCGCTGATGCTGCCCGGCCTTGCGATTACGTGGAGCCTTTCCAGCGTCACGGCCTATGGCATTCATGGCCTTACCCTCGCGCAGCAATATTTATCGGAGGGAGAGAATCTTGTCCTCACCAGCCTGCCCACCGGCGTTTATCTGAACCCGCTTCAGCAGCGCCGCATTCAACCCTATCTAGATATGGCCCCCAAGCTGGCCGAGATCTTGAAAAACAATCCGCATGAAAAAGTTACCCTGCGCATGCCCGCTTTTCATGCCGTGGGGAACGATTTTTTGGGCTTCCCCGGACAATTTCAGGTCAGGGGATCGCCCAACGTGGGCGGGGCCGCCATTGAATATTGCACCATGAGCGATGAGGCCAAAGGGGTGGGGAAGTTTTATGATAAAATCATCGCCTATTCTCACTATACGGCCGATTTTTTATCCTCGCTGAATGTGGCGCCTGTGGTGGTGTGTCATCAGGGGGTCGATACTGGCATGTTCCATCCGCGTCAAAAATCGGGCCTGTATAAAAACAGGTTTGTTATTTTTTCGGGCGGAAAATTTGAACATCGCAAGGGGCAAGATATTGTGCTGGCCGCCTTCAAACATTTTGCCGCACGGCACGATGACGCGCTGCTGGTGTGCGCGTGGCAAACCATCATGCCCATTCAAGGCTTCCCCTTGCGCCCCTACAGCCACCTGACCAGCCTGCCCGCCCAAGAACCTGGCCAGCCCCTGCATCTGGATGAATGGCTGCTGGCCGAAGGTTTGCACCCGCGACAAGTCATCGCCCTGCCCTTTTTGCCGCAGGCCACCATGCCCAGCATCATGGCCGAGTGTGATGTGGCTGTGTTCCCCTCGCGCGCGGAAGGCGGCACCAATTTTGTGGCGATGGAATGTATGGCCATGGGCATTCCCACGTTTGTGGCCAACGGCACGGGCCAAAAAGATTTGGTCTCGCATCTGGGGGCGCCGCATTTTGGCCATCCGCAGCCTGTTCAAAACTCTGGCATTTATCCCAGTGTCGAGGGCTGGGCCGAAACACCTGTTGAGGCGGTGGTGGAGGCGCTGGAACGTGTCTATGCCGACTGGCAAACCGCGCGCGATCAGGCCCTGACGCTGGCCGACACCATGAAAGCGTGGGATTGGACAGCACAAAACCAGCGCATGCTGAAAGAGCTGGCCCGTTAACCAGTGTTTTTGTGGGTTGGGTGCGGCTCAATTTGCAAGCGCAGCAGGTCTTGACTCTTATTGTTTGAATGCTAATTTGTGGTGTACTCACATTGACACACAGGCACCCCATGACTTTACCATTACGACCCATTTTTATTGCCTTTACCTCAACCGCTCTTCTCATTCTTTCATCCACCGCCCTGCAGGGACAGAAAGCGGAAGCATCAGTGCCCGCTGCCCAGACTGCTGAACAATCATTATCACCAGCATGCATCCAAGCCGTGAAGGATCGTTTTGGTGATGGCCATGTCGAGAAGCAGCCCGGAGACGGAAAAGTTATTCAAGCTTATCTTGTGGCGAGGAGGCTTGTTTTTGATAGAATTGATAGAGAAAAGAGCGCTTGGGTGCCAGGCTTTATAACTTTTACACCAGGCACAGAGGAAATTGAGGGACAAAAGTTACCAGGCTCATGGTTTGCAATCGTCCCTGATACTGATAATGCACAAGCCACAAGCTTTTTTATCGGCCATGGCAATACTTCCTATGTTTTTGCTCTCAAAGCAGGGCCAGCAAAGGCGACAGAATTTCTGGCCGATGGCCGCCCAAAAGCAACGGTTCCACGCGTGGTCGAAATATATAGGCCAGGGAAGGCATTGTACGAAGACATGTTCTATGCCCGCGCAGAGCAAAGAGAAATATTAAAGCACTGCTTTTAAGTTAGGCACTGACTTGAGGAATATCAGCCACGCCTTTAGGTTGTGGGTGGTGTGCCACTTGCTGTAAAGACCCTTCCGGCAAGGCCCCCGTGCCACTACCGCCACTGCTGGCCAGTTGAAGACTCGTTTTTGTTGTTGTTGACCCTCCATCAGAAACTTTAACAACACCACCCGCAGCAGCAGTTTTTCCGGTTGATCCAGGGGCATTGCTGTTTGCATGAGGCGGCTGTGCCGGCCCGCGGCTGGCGACAACTGCGCTCGCCACTGATGACGGCGCGGCAGACGATTGTTGCGCGCCTTGAGCAGACGCCGCGCTTTGGTGTTGAACGGGCTGTACCGGGCCGCGCGATGCCGTCACTGCCACCGCCACGCCACCACTGGCGGGTGGTGCAGCGGGACGAGACGCAGCAACAGCAGCAACCGCCGGCTGTTGCGCCCCTTGAGCAGGGGTTGCCGCTTTCATCGCCGATGCTGGAAACGCCTGACCATTTGTTGTTGCCGCCGCCACACCTTGCCTGTGCATCGCGGCCGTATCAGCAAGAGTGGGAGCCGATTGCTGTGCGCGTGCAAGGCGTCGCTCATCAATCGTTTCTCGCAAAGCGCCATAGTGCGCCCGCACAGCCGCCACCCCGCCAATCACTCCTTTTTGGGCCAGCTCAGCCCTTTGTTCAGCTAGGTTTTGCCGATAATGATCACTGAATGACCGAGGATGCTGTGCGGCAACAACCCCTTGGTTGGCAACAGGTGCAGCGGGTGGAGCAGATGGTGCGCGCGCCTGTGTTGGCTGTGCAGCGGCGGCAATCTGTGTTGGTTGTGCCGCCGCACCGGTAGCGGCAGGAGGTATGGCTGTTGTGGTTCCTGCTTGGGCAGTTGGATTTGCTGGCGACGCCCCAGCACCTGCTGCACGCTGCGCCGCTGTCTGCTGCTGTACGACGGCGGCCTGTGTTTGTTGCGCAGCAATCTGTGTTTGCTGTGCAGCGGCGGCCTGTGTTTGTGCGGTGGTCTGCTGTGCTGCCGAGCCAGCACCCCGCCCTTGCGCTGCCGCTGTTGGTGAATTCGCCGCCAACACGGCTGATGCTGCTTGCTGCGCTGTGGC
>RFNS01000302.1 GCA_009927055.1 Alphaproteobacteria bacterium | reverse complement strand
GAACGATCCGTTGAACGAAAAGCGACAATTTTTGTTCACATCGCTGGCGCCATAGCCGGTGATCTTGCGCAGCATCTGAACATCATTGGTGCCCCAGCGCCATTTGTTCACGACCACGGTCAGTTTATTGGGCAAATCGGCCTGCTGGGGGTTTGCGTAAAACGGGTCGGGCGTATCGATCATGGTTGTTTCACCCAAATCAAGATCGGCGGTTGACGAACCCTGGTCAGAATTTTCGTCTGGTGGCGCAGTGGACATAGGCGGGGACACAGGCGGGGCCGACACAACAGGGGCTGTTGCCGGGGCCGGTGTGGGCGCAGGCGCCACAGGAACAGGCGCAGGTTCGGGCGCCGATTGCGGTTCGGGCGCAGGGGTTGGTTTGGGTTCTTGCTTTTTGGGCGTTAAACCCAGCAAATCGATCAGCGATCCGCCCGATTGTTCTTTGGGCCTGCCTGAGATATCTTGCGCCAAAGCTGGGCTGGTCAAAGCCATACATACGGCCAGAACATAAAAAATTTTCAGGCAGCGCTGCATCATGTCGTCTCCGCGTCTTCTCTCTAACACAACTGGGGTGCTTTGCCTATGGGTGGGCGCTTTGGTTTTGGCCGTAGCGCTGGCACAAGGGTGGCACGAAAAAAATTTACAAAACATTTCTTTTGGACAAGGTCAGGTGACTTTTTACCCCGAAGGCGCGCCGCCTGTGGTGCTGCGGGTGGATGTGGCGACAACGCCCGAAGCGCAGGCGCGCGGCCTGATGTTTCGCCAGCATCTGGCCGATGATGAAGGCATGTTGTTTTTGTTTCATCAGCCCGCCATGCAAACCTTTTGGATGAAAAATACGCCGCTTTCTCTCGATATCATTTTTGTGGGCAGCGATGGGCGCATCATCAACATTGCCGCGCACACAACGCCCGAAAGCGAGCAGACCTACGCCTCGCTGGCGCCCGCCACAGCGGTGGTCGAGGTGCGGGCCGGCCTTGCCGCCCGCTGGGGCATCGGCCCCGGCACGCGGGTAGGGTATGGGCTGGGTCATTAGGGTCAGGACTCATTCACTCAGCCCACTGAGGCCACCCACCCCACGTCATTCCGGCAGATGCCGGGATCCCATCATCTCTCAGTTCTTGTTGCACGATGATTGGATTCCCGCATGCGCGGGAATGACACCGTTTCTTCGTTGATGTGGCTTGACATTGAATAGATCTAAACCCTCTGACGAAGAAAAAGATTAACCTTGGCCTAAGCTTTGGCGTGCACTATAAGGGCTTTGTGTCGGGGCGTAGCGCAGCCTGGTAGCGCGTCAGTTTTGGGTACTGAAGGCCCCCGGTTCGAATCCGGGCGCCCCGACCACTTTTTCCCCAAACCCGACCATTTTTCCCCAAATATTATTTGCTTGACCAATGGTTGCGGTTGCGGTGACTTAGGGGCATGACAGCCCAGGCCCAAACATCCGCATTAACCAAACATGCGCCTAAAACCCGCACCGCCATTACGCCCACGCGGGCCGAGAATTATGCCGAATGGTATCAGCAGGTGATTAAAGGCGCCGACATGGCCGAGCTTTCGGGCGTGCGCGGGTGCATGGTCATCAAGCCCTGGGGCTATGGCATTTGGGAGCTGATCCAAAGCGAGCTGGATCATCGGTTTAAGGAAACCGGCCACGATAACGCCTATTTTCCGCTATTCATTCCGCTGTCGTATTTGCAAAAAGAAGCTGACCACGTGGAAGGCTTTGCCAAAGAATGCGCGGTGGTCACCCACCATCGCCTGAAAACGATTGATGGCAAACTGGTGCCCGATGGCGCCTTGGAAGAACCGCTGATTGTGCGCCCCACCTCAGAAACCGTGATTGGCGAAGCCTTTGCCAACTGGGTGCAAAGTTATCGTGACTTGCCGTTGCTGATCAATCAATGGGCCAATGTGGTGCGATGGGAAATGCGCCCGCGCATTTTTCTGCGCACGGTCGAATTTTTATGGCAAGAGGGGCACACCGTGCACGAAAGCATGGATGATGCGATGCTTGAGACCAAAAAAATGCACGGCGTGTATCAAGATTTTGCCGTGAACGTGGCGGCCCTGCCCGTGGTGCCCGGCGAAAAAATTGCGCCCGAGCGTTTTCCGGGTGCCATGAACACCTTCACCATCGAAGCCATGATGCAAGATGGACGCGCGCTGCAGGCCGGCACCAGCCATTATCTGGGGCAGAATTTTGCGCGCGCCGCCAACATTAAATTCCAAAATCGCGCGGGCGATGTGGTGCTGGCCCACACCACCAGCTGGGGCCTTTCCACACGCATGATTGGTGCCATCATCATGGCCCACGCCGATGATGACGGGCTGAAATTGCCACCCAAACTGGCGCCGCAGCAGGTGGTGGTGGTGCCCATTTTGCGCGATGATGCAGATCATCAGGCGGTGCTGGCCTATGCCGAAAGCGTGGTGGCGCAACTGAAGCAGCAGCAGTTTGGCGGCAAACCTGTGCGCGCGCGGGTGGATGGGCGCGATATGGCCAGCGCCGATAAACGCTGGCAGTGGATTAAAAAAGGCGTGCCGCTGATTGTGGAAATTGGCCCGCGCGATGTGGCCAACGATCAGGTGTGCGTGCAGCGTCGCGATAACATTTCAGGCCAGAAACGGTTTGTGAAGCGTGATGAGTTTGTGGGCAGCGTGGCGGCTGAGCTGGCCGAGATTCAAGCAGCCCTGCTGGCAGCGGCCACCCAGTTTCGCGAGGCGCGCACGCGCACCGATATTCAAAACTATGATCAGTTCAAAAAGTTTTTTGAAGACGCGGGCGAGAATGGCTATGTCGGCAACCTGGGCTTTGTGCGGGGCGGCTGGTGTGGGTGTGAGGATTCGCTGACAAAGCTGGACGCGCTGGCCGTGACCATTCGCTGCATCCCCGATGCGCAGCGCGCCGGGCCTTTCACCTGCCTCCTCACCGGCAAACCCGCCGACCAAGAAGTCATTTTCGCGAAGGCGTACTGATTACTCAGGGGTGAAGACGCCCTGCTTTTTGTATATCTCTTCGCCCCCTTTCAAACCTGCCGCTGCTGCCCTTTCATCGGCGCGTTGTGATAATCCAGCGCCAATATCTGCCCAGCTGTATTTGGCATCCTTTCCAAGGATAACATGGCCATTATTCGGATCGATTCTCGCAAACGGCTCTTGTTGTTGTTCTTGGGCTTTTTCTTTTTCACTCATGTATGCCTCCATCGTAGTTAACCCACCCTCCCACATTCTCGTTCATTTTGGGTGAAGTTTTGTGGTTAAAACGCTTTAACCCACGCGCGCAGATGTATTTTTTTCGCTAAAATCCTGGCTCAATGAAATCAATGGGGCCATCTCAACCCCCACACCTGCGTCACCCTGGCGCATGCCAAGGTTCCATCATCGTTCAGTTCTTGTTGCGCCCTCATAGGATGCTGGCAGGCGTTTAACCCCCCAGCGCCCTTGCCCGCTCGACGCAGGCCTGCATGGCCTGATGCATAAGATTTTTAAGTTGATCATGCTGCATCAACACCTTCAGCGCGGCTTCGGTGGTGCCGCCTGGGCTGGTCACCGCCTGGCGCAATGCCTGCACCGAACGATCATCATGCCGCAGCAGCGCGCCCGCCCCCACCAGGGTGTGGCGCGCCAGCGTGCGGGCCTGTTCGGCGCTCAGGCCCAGCGCCTGCCCCACCTCGGCCATCACCTCGGCCAGCAAAAAGAAATAGGCGGGGCCACTGCCTGAAACGGCCGTGACCGCCTCCAGCAACATTTCGTCATCTTGCCACAACACAAGGCCCAGCACGCCCAGCAACTGTTCGGCCAGCGCGCGCTGCGGCGGCGTGACACAGGCATGCGCATAAGCGCCCGAAATGCCCGCCCCCACACTGGCCGGCAGGTTGGGCATGGCGCGCACAATGGGGGATTTTTCCCCCATCCACCCTTGCAGGCGGGTGGTGGTGATGCCCGCCGCGATGGAGAGGATAAGGGGGCATGGCGTGGGCAACATGTCTTGAAGGTGTGGCGCCACCTCGGCCATCTGCTGGGGTTTGATGGCCAGCACCACGGCATCGGCCACCAGCGGCCGCGGCACCTGAGACAGCGCCGAACAATGTTTAAGTGACGAAAGGGCAAGGGAAGGCGGCCACGCGGGGGCGGCAGGATCAACTACAGTGAGGACCACCTGGGGCATGGTGTTCAGCCAGCCCTGCGCCATGGCGGCCCCCATCTTCCCGCAGCCGATCAGAAGAATTGATTGTGTCAAACCCTAAGCCTGTCCTGCCGTATCGATCATGGCGGCGTTGATGGCGTCGTCGGGCGATTTGCCGCCCCAGATGACAAACTGACAGGCGGGGTAAAACCGTTCGCACTCGGTCAGGGCAATTTCGACCATATCTTCAAGAATAGAAAGGTTGGTGGCCCGCGCGCCGCGCAATAACAGGGCATGGCGGAAGATGATGGCGCCATCGGCCGCGTTCACCTCAAAATGGCCCAGCCACAGCTTGGTATTCATGGCCGACAGCAGTTCCAACACCGCGCCGCGCCGTTCGGGTGGCACTTTCAAATCGAACTGACATGAAAACTGAAGCGCCGAAATTTCGGCCTGCCACACAAAAAACAGGCGATAATGGCACCAGCGCCCCGCCAGCTCGACCACCATTTCATCGCTGTGCGCGCGCTCAAACAGCCAGCGGTTCGCCTCGACAATCTCTTCGATAATATCGATGGGGTGGTGGATGCTGGCCGCATCCGCGTTGGTCCAGAAGGTCATGGCGTGGTTCGTCTGATTTGCAAGACCCAGTGTGCCGAAAAACCCTGTACACACTCAAGCGCAGAATGGGCGATGTTGGTGGGTGTGCGTCCCCCTGTGTTAACGACAACACAAAAACTGTGGCCGCCGCCCCACAGCATCCCCCGCCAAGATACAAAAATTATTCTTATTCATCAATGCCTTCAACGCTTCTTGTGGGTTTTTGTGCGCGCGGCTGTGGCTTTGCGGCCCGAAGTTTTTTGTGTGGCGTTAACGTTTTGGCGATTGACGTGACGCGTGGTGGTTGATTCGTGCGCGCCA
>RFNS01000239.1 GCA_009927055.1 Alphaproteobacteria bacterium | reverse complement strand
GCTCAGGGCCTTGTCCAGCGCCCCATCTTGCCTGTTGCCATAAACCGCGCGCCCGCCATAAACATGCAGCCGCGCCGCCGGCATGACAGGAAAAACGCGCGTTTGCCACAGGTTCACCAGCCAATCGAGGCCCCGGCGCGGGTTCGACAGGAAAATGGCCACAGGCGGCGGGGGTTGTCGTTCGGCCATGCCCAAAAACATGGCGCCCAACCCCAGCGGAATATCAACACTTTGTTGCGGAAGCCACGCGGGCCACGTGCGGCGCTGATAATGGCTGCTGAACACCACACGCGGCCCATGCAAAATATAAGGCCACAGATGTTTGGGCTTTTGCATATAGCTTGCCGGCCCGTGCATCCATAATATTTTTTTGGTTTTCTGTGTGGCCTCAGAAAAAAAATGGCGGGCAAAATTTTTGGGCGAAAAAAGTTTGGGCGCGCAATTGGCCACCACCACATCGGCGGTGTTTATTTTTTCAAGCGGGGCATAGGTCACGCCATAGTGCTGGGAAATTTCCCCCACACGATTATACACCGTGGCCGTATGCCCGCGCGCGGCCAGCGCCTCGGCCAGCTGCACGGTTGCAGCCTGAATGCCGCCCATAGGCGCCCCGCGCAGCGTGGCCCCGGTATAGGCCAGCGCATCATCGAGAAAAGCCCAGCGCATCATCAAAACGGTTTCAACACCACCAAAAACACAATCCCCACCAGTAACACGGTGGGGATTTCGTTGATGACGCGATAAAAACGGTGGCTGCGCGTGTTGCGATCTTGCGCAAAATGCCGGCGCGCGCGCGCATACATGGCGTGGGTGATTTGCATCAGCACCAATAACGTTAGCTTGGCATGAAACCAGCCCGCCTGAAGCAGCCCCATATTTTGCCACACCATCAGCCCGCCCAGAACCCACGTGGCGATCATGGCGGGGTTCAGAATAAACCGCAGCAGGCGGCGCTCCATCACCTTCAATGTCTCTGATTGGGTTGATCCCCGTGGCGCCTCGGCATGATAGACAAACAGGCGGGGCAGATAAAACATGCCCGCCATCCACGCCGTAAAGGCAATAATGTGCAGGGCCTTCAGCACGTCATAGGGGATGAGGGTTGAAAGATGATCCATGCCCCGAAACTACTCCACCCTTTGACACGGCGCAAACAGCGCGATAAAGGTGCGGTGTTCGGATCAACTTTTTTTGAGAGTCGTCATATGAATGTTCCTAAAGATACGGTGTGGTTAAGCGTTGTGGCTGATTTTCCCCTCGATAACTCAGACAATGTGAAAGCCGCCGAAAGAGCCTTGTGCCTTCTTTTAGCCGCTGGAGGTTATGACCTTCTGACGATGAAAGGTGGCGTTGAATCAGGGCGCCTTTATGGTGTGCCCAGCAATTTTGCCGATACCGCAAGAGAGCTTTTTTCTAGAGCAGATTGTGGTGTGGCGAATGCCGACCTGACACATCAGCAGTGTCTCTCAAGAGCGCCGATTAGAAAAATAGCGCTGGCGGCCGAACCCACCTGATGCTCGATCACCGCCCCCATGAGTGACGCTGTTGATCTTCTTGTTAAGAGTAACAAGAGGGGGATTTATCATCACCGTGCCTGGCAAGCTTTTCGGCGCGAGTTGGCAGAATATGATGCGCGATCAGAAAATGATCCGCCAACAACCGCGCTCGCCACTGCTGAAAGAGGCGAAACGGGTGTTTTCTCGGTGCCGCGGGCGCATGTGGGGGCATTCATCACCCTGGCCAGCCTGATGGATATGCGCGTGACCATGCCCGATGGCACGCCGCTGAACCTTGAGGGCATCACGGTGCCCCGCGTGATTACGCTGCCAGAGGCTGACACGCCTCGGCGCGGGGGCAGCGCCGCCAAGGGCCGCACCCGCCCCACGAAGCCTCTGGCCCCAGCGGGCAGGGCTGTTGTAGACGGTCGCGCACGGTTTGAGCAAGGCCTGAAATAAACTGCCCCGCCACACTTGCGGTGGGCACGCGCGCATAATGCGGGCAGCCGTGTGTGCGGGCCAGCGCGCCATATTCATGATCCAGCTCCACCAGCGTTTCCACATGTTCTGAGACAAAAGCGATGGGCACCATAATGATGGGTTTTTTTTCAGCCGCCGCGCGGTGCACTTCGGCCTCTGTATCGGGGCCAATCCACGTTAAGGGCCCCACGCGCGATTGATAACAGTTGACGTAATCCAGCCCCGCGATGTTGAGTTTATCCACCAGCGCGCGCGTGGTCGCTTCGCATTGATATTGATAGGGGTCGCCATCCTTCACCACCATTTCAGGCAGGCCGTGGGCCGAAAAAAGAATGCGCGGCGCGCCATGTTGTTGCGCAGCATCATAGGCGGCCCTGATGGCGGTCACCTGCGCATCAATAAACCCCGCCGCCGTGGGATAGCAGCAAAGGGTTTGTGTGGGCACATTCACGTGTTGTTTTTTGGCCTCGCGCTGCCACAACTTCAGGCTTGATCCGGTTGTGGTGGTGGAGAATTGCGGATAAAGCGGCAGCAACATGATCTGATCGGGGGAAAAATCCCTTACCTCTGTCACCGTCTCATGCGTCAAGGGGTGCCAGTAACGCATGGCGATAAAACATTTCACCACCCCCACATCGGCCAGTTCTTTTTCCAAGGCTTCGGCCTGCGCCTGCGTATTGGCCAAAAGGGGCGATCCGCCGCCCATCACATCATACGCCTTTTGCGCCTTGGGCGCGCGCGTGCGGCTGATCAGCTGCGCCAGGGGCCAGCGCACAAAAAACGGCGCGCGAATGATAGCCGGATCGTTGAACAAATTAAACAAAAACGGCTGAACATCAGGGGGCCCCAGCGGCCCGCCCAAGTTGAACAACACAATGGCAAGTTTTTTGGGAGAAGTTATCATGAAAACTCTCTGACCTGTTTGACCAGCTGCTGTACATGCTCAATGGGCGTTTCGGGCGTGATGCCGTGGCCCAGATTAAAGATGTGGGGTTTGCCGCGCATGGTGTCAAGAATGTGGTTCACGTTGTCTTGCAGCGCCTGGCCGCCTTGCACCAGCACTTCGGGCGGCAGCCAACCTTGCAGGGGAAATTTCCCACACAGTTTTTCAACCACAAGCGAGGGCACATCGCTGGATAAACCCACCGCGTTCACGCCCGTTTGTGCCACAAAATCTTCCAGCCTTTCGTGCGCCAGGCGTGGAAAACCAATGATGGCGGCATCAGGTTTATGATGACGAACAATGGACACAATTTTTTGTGTGGGTTTGATTACAAACCGTTCAAACGCCGCGGCATCATGGGCCAAAAGGCCCGCCCAGCTTTCAAACAACTGCACCACATCGGCACCGTTTTTCAGCTGCGCGATAAGATAAAGGGCCGTCACATCGGCCAGCATGTTTAATAAATCATCCAGCACGTGGGGTTGGTGTTGGGCCCACTGCATGGTTTTTTCAAACTTGTTTTTGCTGTGACCATCCACCATATAGCACGCCACTGTAAAGGGCGCGCCTGCAAAACCAATCAGCGTTTTTTCGGGCGATAATTGTTGTCGCACGGCCAATAAACTTTCAAAAACGGGCATAATTTTTTTGTCATCATAGGCCAGGCGCCAATGCTGCGGGTTGGCGTCTAGGGGCGTCAGCTGCGGGCCTTCGCCTTTCAAAAATTCAACCCGTTGCCCCAGCGCGTGGGGAATCAGCAAAATATCGGCAAAAATAATGGCGGCATCAAAATCGAAGCGATGGATGGGTTGCAGCGTAACAGGCACCGCCATGTCGGGCGTTAAACAGAACTGAATAAAGTTGGGCGCTTTTTCTCTGATCGCGCGATATTCAGGTAAATAGCGCCCTGCTTGCCGCATGAGCCAGAGGGGAGGCGGATTGACGGAGTGTCCTTGAAGAACGGCCATAAGTTTTTTCATGTCTCTCTATTACCTTATCTTATATTATTATTGTAGTAGTTTGTTGGGGGGTGTGGTTACAGAGGAAAATAACGTTTTGCAGGGCCTGAGGAAAATAATCACCAGGTTATCCATCTCTCTTTGTTGATAGGTGTGTGGATAAATTTAGGATATGGTTTTCTAGGCTGAAAAATATCGCGCGGTGATCACTGGGGATGAATCATCACCATCATTCAGGATAGAAAAATAAAAATTGTGCACGGGGTGAATGAGATGGGGATGAATGGCTGCGTTATCCACATTATTCGGTTGTTTTCTTTTTCTTCATCATTCATCAACATGATCAACAGGGTCATGATAACTTATTCTGTTTTTCAACCCATTTTTTCACACACAGGTGTGGAAAAACCAAAGCCCCCGCTTTCGTGCGTATGACCTTTCATCTGCACCTTGTTTCCGATGCTACGGGCGAAACCATTCATGCCGTCACGCGCGCGTGTTTGGTGCAG
This sequence comes from Alphaproteobacteria bacterium, assembly GCA_009927055.1. Lineage (GTDB taxonomy): Bacteria > Pseudomonadota > Alphaproteobacteria > UBA9219 > RFNS01 > RFNS01. Next base: position 1,102 of record RFNS01000239.1, on the reverse strand, counting down.
TTTTCTGGGGTCGATGTGAAGCAGCATGTGTGGAATTTGATCCGCAATACCCGACAACTCAATTTAGTGTGCGAGAGCATGGCCCAGCACCGTGGCTTGGTGCTTTATACTTTTGTCGATGAAGAATTGCGCCAGCAATTATCGGCCTATTGCAAAGAACATAAAATTCCTTCTCACTCGCTGCTCGATCCCGTGCTCGATGCCATGCACCACCACTTTGGCGTGGCGGCCACGCATTTGCCGGGACGTCAGCACGTGCTGGACGATGCCTATTTTCAGCGCATTGAGGCGATGGATTATGCCCTGGCCCAAGATGACGGCCAGCGCCAGCAAAATTGGAACGCGGCCGATGTGATTATTTTGGGCGTCAGCCGCACCAGCAAAACACCCACCAGTTTATATTTGGCCAACAAAGGCATCAAAGCCGCCAACTGGCCGCTGGTACCCGATTTGCCCCTACCCGATGATCTGCCCGACATTGTGCAAAAAAAACTGGTGGTGGGCCTGACCAAGGATGCCACGCGCCTGGTTGAAATTCGCCGCCAGCGGTTAAAGCTGCTGAACGAGGCCGATACATCGTACGCCGATATTGATCGTGTGGAGGCCGAGCTTTTGTTTGCGCGGCGGTTGTTTTCGCGTTTGAATATTCCGGTCATCGATGTGACACGTCGCAGCATCGAAGAAACAGCGGCCGAAATCATCACCCTTCTGACGCACCACCACGCGCACGCGCAGGAAAAAAAACCATGAGCAGCGAAAAACCCCTTCTGGCCGGCGTGATGGGATGGCCCATTCATCATTCACGCTCGCCGCGGTTGCACAACTATTGGCTGCGGCAGCATCGCATCGCCGGACAATATATGCCGCTGCCCATCATGCCCGAACAGTTGGCGCTGGCCCTGCGCGCGCTGCCGGTGCTGGGCTATGCGGGCTGCAACCTCACGCTTCCGCACAAAACGGCGGCCATGGCGCTGATGGATGATGTGGACAGAGACGCCCAGCGCATTGGCGCCATCAACACCGTGGTGGTGCGGGATGATGGCACGCTGTATGGCCGCAACACCGATGTGGAAGGCTTTGTGCACAACCTGTTGCAGGCGGG
>RFNS01000181.1 GCA_009927055.1 Alphaproteobacteria bacterium | reverse complement strand
GGGTGTAATCGTGCCGTGCCATCCATTGCAGCCATGTTTTTTCGCCCACCGATAAAACGCCGCCGTAACCCGTTGCGCCGGCGGCGTGCCGATGACACGCCAACAGCGGCACATCGCCCAGCATCTGTGTCCAGCGTTTTTGAAAAAGCAGCCGCGCATCACGTACGCCAAGAGGGGGCAGTTTTTGCGTCAGCACCCAGGCATCGCCCATATCCAGCCACAGGCGCGGGCGAAAAACATGCTGAAGTTTTTTTTCCAAAGACAACGGCACCTGATCGGGCGACAGAAAATGATGCTGCGCATGTGGCGTGCGCCACCACAACCCTTGCGGCCCCAGCACCATATCATCACGCGCGGAAAAAAGCGGCGGCATTAAACCAGCGCCCCCATCTGATCATACAGCGGCATGATGATGGCCGCGACCAGCCATATCATCACGCCGCCCACCACCAGTGTCAGCGCGGGTTCCATGATGCGCAAAAGACGTTCTGATGTTTCCTTCGCCGCGCCATCGGCATAATCGGCCATCTGTTGCAGCGCCGCCGGAAGCCGATTGCCCGCCACGCCGGCGCTCAACATCTGCTGCATCAACGGCGGCAGTTGAAGATAATGCCCCACGGCAATATCAACAGGCTGGCCCGCGCGCAGGGCCGCTTCGGCCTGCATCAGCTGTTCTTGCAAACCTTTGTGGCGCGTCTCGGCCACCACATGCGCCAAACACTGCGGCAAATCGGTGCCGTGGGTGTGAAGTTGCGCCAGCGACATCAAACATTCGGCCCATGCCTGATGCCGCGCCATGCGGCCCCACACGGGGATGGTCCAAAAAAAATTCTGCACCTGCTGTTGAAAAAAATGGTGGGCGGCCATCAGCGCTGCCGCCAGCACCACCGCTCCCCCGCCCACAAGAGCCAGGAGCAGCGGCATGGCCTGCCCCGCCCACACCAGGGCGCGCGTGGCAAGCGGCGGCACCTGCCCTTGCTGTTCGATAAACCCCGCCACCTGCGGCACCACCTGCGACCACAAAAAAAGCATGACACAAAAAAACAGCCCTATAAGAAAGATGGGATAAGCCAGACGGCGGCGCATGTGTTGTTTCTGGGAAATTTCCCATAACAATCTTTCGTGCATGCCGTGCCAGGCCTGGGTCATATCGCCCATGCACCCCGCCTGCCACAAGGCCCGCAGGGGGGATGAGAGATTTTTTTCATCATCCAGAAGCTGCGGCAGCGGCGTGCCTGCGTTTAATGCATCCAGCCGCCGCTGCGCAATGGCGGCGACCGGCCCCTGCCCATCGGCCAGATTTTGCAGCGACACCGGCAGCGGCACGCCCGCCTGATGCAGCCACAACATGTGCTGACACCACTGCTGCCAATGACGCTGAGGATCGCCCCCCAGCGACCAGGATATTGTTGTGATCAATCGCGCATCCAACAGTTCGTGCTGGCGTGCGGCCAGGCGCTGGGTCAGCTCGGCCACATCGCGCGCCTGTTCTTGCCCGCGCACCAATCGGCCCGACACGGCAAGCGCCCGAAACGCATAGCGGTTCATGGTGTCATCTCGGTGGGCGTGGCCGGTGGGGTGATGGCGTCCATGTCCATCACGTCGGCGGCCGAGGCGTGATCGATGATGCCTGCGGCCATTTTTTGTTTCGCGCGCGCCTGCAGCGATTGAAACCCATGCTGCTGCGCCAATGTTTGCCAGGCGGTGCGGCCCGCGCGTGATAAAAGCAGATCATCAAACGCGGGCGTCAGTTCCAAAATTTCGGCCACCATGGTGCGGCCCGCATAGCCCGTATAGCGGCACGCCGCGCACCCGTGCCCCTGCGCTGTCATGGCCACCACATTGCTGGCGCGGCCCGCGCAGGTGGTGCAATGCTGGCGCACCAGCCGCTGATTGATGATGGCGTGCACGTGTCCGGCCAGCGTGGCGGGGCTGAGGCCGAGATCGAACAAACGCGGGATGACGCCAAACACATCTTGCGTGTGCATGGTGCTGAACACGCGATGACCTGTCAGCGCCGCGCGCAACGCCATGTGCGCCGTATCGGCATCGCGCATTTCACCAATCAGCAGCACATCGGGGTCTTGGCGCAGCAGCGCGCGCACGCCCGTGCCAAAGGTCAGGCCCTGCGCTTCCTGCACGGCGGTTTGTCTGATGAAATTCAGCTGATATTCCACGGGGTCTTCCAGCGTCACAATTTTTCGGCCCAGCTTGTTAAGCAGATGAAGCAGCGCAAACAGCGTGGTGGTTTTGCCGCTGCCCACAGGCCCCGTGACCAGCACAAGCCCCGAAGGCCTGGCCAAAAGTTTTTCAAGCAGCGCCACTTGATCGGGGAAAAATCCCAAATCGGCCAGGGGGCGCAGCGCCACCCGCGGATCGAGCACGCGCAGCACAATATTATCGCCCCACACAGTGGGCATGATGCTGATACGAAAATCGATATCCTGCCCGCCAACGGTGGCCTTAAACCGGCCATCTTGCGGCAGGCGGGTGTGCGCCAAATTCAGCCGCGCCAAAACCTTCAGGCGCTGCGCTACAGGGGGCCAATGATCGGCATGCAGCAGCATGGCTTGTTCCAGCGTGCCATCGATGCGGAAACGAATGCGCACAAACCTGTCTTCAGGCTCTAGATGAATATCAGACGCGCGCGCATGCACCGCGCGCTGCAACAACAAATCGACCAGTTTGTGCGTGGCGTGGCCGCGTTCATCATCGCCGCGCTGCTGATCGAGCTGAAAAAGCAAACGATCGAGATCATCTTGATCGGGATAATGTTTGGCGATCAAATCCAGCACATCGGCGGCGGGCAGCAGACAGGGTTGCAGCACCGCCCCTTCGGGCAAATGGTTTTGCAGCATATCGCGCGACAGCAAATCGTGCGGGTCGGCCATGGCCACCTGCACCACGGGGCCTTGCTGCGCCACAGGCAGCGCCAAACATTGCCGCGCCACGCTGGGCGGCAGGCGCTGCAGCAAATGGGGCGGAATATGCTGCGGCACATGCTGCAGCGCTGTTACCTGCAGCATATCTTGCAAAAGAAGCAGCAGGGTAGAGCGGGGGATAAATCCCAGCTCTAGCAAAATTTCGCCCAGCATGCCGCCGTTTTGCTGCTGTTCATAAAGCGCCACGCGCAATTGTTCGGGCTGCAACGCGCCTTGATGGATTAACCGCTCGCCCAAACGTTCGGCGTGCGGGGGCATCATGGCGCCCCCCATGATGTCTGGCAGGCCGCACCCCCCAGCAGCGCCACCAGCTGGTTGCGATCATAATACAGCAGCACATCATCAAACACATCGCCTGCGTTGCTGACATGGTCGCGGTCATAATAAAGGCCATTGTCGCCGCCCTGGCCGTTGCATTGTTCCACGCCACCGTCGCTGCACACAGTGCTGTTGGGTGGTGGCGGAAACGACAGGCGCCTGATCAGGGTTGTCTCGCTGGAGGCCGACGCCTGAAAAGCCCCATAACCATTTTTCCCGTGCGAGAGAAGAAGCACCGCCACATCGGTATCTGTCGCAGACCCCATGGTTTGCATCACGCGCATGTTGCCAGAGGGGGGAAGATTGCTGCGGCACAACCCGTTTTGCGCGTGGTTAGATGATCGGCACTGGGTGGGGTTATTGGTCATTTCTGCACTCGTGCACGGGCGCGTGGGCGGCACAATGCCAAAATTTTGCGTCAGGTTTGTATCCACCGCATAAGTCATCCACCGCCCCCAGCCATCTTGCGCGGCGCGGGCCGGCATGCCCAGCGAGACAAAGGGCAAAATCCCCTCGCGCGCCACACAACTGCCACCACACAGGGGGGCGCCCACAGCCTCATCGCCGCGCACGCGGCCAAAACCAGCGCCAAAACGGTTGGCCGGCGTGGGGCACGGCACGCAACCATGCGCCTGCACAAAGGCGGCCACGGCGCGCATGGCGCCTTTCAGGTTGTCGTGCGTTATGGCGGTTTGCGTGCTTTGGCGCACGGTTGAAAGGGTGGGCAGCACCGCCAGCAGAATAAGCCCCATGACCACCACCACAAAGGCCATTTCCACCAGGGTAAACCCTTTGTGTGTATGGCGGCCCATGAACCTGAAACCTAGAGCGCGGTGCAAAGCGTATAGGTGCTGCCGGTATCATAGGTGGTGGCGGCGGCATCATCCAGCGCGCCTGTTCCGCCGCGCACGGCACCGCTTTCGGGTTCGCCATCATCCATTTGCGTATCAATGGCCAGCGCCGCTGCGCCCGGCACCTGATTGCCGCACACCACATTGGTGCCCAGCGGAATGCCATCACTAAACGCGCCGTTTTGCACGCCATAGATGCCGTTGAAGGGGTTGGTGGGCTGGGCCGCACCACTGCCCTTCACCAGCGTGGCCGCGCGCAGCATTTCCCACACCAGCTGGCTTTCTGATTCTTCGTTGCTGGCAATGGTGCCGGTGCGGTTATACGTTTCGGTCAAGGCGCTGGTAATGCCCACCCGGCCATCGCCATCGCCATTGGCGCTGACATTGGTGCCAAAACGCCCCACGGCATTGCTATCATCCCCCGCTACGGCCCTGTAATTCTGGCTATAGGTTTGAAAGGCGGCCTGAAACGCCTGCATGTCATTGATAAAGGTTTTGGTGCGCGCGCTGGTCATAATCTGCTGACCGCCCAGCACGCCCCCAATAATCAACCCCACCACCACCAGCACAATGGCCATTTCTACCAGTGTAAAACCGCGCGCCTGTTTCATGATGGTGTCCTTATGTTGAGGAAAATGAGGGTGAACAAGATATGGGATTTTTCCCCGATGCAGTTTTTTCTGAACATCGGCCCCATGGGTTCCGGCTTCGGCCGGAATGACATGATGTTTGTGGGTGACAAAAAAACGCGACACGGCCATTCCTTATGCGGCCAGCACGGTGACCGAGAAATCTTCAATCACTTGGTTGGCCAGAAGTGCGGTCGCCATGCGGGTGGCGTTCTCCTTGGCGGCGGCGTCGCTGGCGGCATCGATATCCAGCTCAATGGTCTTGCCCACGCGCACATCGCGCACGCCCAAAAACCCAAGCCCCACCAGCGCATGCGCCACGGCCTTGCCCTGCGGGTCTAGCACGCCGTGTTTCAGCGTCACATCCACGCGCACTTTCATGGCTACTCCTGCTCAATCTTCAACGGTTCGGCCGAGGCTTCAGGCATAATGCCCAAACGGCGCGCCACTTCTTGGTACGCCTCACCCACCTGGCCCAAATCTTGGCGGAAACGATCTTTATCAAGTTTTTCGTTGGTCTTCACATCCCACAGGCGGCAGTTATCGGGCGAAATTTCATCGGCCAGAATAATGCGCAGGTTGTCATTCTCATCAATCACGCGGCCAAATTCCAGCTTAAAATCGACAAGGCGCAAACCAATGCCCAGAAACAAGCCGGTCAGATAATCGTTGATACGCAGCGTCAGCGACATCATCTCGTCAATCTCGGCGGGTGTGGCCCAGCCAAAGGCGGTGATGTGTTCATCGGCCACCATGGGGTCGCCCAGCGCATCTGATTTATAATAAAACTCAATCACCGAGCGGGGCAGCACCGTGCCCTCGGCCAGGCCAAAACGTTTGGAGAGCGAACCCGCCGCCACATTGCGCGCCACCACCTCAAGCGGGATAATCTCCACCTGACGCACCAGCTGCTCGCGCATGTTCAGGCGTTTCATAAAGTGCGTGGGCACGCCAATTTCGCCCAGCTTGATCATGATGTATTCAGAAATGCGATTGTTTAGCACACCCTTGCCGCTGATGGTGCCGCGTTTTTGGTTGTTAAAAGCGGTGGCGTCGTCTTTGAAATATTGTATCAGCGTGCCGGGTTCGGGCCCTTCGAACATCACCTTGGCCTTGCCTTCGTAAATTCGGCGGCGACGCGTGCGCGGCAACATGGGCTACCTCTGTGTCTTGTTGAGTCTTCTCAAGGCTATCAGTTTACCCGCACGCTGACAATGCGGCCCAGCCCCCATCCCTTGCGCCCGGCCGCCCGTTGCGTTAACCAAGAGAGGACGCCGCAGGAGAGAAAAACCATGACCAACATGCACGAACGCCAGCAAGCCTTTGAAAGCAAATTTGCCCGCGATGAAGATTTTAAGT